>NZ_ACQT01000398.1 GCF_000175235.1 Acidovorax delafieldii 2AN | reverse complement strand
TGCTGGTGCGCGCCCTGGTGGCGCAGGGCCAGACCGTGGTCAGCGTGCTGCACGAGGTTTCGCTGGCGCTGCAGGCCGACGACATGGTGGTGATGGCGGCGGGCCGTGCGCTGCACCACGGCGCCTGCGGTGACGCCGCCACCCACGCCGCGCTGGAGCAGGTGTTCGACCACCGCATCCATGTGCGGCAGCTCGAGGGCATGTGGATGGCGCTGCCCCGGTTGCAGGCCCCCTGACGCCCCATCTTCCTTTTCCTGTTGAAAGACCCATTCCATGCAGATTGAAGCCGCACCCACCGAGAAACGCTACGAAAAAGCCGAGGGCGAGCGCCGGGGCCTGGTCATCGTCAACACCGGCGACGGCAAGGGCAAGAGCACAGCAGCCTTCGGCCTCGCGCTGCGTGCCCACGGCCGCGGCAAGGCCGTGAAGATCTACCAGTTCATGAAGGTGCCCTCGGCCCGTTTTGGCGAGCACCGCATGTTCGAGCAGATCGGTCTGCCCATCGAGGGACTGGGCGACGGCTTCAGCTGGAAAAGCCAGGATCTGGAACATTCCGCGCAACTGGCCCGCGATGGCTGGGAGAAGGCGCGCGCCGCCATCCTCTCGGGGGCGTATTTCATGGTGGTGCTTGACGAAATCACCTACCCGCTGATCTACGGCTGGCTGCCGCTCGAAGGTGTGCTGCAGACCCTGCGCGAGCGCCCCCGCGACGTGCACGTGGTGCTCACGGGCCGCCGCTGCCCCGAAGAGATCATCGAACTGGCCGACACCGTGACCGAGATGAAGATGGTCAAGCACGCGTTCAAGGCCGGTGTGCCCGCGCAGCGCGGCATCGAGGACTGAGGGCATGGTGCAGCAGGGCGCGGGCAGCGTGGACCCGTCTTCCCAGGCCTTTGCACGCGGCGATGCCCGGGCTGTGTACCGGGCGATCCTTGAGCGGCGCGACATGCGCCACTTCGCCGGTGGCCCAGTAGTAGGCGACACGCTGCGCCGTTTGCCGCTAGCCGCGCACCATGCACCAGCGGGGGGGGGGGCATGCGGCCCTGGCGCCCTGTGCGCGTGACCGACATCGCATTGCGCCAGCCACTGAACGGGCTGGTCGAGGAGGTGCGGGTGCTCACGGCCCGCGCCCCGGGGGAGCGCGGGGACGCGTTCATGTGCCTGAAGGTGCAGGGCCTGCTCGCTGCCGCCGAGGTGCTGGCGGTGTCGCTGGCCGACAGCCACGAAAAGCACACCTTCGGCCGACCGCGCGCTGCCGCGGATGGACCTGGCATCGGCCGCCTGCGCCATTCAGAACCTGTGGCGGCCGGCGCGATTCGGGGGCCCGGGCATGGGCGGGGTCCCGCTGTCCGACCCCGCCGCCGGGGCCCGCGTGCTGCAATTGCCCACGGGGCCAAGCCCATCGCCTTGCTGTGCCTGGGGTCGGTGGCGCAGTTCTATGCCGAGCCCCTGTGGGCCGAGGCGGGCTGGGCCCGCCGCCAGCCGCTGGAAATGCCGGTGTTCGACAATGCCTGGGGCCAGGCCAACAGCCTGTTTCCGGGAGAATCGACGCGATGAATCTTGACGCAGTGGCAGGGGGGGCGAATCCATGTGGGTGGCGCTGTCGGGCGCGGCCGCCTTGCTGCTGGCCGTCGTGCTCGACCGTCTGGCCGGAGAGCCGCCCGAGCGCGTGCACCCCGTGGTGTGCATGGGGCAGGTGCTGCGCTGGTGGGGCGACCGACTGGCCCCCGTGGCGCCCCGGGCGGACGATTGGAAGTGTTTTTGGTCTGCAGCGCTTGTCTGGTGTGCGCTTGCTGCTATGGTTTTTGCTATTTTCTGGGGTATGCAGTGGGCGGCGCTGCAGCTGCACTGGCTGCTGGCGACCACCTTGCTGGCGTTGCTGCTCAAGCCGCTGTTCGCGTGGCGCATGCTCTGCGACGAAGTGCTGGCCGTGGAAGAAGCACTGGCCCGATCGCTGCCCGAGGGGCGCGAACGCCTGGCGCGCCTGGTGAGCCGCGACGTGGCGCAGCTCAACGCCCTGCAGGTGCGCGAGTCGGCCATCGAGTCGCTGGCCGAGAATCTCAACGACTCGGTGGTGGCGCCGCTGTTCTGGTTTGCGCTGCTGGGTTTGCCGGGTGCGGCGCTGTACCGTTTCGCCAACACGGCCGATGCCATGTGGGGCTACCCAGGCATGCGCGGCGGGCGCTACTGGCAATGGGCGGGCAAATGGGCGGCGCGCGCGGACGACGTGCTGTCGTGGCTGCCG
>NZ_ACQT01000399.1 GCF_000175235.1 Acidovorax delafieldii 2AN | reverse complement strand
GCCATCGTCTACACATCCGGCACCACGGGCAAGCCCAAGGGCGTAATGCTGACGCACCGCAATGTGGTCAGCGACGTGAAGGCTGTGCTCGAGCGCATCGTGCCCACGGCGGACGACGTGTTCCTCTCGTTCCTGCCCCTGTCGCACACCTTCGAGCGCACTGGCGGCTACTACCTGCCGATGGCGGCGGGCAGCTGCGTGGCTTACGCCCGCTCGGTGCCGCTGCTGGCCGAAGACCTGAAGGCCGTGCGCCCCACGGTGCTGGTGTCGGTCCCGCGCATTTACGAGCGCATCCACGCCAAGCTGCTGGAAAAGCTCTCGCCCACGCCCTGGAAGATGCAGCTGTATGAAGCCGCGCAGAACAAGGGCTGGGCCCGGTTTTGTGCATCCCAGGGCCTGCCAGCCCCCACGCCGGATGCCAGCAGCCAGGCCGCAGGCTGGATGGCCGCCCTGCCCTGGCCCGTGCTGCAAGCCCTGGTGGCCAAGCCGCTGCTGGCCCAGTTTGGTGGCCGCGTGCGTGTGGCGGTGAGCGGCGGCGCCCCGCTGTCACCCACCATTGCCAAGTGCTTTCTGGGCCTGGGGCTGCCGCTTATTCAAGGCTACGGCATGACCGAGACCGCACCCGTGGTATCGGTCAACGCGCTGGGCGACAACGACCCGGCCTGCGTGGGCAAGGCCTTGTCCGGCGTGGAGGTGCGCATTGGCGACAACCGCGAGCTGCAGGTGCGCGGCCCCATCGTGATGAAGGGCTACTGGAAGCGGCCCGAAGACACCGCACGCATCCTCGACCCCGAGGGCTGGCTGGGCACGGGCGACCAGGCCGAGATCGTGAACGGCCGCATCTACATCAAGGGCCGCATCAAGGAAATCATCGTCACCTCCACCGGCGAGAAGATTCCGCCCGGTGACCTTGAACTGGCCCTGCTGGCCGACCCGTTGCTGGAACAGGCCTTCGTGGTCGGCGAGAACCGCCCGTTCATCGCCTGCGTGGCGGTGGTCAAGCGCGGTGAATGGGTGCGCCTGGCGGCCGATCTGGGCCTGAATCCGCAGGCTGCAGACAGCCTGAACCATCCCAGCGTGCACCGCGCCGTGCTGGCCCGCATCGAAAAAAACACGGCCAGCTTCGCCCGCTACGCGGTGCCACGTGCAGTGCACCTGACGCTGGAGCCGTGGACGATCGAGAACACCTTCATGACGCCCACGCTCAAGCTCAAGCGCAGCAATCTGGCGGTGCACTTTGCCCATGCGATCGAGGGCATGTACCAAAAGCCCGCAGGACGTTGAGGCGAGGGCCTCGGCCTTGGCATCTCAAGAGGCCAGCGCAGCTTCAGAAGCGCAGGCCGCCCCGAACCGGTTCGCCAGAAAATCCGCCAGGCGCACCGCCTCCTGACCAACAAAGCCCCGCGCGGGTAGGTGGCCCGTGGCCACCAGGTCGAGCGCCGTGCAGATGCCCGCCGCCGTGGTGCGCTGGATGGCGCTGAGCGTGTGCCCCGCCACCTCGGCGCCGACGATGCGGGCCGAATACGAATGCTGCACCAGACGCCCGCCGCGCAGACCCGACGCGGTGGCGAAGACGACGATCACGTCCTGGTCGGTGGAGGGGATGGCGGCTTCCAGAATGTCCTTGAGCAGATCGCGCCGGTCACGCAGGCGCAAGTCGTTGAGCAGCAGCCTGAGGATGGCGCAGTGGCCGGGGTAGCGGATCGATTGGTAGTCCACCTGCCGCGCCCGGCCCGCCAGCGTTTCCGTCAGCGTGCCCAGCCCGCCCGAGGTGTTGAAGGCCTCGTATTCCACGCCGTCCAGTGCGAAGGTCTCCAGCCCTTCCAGCGCAGGCACCGTGGTGCGCACGCCGTCCACGATGGCTTCGCAGGGGTTGCAGTATTCGTTGATGAGGCCTTCCGTGCTCCAGGTCAGGTTGTAGCGCAACGCGCCCTGCGGGTAGCGCGGCAGCGCCCCCACCCGCATGCGCAGCGTGTGCAGTGTGTCGAAGCGCCGCGCCAGGTCGTGGCCCACCACGCCGATGAACCCGGGGGCCAGGCCGCACTGGGGCATCAGCACACTGCGCGCGGCGGGGGCCAGCGCCCGTATGGCCCGCGTGCTGGCCACGTCCTCGGTCAGATCGAAATAGTGCACGCCCACAGCGGCGCAGCGGGTGGCCACCGCCACCGCACAATGAAACGGCAGGGCGTTGAGCACGGCAAAGCGGCCATCGATGACGGCCTGCAGGCCCGCGTCGTCGCA
>NZ_ACQT01000400.1 GCF_000175235.1 Acidovorax delafieldii 2AN | reverse complement strand
CCCCAGCACCAGCGTGCGACCGCGCGGTGGCGCTGGCAGCCAGGCCCGCATGCCGTGCAGTGGCTGCGCGCTGCGCACTGCGGCTTCGAAAAGCGCCTGCAGAAAAGCACGGGGCTGGGTGCGGAAATCGGGCAGGGCCGGATCTGGTGCGTCATGGGGGCTGTGCATGGCGGCCATTGTCGCCTCAGCCCGAAGGGTCCCGGGCCACTCGGCCTGCGCACCACTGGCCGGCCACGAGCGCAACCAGTTGTAACGAGCGCGTCACACTGGCCCACTATGGTGGGTGCCTTGCACTGAGATGGACCCACCCGCGATGCAGAACCTTTCGCCAGGTCGACTGGACGCCACGCTGGCGTTGCTCTCGTCCGCAGCGCGCCATGGCACGGGTCCGCTTGCACGGCTGATGCAGCAGGGTGCGCTGCATTGCGTTTTTCAACCCCTGGCCGATCTGTGTGAAGGCCAGATCTATGCCCACGAGGCGCTGATCCGCGGCCCCCAGGGCACCCTCTTCCACACCCCCGATGTGCTGCTCGACCTGGCCCGCCAGGAGGGCATCCTGCAGGACTTCGAACTGCTGTGCGCCGTCAAGGCGCTGGACACCTGGGGCCGTCTGGGTGCTCCGGGCCGGCTGTTCGTGAACATCAGTGCTGACGCCCTGGTGCACGGGGTGTCGCACCGCGAGGCACGCCATCTGGGCGAATTCGTGCGCAGCTTCGGCCTGAGCGCGCGCATGCTGGTGCTCGAGATCACCGAGCACGAGCGCGTGACCGACATGCCTTCGCTGCGCCAGGCCATCAAGGAAGTGCACGCCTGCGGTGCGCGGCTTGCCCTGGACGATTTTGGGGACGGGCGCTCGAGCCTGCGCCTGTGGTCCGAGATCAAGCCGGACTTCGTGAAGATCGACAAATACTTCATCCGCGACATCAGCGCGCACCCCGCCAACCTGCAGATGCTGCAGGCCATCAAGGGCATTGCCAGCGTGTTCGGCACCACGCTCATCGCCGAAGGCATCGAGACGCGCGACGACCTGCGGGCGCTGCGCGACCTGGGTATTTCCTTCGGGCAGGGCTGGCTGCTGGGGCGCCCCGCGGTGCAACCGCGCGACGCCGTGGAGGCGCCCGCGCAAGACGTGCTGAACGACCGCCGCGTGGCGGTGCTGCCCCATCTGGGCCAGACCGCGCGGCCCGGCATCCTGCGCAGCCTGTTCGTGGTGCAGGCGCCCACGGCCACGCCAGAAACCAGCAACGACGCCGTTGCGGCGATGTTCCAGCAACACACCGACCTGCATGCGCTGGCCGTGGTCGAAGGCGCGCGCCCCGTCGCCCTCATCAACCGCCAGCAATTCATGAACCATTACGCAACGCTGTACTTTCGCGAAGTGCACGGCCGCAAGTCGTGCATGGGCCTGGCCAACCGGTCGCCGCGCGTGGTGGAGCTCGATTGCGACGTGGACCAGCTCGTGGGCATCCTGACCTCGCAGGACCAGCGCTATCTGAACGACGGCTACATCGTCACCGACAACGCCCGCTACGTGGGGCTGGGCACGGGCGACCAACTGGTCAGGGCCGTGACCGAGACCCGCATCGAAGCGGCCCGCCACGCCAACCCGCTCACCTTCCTGCCCGGCAACATTCCCATCAGCCTGCACATGCAGCGCCTGCTGGACAGCGGTGCCGAATTCGTTGCCTGCTACGCCGACCTCAACAATTTCAAGCCCTTCAACGACCACTATGGCTACTGGCGCGGCGACCAGATGATCCGCCTGCTGGCGCGGCTGGCCACCTCGCACTGCGACCCTCGCCGCGACTTTGTGGGCCATGTGGGCGGCGACGACTTCATGCTGCTGTTCCAGAGCAGCAACTGGATGCAGCGCTGCCGGTCGATCGTGGACGAGTTTGCGCGCGAGGCCCTCGCCTTGTTCGATGCCGAAGCACGCCTGGCCGGCGGCATCCATGCGGACGACCGCCACGGTGTGCGTCGCTTCTTTCCGTGCACCACGCTGGCGATCGGCGCCGTGCGCGTAGCCACCGAGGCCACGCTGCGGGCGGAAGAAGTGGCCAACCTCGCGGCCGCGGCCAAACACAAGGCCAAGTCAGCGGCGGTCGGCATCGCGGTGCACGATGCGCCGCTGCGGCCGGCGGAGCTTGCGGGCGAGCCGCTGGCCGCTTGACCGGGCCCATCGCAGCGCGGGCACCGGGCGCGCCACAATCACGCAGCGCACCGAGAATGGGGTGATCC
>NZ_ACQT01000401.1 GCF_000175235.1 Acidovorax delafieldii 2AN | reverse complement strand
GCGCAGCGTGCGCGGTCCGCCGGGTCGCTGGCCGCCATGGCGGCCAGCAGCGCATCGCGCGCCTCAGGCAGCGTGGGATTGACTGGCGTGAGCTTGTAGCCCGCCACCAGATAGTTCTTCATGCGATCCTGCGCCGTGGTGAAGGGGTGCGCATTGAGCAGTCCGGTGTAGCACTCCCACAGCATGGTGGCCATGACCTCGCCCATGTTGTGCACTTCGGCATTCGACAGGTTCACCCCTTTGGGGTTGCGCGGCGCCGTGGCGGGCAGCGCCACGCCATCGGTGATGTGCTTGAGCGTGAGCGGGTTCTTGCCCATGTCCGTGGAATACGGATAACGGCGGATGCCGAATAGGGCGACGTCGAAAGGATCGATGTCCGGGCCGACAACGCTGCCCATGGCGTAGCTGCCCGCGGCATAGGCGCCCTGGTACAGGTTGTTGCCGGGCTGGTTGCGATCGGCATCGGCCACCGTCACCAGAAGCGCGTGGAAATCGCCCCAGCCTTCGCCCAGGCCCACAGCGTGGTGGGAGGTCAGGCCGCTGGCATTGCCGATGAGGCGGTTGGTGATGAAGTGTCCCCACTCGTGGGCGATCACGCCATTGTCCAGCGCACTGCTGCGCTCAGCGGCGCCTGTGCTCTGCATGCGCAGGGTGACGATCGCGTTCGCCATCAACTGCGCTTTCCAGTCCACGCCATCCTGCTGGGAGATCATGATGCTGGGGATGGTGATAGTCAGGCCCGTGCCCGCCATGTCCGCAGGCGGTCCGGCCACGTTGTTCACGACCACGACGCCTATCGCACCTGCGGTCTGCGCATTGTTCACCTTGGTGTCGAAGCTGCAGGTGCCGCGGTCCACCAGGGCGATCTTGCCCGTGAGATTCGTGGTGATGGTGCTGCAGGCGTCACTGGGGCTCGGGACTGCATCCTGTGCGGCCACCACATCCCCGCTCACGTCATAGATCAGCGGGCCAAAAGAGGCCGCACCCACCGCATAGCTGCGGGCAATCACGGCGGGCGCCGACACCGTGGCCTGCACCGGCGTGGAATTGACGAAACGGTACATGCGCATGCGCGACGGCGCGCCGTCGGCCGGCGTCATCATGTTGGCGTTGTTGGTGCCGCTGTAGTCCAGCGCCTGTGCGCGCAGTGCGTCACCACCCAAGCCACCGCGCCCGAAGTTGTCCGCCTGCGCGTTGCCCGCCGCTTCGTCGAAGCCTGCATCGTAGAACCAGTCGTGCAGCCAGTTGTTCATGTAGAACAGGTTGACCACCGAGGCGGCCGCCTGGCTTTTGCTTGCCAGCGGCCCCTGGCCGTGGTCGTAGCCGTAGTCAAAAACGCCAGGCGCCGTGGCGCAGGCCCGGAAGTCGCGGGCCAGGGTGTCGCCGCACTGGGTTTCGTCGCCAGGGTTCAGGTCATCGGGCGCCGCCAGGTTAGCGAAGGCATGCACGTTGTTGCCCAAGGTCTGTGTGGCGCCCACGGGCAGCCAAGGATCGTTGCGCGAGAACGGCGCGTTGGCCAGGCTCACCAGGTTGGAGGCCACCATCGGCGCGGCGTAACCGGAAGGTGTCCCCGTGGGATGGGGCGTGCCATTGCGGCCCTGCGCGCCTGGCCAGGGCATGTAGGGTGGGGCACTCTCGCCCAACACACGGTAGCTGAAGGTGTCGCCAGCGTGCGCCGTCTGGTTGTGGCGCAGCAGCAGGCGGCCATCATCCCGCGCAACCACATAGGCCCAGGCATGTTCCTCGCCGTCTTCCACCACCAGCAATTCCATGTAGTAGGCGGCCACCAGCCCTTGTGGCAGGCGGAACCACACGGGCTTGACGCGTACGGGCTCGGGCAGGGAGGCGCCCCCTGTACCCGTCACCCCGGAAGGCAGCGCCCACCACTCGTAGGGTCCGGCTTCCCCGGTCGCGGGCGGGGCAGCCGATTGCAGTTGCCCCACCACCTCGGGGGCGAAGCCCCAATCCTGCAGGGCGCGGGCGACGGCGCCAGGCGCGTCCAGCAGCGTGGCCGGGGCGGCCTTGGATTGGAGGGGCAAGCGCGGTGCTGCCCAGGTAACCACCGATGGCGCGGGCCTGCCCGTCCGCGCCCAGCAGCACGGTGGCCTGTTCGCGGAACACCTCGATGCCGCCGAGCTGCTGGGTCAGCCGCACCAGGCGCGCCCCACCCGACAGCGTCTGCACATGGTGCA
>NZ_ACQT01000402.1 GCF_000175235.1 Acidovorax delafieldii 2AN | reverse complement strand
CGTGACGCTGGTCGAGCGCGCCCGCCCCTCCGCCACGGCCAGCGGCGACGGGCCGCAGCGGGCCGAGGGAGCCAACCAGGCATCGAACGCGCCCAAGACGGTCTCCACCTTTCTGCCGGTGAGCTTCACGCGCGGCATCCTGCTCGGCGGCCTCGATGCGCCCACCGGCGGGCAGTCGCAGGCCAACCCGCATCCTGTACTGATCCGCCTCTCGGACAACAGCGTGCTGCCCAACCAGTTCCGGGGCGAATACCGCGAGTGCTTCGTGATCGCGGCCGGCTATGGCGACATCAGTTCGGAGCGCGCCTACCTGCGCACCGAGAACCTGTCCTGTGTGCGGGCCGACGGCGCCACGCTGGAGGTACGCATCCAGGGCTCGGTCTACGGCGAAGACGGCAAGGTCGGCATGCGCGGGCGGCTGGTCACCAAGCAAGGCCAGATGCTGGCCAACGCGCTGCTGGCCGGCGTGGTCAGCGGCATCGGCCAGGGTCTGTCCACGGCGAACACCACCTACAGCACCTCGGCGCTGGGAACCATGGCCAGCGCCGACAGCAATGCCGACGCCTATCGGGCGGGCCTCGGCAGCGGCGTGGGCAAGGCGCTGGATCGGCTCGCCCAGTACTACATCAAGCTGGCCGAGAACACCTTCCCCGTCATCGAAGTCGACGCCGGCCGCCAGATCGACGTCGTGATCACCAAGGGCGTGCGCATCGATGTGCCGATGACCGCCGTGGCCGAACGTGGCCAGCGCCGCGCCGCTTCCCCCGAAACCCGCTATCTGGAGACCACCGATGATGGCAACTACTGAATCCGCGCGGCGCAGCCGCCGCTTCGCTTCGGCGGCGCTGTGCGCAGTGCTGGCGGCGGCTGCCGCCACCGTCCAAGCCGCGTCTCCCGACGAGACCCGGCTGCTCGCCGCGCTGCGCAAGGCCCACCCGGGCACCGAGTTCACCGAGGTGTCGCGCACCGAGGTCTCGGGCCTGTACGAGGTCTGGATGAACGGCAACGTCGCCTACGTCGCGTCGGCGAATCCGCGCTACTTCGTCTTCGGACGGCTGTTCGACACCCAGGCCATGCGCGATGTCACGGGTCCCAGGATCGCGCAGCGCGGCGGCCAGGATGGGCGGGCCCAGGCGGAAACCGCCTCCGCGGCGCCCGTGCCCGTCGACCAGCTGCCGCTGGCCGATGCGATCAAGACGGTGCGCGGCAACGGCCAGCGCAAGCTCGCGGTGTTCAGCGACCCGAACTGCGTCTACTGCAAGCAGCTCGAGCCCGAGCTCGCCGGCCTGGACAACGTCACGATCTACACCTTCCTGGTGCCGTTCCAGGGCGAGGCCCGGCCGGTCGCCATCTGGTGCGCCGCCGACCGCGAGCGTGCCTGGCGCCAATGGATGCTGCAGGCGGATGCCAGCCTGATGCAGCCGGGCGCGCAGTGCGATCACCCGATCGCGCGCAACCTGGAGCTGGCACGGCGGCTGCGCGTGCAGGGAACGCCAACCCTGATCTGGGCCGACGGCAGCCGTACCGACGGCTATGTCGGGCGCTCGGTGCTCGAGGCCCGGTTTGCGGAGGTCGCCAAGGTCGCCACCTCTCAACTCCAACCCCAGCCGGCCACGACGGAGAAGCGGCCATGAGCGCGCACACTCCGCACACTGCACGCATCGCCGCTGCCGCCCTGCTGCTGCCGCTGGCCGGCTGCATGAACATGTCGGGTCTCTCCGGCAGCTCCAAGTACGCCTGCGCCGCGCCCGAGGGCGTGGCCTGCGACTCGGTGTCGGGTACCTACACCAACGCCCTGCACAACAACCTGCCGAGCCAGCAGGCATCGGCTCTCCGTAGCGAGTCTCGGGAAGGCGCGCCGGAGCCGACCGCATCGCCAGTGCGCCAGCCGATTGCCGGGGCACCGCGCAGCATCGCCGATGGCGGCGCGGAAGGCGCTCCGTCCCTGGCGCTGCGCTCCCAGGCCCGGGTGCTGCGCCTGTGGACCAAGCCCTGGGAGGATGCCGACGGCGATCTCTGGGACCAGGGCTATGTCTATGTGCAGGTCGATGCCGGCCGCTGGCAGATCGACCACGTGCGCCAGCGCATCCGCGACCAGTACGCGCCGCTGCGGCCGCCCCCGGCGCCTGCACCGACCGCGCTCCCCGCAGGCACCCCGCCCTCAGCCGAGCCCGAA
>NZ_ACQT01000403.1 GCF_000175235.1 Acidovorax delafieldii 2AN | reverse complement strand
TGGCAGCGGCGCCGGTAGCCCCGGCCCCCAAAGCCAGTGCAACTCCCAAGGGGGGCGATGACGAATGGGAGAGTTTTTGATTTGTCGGCCGATTTGAAATAAAACTGACCTCATGCGCTTTCCCGTAGTGCGCCTTTAGCTATAAAAACGAGAGCGATCTGAGTTCTGCGCGGCCGTTTCAATGCGCCCTTGCCGGGCTCCCCGCGCGGTCATTCCGTCGTCCCTGCGGCGGATGCCTGCCCAGCGCACCCCCACGGGGCAACCGGGCGCTTGTATTCGGCGCTGCTTCTGTCCTCGAACGCGGGCACCGTGCCCTCGTTCACACCGCCGAAATGCCGTCGCCACGCTGCTCCGCGCACTTCGAAAAATCGATGCTGCGTCCGTCTATGTACGGCGGCGTGCGGGTCTTCGTTCGCACGCGCCGCACGATAGGTGTTTCCCGATCGCTCCAAAACATGCCGTGCGCCCCGAGCGGCTTGTGCCGCTGCGCAGTCAACACCCGTGATCGAAGCGGCCTTTCCCTGGGGCGGGGCGGGGGCCGACAGCGAGTTCTTGCTGTAGCAGGGCACCTGCGGATGGCAGCGCGGAACATCTGCCCTGCGGCATGCGTGCAATGGGGTGCGGATGTGCGGTGGCCGCCAAATGCCTGAGGCGTGCGGCCAACGGGGCAGGGAAGCGGTCGCAGGGGCGCCAGGGTTGTTAACAAATGCAACCGAAACACTGCTATGCTCTTTCGGAAAGCGAAGGCGTGGCGCGGCCGCCTGCCTGTCCGAACCGATGTTTAGAAGGATGCGCACATGATTTCCGCCCCCACTGCACCCCGCCCCGAGGCTCCTTCGCGTACAGGGGCCGGTGCAGCCGCCCCGGCGGAGTACCTCACCTTCCGCCTGGGAGAAGAGGAATACGGCATCGACATCCTGCGGGTGCAGGAGATCCGCTCGTACGAGCAGCCCACGCGCATGGCCCACGCGCCCGACTTCATCAAGGGCGTGGTCGACCTGCGCGGGCGCATTGTTCCCATCGTTGATCTGCGCCTGAAGCTGCATTGCCCCAAGGCGGAATACACCGACTTCACCGTGGTCATCATCCTGAACGTGGGCGGCACCGTGCTGGGCGCGGTGGTGGATGCCGTGGCCGATGTGGTTGCGCTAGCGCCCGACGCCATCAAGGCCGCGCCGCAGTTCGAAAGCCAGGTGGATTCCGCCTTTGTGACGGGCATTGCCACGCTGGGCGACCGCATGCTCATCATGATGGACATCGAATCGCTGCTGAGCAGCGCCGAAATGGGCCTGGTCGCCCAAGTCGCGCGGTAACTGGCGCCCCCGCGTTTGCGGGCCCCGAGGAAAAGGGGCTGGGGCACCCCCGGCAGCGCGACCATGGGCCGCCAGTGCAGGCACCGGATGCGCGCCCGGGTGGGGTACTAGATCCGCGTGGGGCTGCCCCAATCATTTGAACTCGCGCTGACGGTGAGGCTGGCGAAAGCCGCCGCTGCGGCTGGGGCCAAACAGGTGGGCCTGCCAGCCTGCCCCGTCCTCAAAGCCCTCCCGAGGGGCGCTGCTCTCGATTTGCTCAGAACTGTTTACGATTTTCTCGGGGTCGCGCAAGCGCCTTGCCGGGATGGGCTGCTAGGCGCGACGCGCAGCCAATGGCCGTGCTACTGGCAAGCGGTGCAACGCCGCAGACCGCCCGGCAGGGCACTTGCCCGAGGGCTTGGAGTGAAATCGGGCCGATGAACTTGGTGTTTTGGCGCACCGGCTGCTTGCATGGGCATGAGCCCCTGCGGCGCATCCGAAGCATCCACTCATCCCGATGGCACTCCAACACCATCCCCGAAAAGGCCGTAAACAGGTTCTTACTACCGCAGGGCGTTGTGGGGTTGCCCGCCGTGCCAGTGCACAGCTTTCGGCTCCCCGCCTGGTTGTCCCAAGGAATGCAAATCGCCGCGTCAGCCGATGCGCGCGATCACCGCACCTGCGGCCTGCGCGCTGCCGGCCTCGGCTGCGAGCGTGATGCGGCCGCTGCGGTGGGCTGCCACCTGCATTTCCATCTTCATGGCTTCCATCACGGCGATCACGTCGCCCTCCTGCACGGCATCGCCGTCGGCCACCTTCCAGGCATGCAGGGTGCCCGCGATTGGCGAGGCCACGGCCCCGGCATCCTGCGCT
>NZ_ACQT01000404.1 GCF_000175235.1 Acidovorax delafieldii 2AN | reverse complement strand
ACGCTCGCGCCGTGGCGGGCGAGCGCCTGGCATGGATCGTTTGCGATTGGCGGTCGGCGGTCGGCGGTCGGCGGTCGGCGGTCGGCGGTCGGCGGTCGGCGGTCGGCGGTCGGCGGCAATTAGCTCCTAAAACAATAGCTATCGACACAAGAAGAACAGGCGCAACAGGTATTTTTTGCACTGAACCCAGGGCAGGCCGACCCGCCACGCGGCGACAATGGCCCCATGAACATGTCCCTCGATGCCCCCGGCCTGCACCCCTTCGCCACCCTGACCCCCGATGCCGTGCTCGATGCGCTGGCCAGCGTGGGCCTGTACGGCGACGGCCGGCTGATGGCGCTGTCGTCGTACGAAAACCGCGTCTACCAGGCCACGCTGGAAGACGGCGAGCGCGTGGTGGCCAAGTTTTATCGACCCGGCCGCTGGAGCGAGGCGCAGATTCTCGAGGAGCACGCCTTCGCCGCCGAACTCATGGCGGCCGAGGTGCCCGCCGTGGGCCCGCTGGTGCTGGCGGGCCAAACGCTGCATCGGTTCGACGGGTTCGCGTTTTCGGTCAGCCCCTGGCGCGGCGGGCGCCAGCCCGAACTGGACGATTTCGAGGTGCTCGAATGGATCGGCCGCTTTCTGGCGCGCATCCACACCGTGGGCGCGGCGCAACCGTTCGCGCACCGCCCCGCGCTCGACCTGCAGAGCTTTGGCGCCGAGCCGCGCGAGTGGCTGCTGGGCCATGACCTGATCCCGCTCGACGTGCAGTCCGCCTGGCACGAGGCGTGCAACACCGCTCTTGATTTGATAGCGTCAGACACCCGTTCAGCAAGCGCCGTAGGTGGTTTTTGCCTGAATGATGCCACCGCACTTCGCCTGCACGGCGACTGCCACCCCGGCAACATTCTCTGGACGCCGCTGGACGAATGGGGGCGTGGCGGGCCGCATTTCGTGGACCTGGACGACGCCCGCATGGGCCCGGCCGTGCAGGATCTGTGGATGCTGCTGTCGGGCGACCGGCGCCAGCGCACCCACCAACTCAGCGCGCTGCTCGACGGCTACGAACAGTTCCGCTCGTTCGACCGGCGTGAGCTGGCCCTCATCGAGCCGCTGCGCACGCTGCGCCTGATCCACTACAGCGCCTGGCTAGCGCGGCGCTGGCAAGACCCGATATTCCCCATCAACTTTCCGTGGTTCGGCACCAGCGACTACTGGCGCGGCCAGGTGGACATGCTGCACGAGCAGATCGAGGCGATGCAGGAAGAGCCCCTGGCCGCCTGAGACCGCCGGGCAGTTCTTTCTATCGCTGGGGCAATCCCTGCAGCCACCCACCGCAACGGCCGCCAGAAGGCGCGGCAGCGCAGCCCCCTAGCGCGCAACCCCCTGTCCCTGCGCCGACGGGCGGGGCGGCAGCACGGCGGCCGTACTGGTGGAAATTTCTCCGCGCTGCGCCGACGCCGGCTGGGGTGGCAGTGCTGCGGGCGCCGGAACCGTACCGGCATCGGGCTGGTGTTCCGCCACCTCGGCCACTGCCACAGGCGCGGCAGCGGCTGCCTGGGCTGGCATGGCCGTGGGCGCCGGCGTCGGCACTCCGACCGGAGAAGCCGCCGCCGTGCGCCCCTGCCAGGCGCGCACAAGCACCTCTTCCACGAACTTGCGATCAAGCCACAGCCAGAGCAGAAAAGGCGCCAGCGTGGGCAGCACCAGCGAGCCCACCTGGTAGCCGTACACGATGGCCTCCAGCTGCCACTGCTCCACCCTGAGCACGCGCGCGTTGGCCTGTGCCGAGAGCACCATCTGCATCAGCAGATAAAAGCTCAGGCTGAACGCCTGCACCGGCAGCAGCAGCAGGTAGCCACCCACCGCGCGGGACCACCGCCCCGGGCCGCGCGCAGCCAGCAGCAGCGCCAGGAAGATGGGCAGGCCGTAGGCGTAGCGCCCCGGATCGGCCTCAAGCGAAATCTCGGCCCGCCGGCCGCCGGCCTGGGGGCACCGGGACTTCGATGGACGTGTCGACCTCCATCGAGCCAGGGCGCTTGTGCACGGTGCGCACCCACATGGGGGGCGCCCTGCTCCAGCGCCATGTGCGACAGGGCCGCCACGGGGGTACGACACCCAGGGCGACACCTTGGGTCCACACCAGCATCAGGACCACGATCCAGGCAAAGGCC
>NZ_ACQT01000405.1 GCF_000175235.1 Acidovorax delafieldii 2AN | reverse complement strand
CTGGCGGTGGTTCTGGGCTGGGTGCCGGCCGAGGCGCTGCGCACCCCGACGCGCAGCACTGCCGTGCTGGGGGGGGCGGCCTGCGGACTGGCGTCGGTACTCGCGTTCGTTCTAGCACCGCCACAACACCCCGTTCATGCCACGCTGGCCCATCCCGTCGCAAGCGCTGTGGCCGCACTGGTGATGGGGCCGCTGGCGGGCTCTGTTTCTGCCGGGCTGGCCCTGGTGTACCCGCCCATCCGGGGCACGGCCGCCGGGCCCGCCGCGGCAGTCCTGCTGGTATCGGCAGTTCTGCTGGGATGGGGCTGGCGCGCTGTGCGTTCGCGCTGGCACCTCGCCGCCAGCACGGCCGTGTGCGGGCTGGCCACAACCCTTGCACTGGTCGCGTGGGCCTTCGCGCCGCTGGCAGGCGCGGCGGCTGCGCAGGGCTACAGCGTGCCGGGGCTGATCCCCCTGGGGCATTGCGCTGGGGGGGGTGTTGCTGGCGGGCGGGGCCGAATTGCTGCTGGGCCGCGCCCAGTCCCATGCGGCCCTGCGCCAGGAGTTTCGCCTGCTGCGCGAACGCGAAGAACAGGTGCGCCTGGCACTCGACGCGCTGGGCGGCGGACGCTGGGAGTGGAACGTGCCGCGCCAGAAGCTGACTTTCCATGGGCACTTCTACGCGGCCTTCGGGCTTGAGAACACCGACACCGACGACGCGTGGGAACGCTGGTACGCCCGCCGCCACCCGGCAGATGTCGCGCGCCTGGCGCCCCTGCTCGAGCGCGCCATGCGTGCCGAGGTGGACACCTACGAGGCCGAGTTTCGCGTGCTGGATACCGCAGGCCGGTGGCGCTGGGTGCTTTCGCGCGGACGGGCGGGCGAGCGCGATGCCCAGGGCCGGCCGCTGACCCTGGTGGGCATGGACATGGACATCACGGCCCACCGCGAAGTCGAAGACGCCCTGCGCGCGTCCGAAGCCAAATACACCACCATCTACCAGACACTGCCCGACCCGGCTGGGATCTCGCGCGTGTCCGACGGGCGCTATCTCGACGTCAACCCGGCCTTCTGCGAAACGCTCGGGTTGCCGCGCGAGGCGGTGCTCGGGCGCACGTCCACCGAGCTCAACATCTGGGCTTCGGCCCAGGAGCGCGCGCGCCTGCTGCAGACCTACCAGCGCGATGGCAAGGTGGATCGCCTGTCGATGGTGGCGCTGCGCCATGGGGTGCGTGTGCCCGGCCTGATGTCGGCGCGCCCCGTGGTGGTGGACGGCGAAGACTGCTTTCTCTTCGTCTTCCACGACATGACCGAAGCCCAGCGCGCCAGCGACGAGTTGCGCGGGCTGAACAATCTGCTCCAGCAGGCCGGCCGCATGGCCCGGCTGGGCGCATGGGAAGACGTCCGCGACAGCGGCATGGCGTATTGGTCGGATGTCTGCTACGACATCCATGGGCTGCCGCTGGGCTCCGAGCTGCCACGGGATTACATCCAGCGCTTCGTGGCACCGGCCTGGCGCGAGGCCGTGCGCGGCAAGCTACACGACTGCATCCACCACCAGGCCGAGTGGAGCCTCGAGCTCGAGATCATCCGCGCCGACGGGCGGCAGGCCTGGGTTCGCGCGCGCGGAGAGCCCGTGCTGCGCGATGGCGCCGTCGTCGGCATCCGCGGCGTATTGCAGGACATCGACGAGGCCAAGCACTCCGAGCAGCGGCTGCGCCATTCGGAAGACCGGTTCTCGCGCATCTTCCAGCTCATGCCCTACCCCATGGGCATGACGCGCCAGCGCGATGGCGCTTATGTCGAAGTCAACCCCGCGTGGGAAGAACTGCTCGGCTATGCGCGCGCACACGCTGTGGGCAGCTCGGCCATCAAGCTGGGTATTTTTACCCCGGAGGCCCGTGCGCGGTTGATGGAAGTTGCCAACCAGAGCGGGCAGCTTGATGCCTACGAAGTCCCGATCGTCACCCGCACCGGCGAAGTGCGCACCGTACTGCAGTCCATGCGTGCCACCGAATTTGACGGCGAGCCCTGCTGGCTGTTTGCCCTGCAGGACATCACCGACCGCAAGCGCAACGAAGAACAGGTGCGCGAGCGCGAGGCGCTGCTGTCGCTCACCCTCTCGGCCGCCGCACTGGGCCTGTGGGACTGGAACCTGCAGAGCGGT
>NZ_ACQT01000406.1 GCF_000175235.1 Acidovorax delafieldii 2AN | reverse complement strand
CCCACCTCGCCCGGCGCGTGCGCCGCCAGCACCTGGCGCGGCGCCGCAAAGGCGCAGCGCAGGCGCGGCGCCGCGCTGTCCTGCGGGTCGGTGAAGTCGATCAGTGCTTCCAGCATCAAATCAGCCTGTGGCGCTTGTTGGTTGGAATTTTTCAGCTATTGATACGAGAGCAAAATTGCAAAAAAATGGCGCTTGCGGCGTGCGCACCGCAGCCGCGCCCACCGAGCGGCGCGGCGGTGCAGAGAAAGCATCGCCCCCGCAGGGGCTAGCGTCATCGCGGCTCGGAGGACAGATGCGCACCGCCGCCATGCCCCGCCTCACGCAGCGCCGATATGGGGCACCAGCCCCGCGGTGGGCTGGCCGTTTTTCAGCGCCGCGGTGAAGGCAAGCATGCGGTCGATGGGAAGGCGCGCGCGCGGGATGATGGCCGGGTCGACGTGGATGGCGTTGCCACCCGTCTCCAGCACCTGCGCCACGCCGGCCAGGCCGTTCATGGCCATCCAGGGGCAGTGGGCGCAGCTCTTGCAGGTGGCGCTGTTGCCGGCGGTGGGCGCCTCGTAGAACACCTTGCCGGGGTTGAGCGTGCGCAGCTTGTGCATCATGCCGTTGTCGGTGGCGACGATGAACTCCCGGGCGTCCAGGGTCTGCGCGGCCTTGAGGATGGCCGAGGTGGAGCCCACAGCGTCGGCCAGGGCGATCACATCGGCCGGGCTTTCGGGGTGCACCAGCACCTTGGCGTTCGGGTGGTCCTTCTTCAGGGATTCCAGCTCGAAGGCCTTGAACTCGTCGTGCACGATGCAGGCGCCGTTCCAGAACACCATGTCGGCGCCGGTCTCGCGGCGGATGTAGTCGCCCAGGTGGCGGTCGGGCGCCCAGAGGATCTTGTGGCCCTGGTCCTTGAGCGCGCGCACGATGTCGAGCGCGCAGCTCGACGTGACCAGCCAGTCGGCGCGCGCCTTCACGGCGGCACTGGTGTTGGCGTAGACCACCACGGTGCGGTCGGGGTGGGCATCGCAAAACGCGCTGAATTCTTCAATCGGGCAGCCCAGATCCAGCGAGCAGGTGGCGTCGAGGTCGGGCATGAGGATGGTCTTCTCGGGCGAGAGGATCTTGGCCGTCTCGCCCATGAAGCGCACGCCGCTCACCACCAAGGTCTGCGCTGAGTGATCGCGGCCGAAGCGCGCCATTTCCAGCGAATCGCTGACGATGCCACCGGTTTCCTCGGCCAGGTCCTGCAGGTCAGGGTGCACGTAGTAGTGCGACACCATCACCGCGTTCTTTTCCTTGAGCAGGCGGCGGATCTTGTCCTTGAGCGCGGCGCGCTCGTCCTTGGAGAGCTCGGCGGGCACGCGCGCCCAGGCGTGCTTGGTGGAACAGACCGAGCCGCCCTCGGGCTGCTCGTAATCGACTTCCTTGAGGAGGACGGTGGTGCTCATGGCAGCTCCTGGAGGCGCATGGAAAAATCGGTCGCTTTCACGTCCTTGGTCAGCGTTCCGATGGAGATGCGGTCCACGCCGGTTTCCGCAAGGGCGCGCACGCTCTCCAGCGTCACGCCGCCCGAGATTTCGAGGATGGCCCGACCTGCGTTGAGGCGCACGGCCTCGTGCAGCATCGGCAGGGGCATGTTGTCCAGCAGCACCATTTTGGCGCCAGCGTCCAGCGCCTCGGTCAGCTGCGCCAGCGTTTCCACCTCGATCTCGATGAACTGCGCGCGCGCGGCCACTCTCTCGGCGGCGCGCAGCACGGCGGTGACGCCACCGGCGGCGGCAATGTGGTTTTCCTTGATCAGCACCGCGTCGTGCAAGCCGATACGGTGGTTGGTGCCTCCGCCCACGCGCACAGCGTATTTCTGCGCCAGGCGCAGGCCGGGGATGGTCTTGCGCGTGTCCACGATGTGGGCGCGCGTGCCGCGCACGGCCTCCACGTAAACAGCCGTCTTGGTGGCCACGGCGGAGAGCAGTTGCAGGAAGTTCAGCGCCGTGCGCTCGGCGCTCAGCAGCGCGCGGGCATTGCCTTCGATCTCCAGCACCACCTGATCGGGTGCGCAGCGCTGGCCCTCGGCCACGCGCCAGTTCAACTGCACCGAAGGGTCCAGCGCGCGCAGTGCGGCCTCGGCCCAAGGGGCGCCGCAGATCACGGCG
>NZ_ACQT01000407.1 GCF_000175235.1 Acidovorax delafieldii 2AN | reverse complement strand
CCAGACCTGTGCTACCTGCACAACTTCGACACCCCCGAGCGCCCCCGCGCACTGCGCCTGCCGCCAGGCCAGGGGCGCCAGTTGCGCGTGGCCATGCTCGAAATGGCCCGCACGCTGCAGGCAGACATCCCCAAGCGTCTGGCCGGCCCCGACTGCAAGGCCGAGGCCGAAGCCATCCAGAAGGCTTGGCAGGCACAGGAGGCCAGCGCCTTCGCCACGCTGGACGCCTTTGCCGAGGCCCGCCACTTCCGTCTCTCGCGCGAGGCCGGCCACATGGTTTTCACCCTCACGGGCGACAAGGGCCATCCGCTCACCGAAAACGAGGCACTGGCCCTGCCGCGCGAGCGACGCGCCGAGATCGATGCCGCCGAACAGGCCCTGCGCGCCGAAATCGCCCGCTTTCTCGAAACCATGCGCCCGCTGGAGCGCGCCCGCGACGAGGCCCTGGCCAATCTGCGCCGCCAAACCATCAAGCCCCTGCTCGAACACGCGGTGCAGGACATCCGCCAGGCCCTCAAGAAGCAGATCAAGGATGCCGCCAAGCTGGGGCAGTGGCTCGACCAGGTCCAGCGCGAAGTGCTGGCGCACCTGGCGCTGTTCGAAGCCGGTGACCCCGACGACGATGCCGAAGACGAGCGCAAGCAGCAGCTGGCCGACCTGCTGGCGCGTTGCCAGGTGAACCTGGCCGTCGACAACGCCGAACGCAGCGGCGCCCCTGTGATCGTGGAAGACAACCCCCAGCTGCGCAGCCTGTTCGGCGCCATCGACATCCAGACCGACACCGATCCGCCCCACGCCGACTTCTCGGGCATCCGCGCGGGCAGCCTGCTCAAGGCCCACGGCGGCTTCATCGTGCTGCACCTGCGCGATCTCGTCGAAGACGAAGGCTTGTGGCCGCGGCTGCGCCGCTTCCTGCGCAGCAGCCGCCTGCAGATCGACGACGGCAGCCCGGCCGCACACGGCACCGCAGCGCCCATTGCGCTGCAGCCCGAGGAGGTGGACGCGGATGTGAAGATCGTGCTGATCGGCTCGGTCGAAGAGTATTACGCCCTGCAGGAGGCCGACCCCGACACCGCGCGCCGCTTCCGCGTGAAGGTGGACTTTGCCGAGCGCTTCGCGGCCAGCGCCGCCACGCGCCACGCCACGGCGGTTTTCGTGGCCCATTGCTGCAAAAAGCGCTGCCTGCCGCATTTCGCGCCGGCCGCCGTGGCGCTGCTGCTGGAGCAGACCCACCGCGAAGCCGACGACCAGAACCGCCAGAGCGCGCTTTTCGGCAATACCGAGGCCCTGGTCATCGAAAGCGCGGCCCTGTGCCAGGCCCGCGGCGGCGCACTGGTCGACGCCCCCGACGTGAACGCAGCGCTGCACGCACGCACGCTGCGCCACAACTACCCCGAGGAACAGCTGCACGAATCGATCACCGAGGGCGAGCGCCTCATCACGCTGCACGGCACGGTGGCCGGACAGGTGAATGCAATGACGCAGATCGACCTGGGCGACTACCGCTTCGGCTTTCCGGTGCGCATCACCGCCCGCACCTTCGCCGGGCACGAGGGCCTGCTCAACATCGAGCGCGAGGTCGACATGTCGGGCCCCATCCACGACAAGGGCGTGCTGATCCTGCACAGCTACCTCACGGCGCTGTTCAGCCACGTCACGCCACTGGCCCTGAATGCCTCGATCGTCTTCGAACAGGAGTACAGCGGCGTGGAGGGCGACTCGGCCTCGTGTGCCGAGCTGTATGCGCTGCTGTCGTCGCTGTCGGGCTTGCCACTGCGCCAGGGCATCGGCGTGACGGGGGCACTCAACCAGCATGGCGAGGTGCTGCCCGTGGGAGGCATCAACGAGAAGATCGAAGGCTGGTTCCTGGCCTGCGAGGCCGCAGGCCTCGACGGCAGCCAGGGCGTGCTGATTCCCGGGCGCAACCGCCGCCACCTCATGCTGAACCGCCGCGTTCAACAGGCCGTGGAACAGGGCCGCTTCCACATCTATGCCGTGGACCATGTGCGCGACGGCATCGCGTTGCTCACAGGCGAAAGCTCGGGCATGGAAGCGGGGCCCGGCCTGCGCGCAGACGCAGCCTCTGCCAGCGTGCTGCACCGCGCCGAAGCCACGCTGCGCGCCTTCCGCCGCGCCTGC
>NZ_ACQT01000408.1 GCF_000175235.1 Acidovorax delafieldii 2AN | reverse complement strand
GATGGTTGATCGCTTCCTCGCAGCTCTCCACGGCGACGATGGCCGCTGCCATCAGCAAGTGCGCCAGTTCGCCTATGGTGCCCTCGCTGCGTTGTGAGCAGGTAGCGGGCCATGTCCAGCGTGGCAATCGACGAGGGTCGCCGCAGAGGAAGCGAAGCGGCGAAGCTGGCCAGCAGTGAGCAGCAATCGTCGTTGGCCTCCCACAGCGGCAGCATCATCGGCTCGAAGCGGTTTTCCAACTGGTCATCCGAGCGGATGGCCAGATAGGCGTCGCGCGTGCCAACCCCGACCAGTGGGATGCGCAGTTCGTTGCCGAGGAAGCGCAGCAGATTGAGGAATTCCCGGCGGTTGACGCTGTTACCAGCCAGGACGTTGTGCAACTCGTCGATCACCAAAATGCGCACGCCGACCTTGCGCAGCAGTGCCAGCGCCAGTTGCTCCATTTCCGGCAGCCGTGGGCGCGGTCGCAATGGCGCACCCATCGCCGCGAGCAGCGCGACGTAGAAGCGGATCACAGACGGCTCGGACGGCATCTGCACGACCAGCACCGGGATGTGCTCCTGGTCGGCATCGGCGCTGGCCAGATGCGTGCGCCGGAATTTCTCGACGATCATCGACTTGCCGTTGTTGGTTGGGCCAATCAACAGCAGGTTGGGCATGCGTTGTTTGTTTGGCCACGCATACAGGGCTTCCAGCCGGTTCAGCGCCTCGATTGCTCGCGGATAGCCGATCCAGCGGTCGGCGCGAAGGCGATGGATGCGTTCGTCCGCCGGGAGACGTGCCAAGCCCTGGGCCGCCGGCAGCAGGTGGGACAAGTCGATGATGGGATATTCTTCCACGGCTACCACTCCTCAATCTGGTCGAACGGTTTGGCCGGCGGCTGGTTGTCTGCCTGCTGCCCATCCATGTCAGCGCCCGGTGGTGGCGTGGTTTTGACAGGCGTTGCCGTTGCCTTGAGATGCTGGCGTCGATCCGCGTCGCGCCGCGCCTTGCGCGTAGCCTTCTGCGCGGTGGTAACGATTTCGCGCATCTGGCCGATCATGCGGAACAACGCCGACTCATCCACCTGTTCGCGCCCTTGCTGCCGCAATTTCGCCAGCGCCTGTCGTTGTTCCCAGAGGGTGACAGCCGGGTGCGACAAGGTACGGTAGGGAATTTCCAGGTAGTGCTGCCCCTCTGGTTCCAGCACCCATATGCGGCTGATGTCGCGCGGGTCGCGCCGGATCAGGAACGCAGGCAAGCGGTCCCGCCGAGCTATCCACGGCTTGAGCGCATCGGCGTAGTAGTGGATGTGGTCGATGACGAAGCCGGTGCGGGTCAGCGTGCGGCGGATGATGGGCAGAAAATCGACCAGAAAAGCCGTGGCGCGAGTGATGACGGTTGGCACGCCGGTACGCGCGACAGCTTCGGCCCAGCGTGCGGCCGGCGGTTGGAGCAGGCCGTTGTGCACGGAGCCGTGATAGGTGCCAACCGCCAATGCGAGCCAGCGTTCCAGCTCGCGCAGTGTCAGGGCGGCCATCTTCTCGGAGGCGTATTCCCCGCGCTGGTCAGGATTGGAGAAGGTCGTCCCCGGCAATTCGTCGTGGATCATCTGCATCGCCGTGCCGATGATCCGTTCCACGATACCGCCGTAGTGCGGCTGCCCGAGCGGGCGATAGTCCAACCGGATACCATGCTGCTCGCAGCCACGGCGCAGCGCCTCGCTCTTGAACTCAGCCGCGTTGTCCAAGTAGAGCAGTCTGGGCTTGCCGCTCATCGGCCAATCCATCTCTACGTTCAACCCTTCCAACCAAGGGCGCTTGTCGCAGGCGGCATGCACCAAGCACAAGCCGACCGAGACGGCGGACGGGGCTTCCAGCGTAACGACCATGCCAACCACGCAGCGGGTGAATACGTCGATGGCGAGGGTCAGGTATGGACGGCCAATCGGTTGCCGGTCGCGCTCGTCCACCACGATCAGGTCGATGACTGTGTGGTCGATCTGCACCTGCTCCAGCGGCGCGGAGACGGGTGGCGGAACACCACCAACACCTTGCAGGTCGCGGGCGGCATCTTGTCCTTCCCGGCGGTGAGTGACCTCGCGCGGATCGAGGCCGGCGATCCGCAGAGCCACCGTGTTGCGCGCCGGCACCC
>NZ_ACQT01000409.1 GCF_000175235.1 Acidovorax delafieldii 2AN | reverse complement strand
GGTGGTTGATCGCTTCCTCACTACTCTCCACGGCGGCCACGGCCGCCGCCATCAATAGGTGCGCCAGCTCGCCAATAGTGCCCTCGCTGCGCGTGAGCAGGTAGCGAGCCATGTCCAGCGTGGCAATCGACGAGGGTCGCCGCAGAGGAAGCGAAGCGGCGAAGCTGGCCAGCAGTGAGCAGCAATCGTCGTTGGCCTCCCACAGCGGCAGCATCATCGGCTCGAAGCGGTTTTCCAACTGGTCATCCGAGCGGATGGCCAGATAGGCGTCGCGCGTGCCAACCCCGACCAGTGGGATGCGCAGTTCGTTGCCGAGGAAGCGCAGCAGGTTGAGGAATTCCCGGCGGTTGACGCTGTTGCCGGCCAGGACGTTGTGCAGCTCGTCGATCACCAGCAAACGCACACCGAGCTTGCGCAGCAGTGCCAGCGCCAGTTGCTCCATTTCCGGCAGCCGTGGGCGCGGTCGCAATGGCGCACCCATCGCCGCGAGCAGCGCGACGTAGAAGCGGATCACAGACGGCTCGGACGGCATCTGCACGACCAGCACCGGGATGTGCTCCTGGTCGGCATCGGCGCTGGCCAGATGCGTGCGCCGGAATTTCTCGACGATCATCGACTTGCCGTTGTTGGTTGGGCCAATCAACAGCAGGTTGGGCATGCGTTGTTTGTTTGGCCACGCATACAGGGCTTCCAGCCGGTTCAGCGCCTCGATTGCTCGCGGATAGCCGATCCAGCGGTCGGCGCGAAGGCGATGGATGCGCTCGTCCGCCGGGAGACGGGCCAAGCCCTGGGCCGCCGGCAGCAGGTGGGACAGGTCGATGATGGGATATTCGTCCACGGCTACCACTCCTCAATCTGGTCGAACGGTTTGGCAGGTGGCTGGTTGTCCGCCTGCGGGTCTGCCATGTCCGTGTCCGCTGGTGGCGTGGTTTTGACAGGTTGTTCCGTTGACTTGAGATGCTGGCGTCGATCCGCGTCGCGCCGCGCCTTGCGCGTGGCTTTCTGCGCAGTGGTCACGATTTCGCGCATCTGCCCGATCATGCGGAACAGCGCCGACTCATCCACCTGTTCGCGCCCTTGCTGCCGCAATTTCGCCAGCGCCTGCCGTTGTTCCCAGAGGGTGACAGCCGGGTGCGACAAGGTACGGTATGGAATTTCCAGATAGTGCTGCCCCTCCGGCTCCAGCACCCAAATGCGGCTGATGTCGCGTGGGTCGCGCCGGATCAGGAACGCAGGCAGGCGGTCGCGCCGAGCTATCCACGGCTTGAGCGCATCGGCGTAGTAGTGGATGTGGTCGATGACGAAGCCAGTGCGGGTCAGGGTGCGGCGGAGGACGGGCAGGAAATCGACCAGAAAAGCCGTGGTGCGAGTGATGACGGTTGGAACGCCGGTACGCGCGACAGCTTCGGCCCAGCGTGCGGCCGGCGGTTGGAGCAGGCCGTTGTGCACGGAGCCGTGATAGGTGCCAACCGCCAATGCGAGCCAGCGTTCCAGCTCGCGCAGTGTCAGGGCGGCCATCTTCTCGGAGGCGTATTCCCCGCGCTGGTCAGGGTTGGAGAAGGTCGTCCCCGGCAATTCGTCGTGGATCATTTGCATCGCCGTGCCGATGATCCGTTCCACGATGCCGCCATAGTGCGGCTGCCCGAGAGGCCGATAGTCCAACCGGATGCCATGCTGCTCGCAGCCACGGCGTAGCGCCTCGCTCTTGAATTCGGCCGCGTTGTCCAGGTAGAGCAGCGCGGGCTTGCCGCTCATCGGCCAGTCCATTTCCACGTCCAACCTTTCCAACCAAGGGCGCTTGTCGCAACCGGCGTGTGCGAGGCACAGGCCGACCGAGACGGCAGATGGCGCTTCTAACGTGACCACCATGCCAACCACGCAGCGGGTGAACACGTCGATGGCGAGGGTCAGGTACGGACGGCCAATCGGTTGCCGGTCGCGCTCGTCCACCACGATCAGGTCGATGACTGTGTGGTCGATCTGTACCTGCTCCAGCGGTGCGGAGACTGGCGGAGGAACACCGCCAACACCTTGCAGGATGCGGGACGCATCCTGGCCTTCCCGAAGTCGAGTGGTCTTGAGTGGATCAAGGCTGGCGATCCGCAACGCGACCGTGTTGCGCGCCGGCATCC
>NZ_ACQT01000410.1 GCF_000175235.1 Acidovorax delafieldii 2AN | reverse complement strand
ACCTGCGTGGGCGACCGGCGCAGCGCGGCGGCCACCTCGACACGGTTGCGCCCGTTTTCCTTGGCCAGGTAGAGCGCGCGGTCTGCGGCCGCGACGAGCACGTCCCAGGAATCGCCGGGCTCGAGCTGGCCACCAAACACCCCGATGCTGACCGTCACGCCAATGGCGCCTGCCGGCGACTCCACCGCCTTGCGCAGGTCGCTCGCGAGCAGCAGGGCGCCGGCCACGTCGGTGCCGGGCAGTACCACCAGGAATTCTTCGCCGCCGTAGCGCCCCACCAGGTCCTGCGAACGCACGCGCTCCTGCAGCACCTGGACCACGCGACACAGCACCTGGTCGCCCGCCTGGTGGCCGTACTGGTCGTTGACCCGCTTGAAATGGTCGATATCGACCATGAGCACGGAAATGGGCTCACGGGTGCGCACGGCGCGTGCAACGTCGCGGTCGAGCGCACTGATCAGCGCGCGGCGGTTGGCCGCACCGGTGAGGGCGTCCACCGCCGCCATGACGCGGTTGGCTTCGTCGGCGCGGTCGCGCGCCATGGTCACGAAGCCCAGCGAGCTGAGCAGCACCACGCCGAACGTGGCCATGAACGTCAGCGTCTGCAAGGTGCCCCCCTGCAGCAGGCCGACCTGGGGCACCGGCAGGCTGGCAGCCAGGCTGGCACGCACCAGCAACACGCCCGCCTCGAGGGCCAAACCGGCCATCAGCAGCCACGCGCCGCGCCCCACTGTGGCACGCCGCCGCTCCACCACCGCCCACAGCGCCCACAGCGCCTGCAAGCCGCAGACAAAGCCCACCGCACTGACACGGGCGTGGAAATCGTCCAGATATGCCAGCACAAGCCCCAGCACGACCAGCACCGGCGCCGCCACCAGTGCCCAGCGCGCCCGCCGCCCCTGGAACTGGAAAACGGCCAGAAGCAGGCCCGCGAACACGCACGACAGCAAGGTGTTGGCCACCACGATCGACAGCACGTCCGGGATGCGCCCCCGCAGGGCCAGCATGGCGTGGGCCGCCGCGTTGAGCAGCAGCACCAGGGCCCAGCACGCCAGGCCATCGCGCGGCCGCCCCCAGCCGACCACAGCCACCGCCGCAGACATGGTCAACGACGCGACGATGACCATCGCCAGCATGGTGGGAACATCGGCGGCAAAAGAAACCATGGAACAGGGCAGAAAAAGCGGTAGGCGAAGGCGCTCAGGATAAGCGAAGCGGACCCTGCTGCCCGCGATCTGCCCCGCGCCCCGCCTCCAGCCCCGCCATGGCGGGCCGTTCAGTGCTGCAGGGCGAGCGACCCGTGCTCTGCGTGCTCTGGCCCCGCCGGATCGGCCAACGCCGCAAAGCCCATGGCCGGCAGGGCAGCTTGCCCCGCCCCCTCGACGCCCGACAGCTTGAACACCTGCACCGCCCCGGCCAGCCGCGTGGCCTGGTCGCGCAGGCTCTGGGCGGCGGCGGCTGATTCCTCCACCAACGCGGCGTTCTGCTGGGTCATCTGGTCGAGCTGGTTCACGGCGGTATTGACCTGGCCAATACCGTCCGACTGCTCACTGGACGCGGCCGTGATCTCGCCAATGATGTCGCCCACACGTTTGACCGAGCCCACAATCTCGTCCATGGTGGTGCCAGCGTCCTGCACCAGGCGCGCCCCCGATTCGACCCGCTCGACCGACGCACCGATGAGCTGCTTGATCTCGCGGGCCGCGGCGGCAGATCGGCCGGCCAGTGAACGCACCTCGCCCGCCACCACGGCAAAACCCCGGCCCTGCTCGCCAGCGCGCGCCGCCTCCACCGCTGCGTTCAGGGCGAGGATGTTGGTCTGGAAGGCGATGGAGTCGATCACGCCGATGATGTCGGCGATCTTGCGCGAGCTCTGGTTGATATCGCCCATGGTGGTGACCACCTCGCCCACCACCCGGCCGCCGCGCGCTGCCACTTCGGCCGCCGAGCCGGCGAGCTGGTTGGCCTGGCGCGCCGCATCGGCGGACTGGCGCACGGTGGCCGTGAGCTGCTCCATGCTTTGCGCGGTCTGGGCCAGGCTGCTGGCCGTGGCCTCGGTGCGGGCCGAAAGATCCTGATTGCCGCCGGCAATTTCGGCGCTGGCCGTGGTGATGCTGTCCACCG
>NZ_ACQT01000411.1 GCF_000175235.1 Acidovorax delafieldii 2AN | reverse complement strand
ACGATGGTACCGATGGCCTGTGCCGTGGCGACGGTGGCGCCAGTGACGTTTTCGAGTAGCAAGAGCAGGGTCTCGTTGGGCTCGGTGTCGTCGTCGCCTTGCACGCCGATGCTGATGGTGCGCGCGCTGTTGTCGCCCGCCAGCCAGGTGAGCGTGCCCAGGTCGCTGGTGTAGTCGGCGGGCGCGTTGGCGGTACCGTTGGCGGTGCGCCAGTGCAGACTGACGGGCGCGGTGGGCGTGGCCGAGAGGGTGACAGTGAAGTGCAGCTGCCGTGTGCCGCCCGCCGGGCCCTCGATGGCGGATGCGTTGGCGATGCGCACCTGGGGCAGCGGCGTGCCTTGGAATTCATAGGCTCCCATGTCCACGGTGCGCACCCGGCGCGGCTGGCCCAACAGGTCTTGCGTGACGCGGGCATCGGCCAGTGTGTCGCTGCCGTAGTCGATGGCGTCGGAGCCCGGCAGCAGCGAAAAATCGCCGGGCTCGGGATCGCCGAATTGCGGGTCGCCGGTGCGCGTTCCCGGCCCGTAGGGGCGCGGGCCGCCGGTGGGCGGCAGCGGCGGTGCGTCGAAGACCAGGTTGTAGCTGTCCAGAAAGTCGGGCACTTCGTCACCGTCCAGCCAGAAGGCGTGGCGGGTGTGGTGGGCGAAGATGTTGTTGGCCAGCCGGCCCGTCAGGCGCGCGCCCAGGTCCGTGCGGGCGCTGGCGTTCAGGCCGACCTCGTTGCCCACAATGGTGTTGTGCAGCACCTGCGCATCGATGTGGGCGTTGTCGGCCTCGGCGTACAGCGTGATGGCGGCAGGGCCGCCCGCAAAATTTTTCTGGCCGCTGATGACGTTGTTGAGAACGGCCGCCGTCACCGCGCCGCCCTGGCTGCGCAGGGAGATGCCGTTGTTGAAGCCCCCGGTACCGCGAAGGGTGTTGTGCTGGGCCAGGACATGGAACGGACCGGTGGTGGCGTACAGCTCGACCAGCGCGCACTCCGTCAGGTTCACTGCCGTGACGCTGTTGCGGGCAATCGTGGCGGAGATCGGCCCGGGGTAGGACGCAAGGACCTTCATGGGGGACCCGCACCAGCTGCCGTTGCGGCGGTGGATGATGGTGTTGTCGGTGATGTGCGCGGTCAGCGCGCCATAGGTACCGGGCTGGGAGCTGTGGCGTGCTTCGATGGCGGCGTTGGCGCTGGTTTCCAGCTGGTTGCGCGTGGCCGTGAAGTCCAGGCTGCCACCACCGGGCGCCAGGATGCCGGCCAGCGACGTGTCGCCGTGTAGGCCGGCGAACTCCACGCGCATGTCGGCGACGCTGGCCACGGCCACCAGTGAGCGCACGCCGGGGCGCCTGCCTGCCGCCGCCTGCACGGTAAGGCTCTTGGTGACGGTGACTGCTTCGTTGATCCAGCTGTCGGTGGCCAGCTCCACCGTGCCGCCGCTGGCGGCAGCATCCACGCAGGCCTGCAGCGTAGCGCCGCAGCCGGGAAAGGTGAGGGGGGCCGCCATGGAGGCGGGGGCGGTCAGGGTGGCCGCCAGCGCCAGCAGGGTGGTCAGGCGGGGGCGGAGTGAGAGGTCGGAGCGAGGGAGCATGCGCGGTCTTCAGGGGTCCATGTGGAGGCCGCGCGATTGTTCAAAGAATGCGGTGTGTGCACCATTCCCCCAAGGGGTACGATTTCTAGTTTTGCTATAGAGTTAATAGCGTGATGGGCGCGGTGGAAGAGCGCTGCGGTCGATTATTGCCAGGGGGCGGTATCAGCCGCGCAGGTGCAGGCCCAGTTCGTGCCAATCGCCCGCACCCGCCGCTTCCAGGATGGAGCGCATGTGCTTTTTCAGTGCCGCATCGCCCACGCCGGTGAGGGGGGCGGCGTCGGCACGCGCATAGCCCAGGCCGGCCAGGGCGGCGATCTCGCGCTGCAGGGGCGACAGCGGCAGTTGCAGCACGCGGCGCACCACATCGATCTGGCGCGGGCGCTGCAACTGCAGTGTGATCAGCCATTGCGCTGCACTCCCTGCGGGCGCCAGCAACTCATGGGCCTGCGCCAGCAGCAGGCCGTGGGGCACGGGAATGTGGCTGATGCGGCCAGGCCGCACGCCCAGGCGGAGGGCCAGGTCGGGTGGCAGCGTCGCGTGGGG
>NZ_ACQT01000412.1 GCF_000175235.1 Acidovorax delafieldii 2AN | reverse complement strand
TCGCGCAGCGAGGCAAGAGAAGGGGGAAGCGGCGCAGCCGCTCAGGGGGTTGCTCACCGCTTGTTCCGGATGGGCACGTTCATTTCTTCAGGCTTGATCTCGCGCACCAGCTCGGGCACGCCCCAGGCAAAGGCCGGGTCCACCTTGATCTTGAAGTGGTACATGCTCTGCAGCGCCTGGTGGTCTTCCTTGCGGAAGGTCATCTTGCCCTTGGGCGTGTCGAAGCTCATGCCTTCCATGGTCTTGATGAGCTTGTTGGTGGTGGTGTCGCCCCCCGTGGCCTTGAGCGCCGTGACCAGCGCCATGGCCGAGCTGAAGCCGCCAGCCGTGAAGAAATCGGGCGGCGCCTTGAACTGCTTGTAGTGCGCCGACACCAGCGCCTCGTTGACCGGGTTCTTGGGGATGCCGAAGTAGTAGTAGGTGGCGCCTTCCATGCCCGGGAAGTTCTTGAAGCTGGCCATGGCGGGCAGGATGTTGCCGCCCGTGGCGATCTCGATGCCGTAGCGCTTGAGATCCATGTCGGCGATCTTGAACGGGTTGCCCGCGCCGGCCCAGACGATCCAGATGATCTTGCGGCCCGGCTGGTCCTTGAGCTTGTCGATCAGCCGCTGCGCGCCGGCGGTGAAGTCGGTGGTGCTGGTGGGCAGGTATTCCTCGTGCACCAGCTTGGCGTTCTTGAGCGCGTCCTTGAAGGCCTTCACCCCGTCGCGGCCGAAAGCGTAGTCTTGCGCCAGCGTGGCGATGGTCACGCCCGGCTTGTCGATGGCCACGGCGTTCGAGATGGCGTCCTGGCTGCTGTTGCGGCCGGTGCGGAAAATGTATTTGTTCCACTTGTCGCCGGTGATCGCATCGGCCACGGCGGGCTCGACCAGCAGAATCTTCTTGTATTCCTCGGCCACGGGCAGCAGCGCCAGCGCCACGCCGGAAGACGTGGGCCCCACGGCGATGTCGGCCTTGTCATCCGAATAGGCCGACGCCAGCAGGCTCTTGCCCAGGTCGGGCTTGCCCTGGTCGTCCTTCTCGATCACGACCAGTTTCTTGCCACCCACCTGCATGGTGCCGCCGGTGGCGTAGTCCAGGCCCATCATCAGGCCCGTCTGCGTCTGCTTGCCATAGGCTTCGAGCGGGCCGGTCTTGCTGTAGACGTGGGCGATGCGGATTTCGCCCGATTGGCTGAAAACCGGCGCCGAAAGAGTGGCGGCCAGGGCGGCGATTGCGACCAGGGTGCGGCGTTGCATGGGGCTGTCTCCTTTTGTGTTGCCTGAACATTGCACAGTTCGTGCCAATTCAAAAACCGTTGATTGGCAACGTTTTTTTACCCAGAGGCACTCAATGCGTCTATTTTTCAGACACGCACAGCGTCTATTTTTCAGACACTTGTCCGTTTTTTATTCAGGGTTTTCCAGACGTCCGTAGAGCGTGGCGCGCGAAATACCCAGTTGCCGGGCCGTGGCCTGCTTGTTGCCGCCGTGGGCCTTGAGCGCTGCGGCAATGGCACGCTGCTCCAGTTCGGCCACCTGTTCGGCCAGCGGGCGCAGGTAGCGCTCATCGCCCAATGCCTGCGCATCGGCGGAGGCATCGATCACCGGGGCCGCCGGCTCGACGCCGGTTTCGCGCAGGATGCGTTCGAGCTGGTAGGCATCGATGGACTGCGAATCGCTGCGCATGGCGGCCTGCTCCAGCACATTGCGCAGCTCGCGGATGTTGCCGCGCCAGGGCTGGCCGGCCAGCAGCGCCATCGCATCGGGCTGCAGTTCGGGCGGGGCCGTGCCGTTGCGCAGCGCCAGGTCTTCGCCCAGCACTTCGACCAGCGCCGGGATGTCGCCGCGCCGCTCGCGCAGCGGGGGCACGCGCACCGGCAGCACGTGCAGGCGATAGAAGAGGTCTTCGCGGAAACGGTTGTCGCGTACCAGCGCCCCCAGGTCGCGCGAGGTGGCGGCCACCACGCGCACATTGAAGGGCACCAGCTTGTTCGAGCCCAGCGGTTCGATCTCGCCCTCCTGCAGCGCGCGCAGCAGCTTGGCCTGCAGGCTTTGCGGCATGTCGCCGATTTCGTCGAGGAACAGCGTGCCGCCATCTGCCAGCTTGAACTTGCCGTCGCGCCCCTTGCGGTCAGCGC
>NZ_ACQT01000413.1 GCF_000175235.1 Acidovorax delafieldii 2AN | reverse complement strand
CCCGGGCGGTGGCGTGGATGGCCGTGCTGCGTGATCCGGTTCTGCCCCAGCGTGCCGGTGGCGCGATGCGGGCCGAGTGCTGGCCGGGTTCATCGCGCGCTTGGGCATCCTGCGGGGCGGTCACCACCGCGGGCAAACCGGATCAGGCCAGGCCCTCAGGGCGGCGCCACGAGCGCGTGCTCATTCGCTGTATTCGCGCGCCAGCTGGGCGAACGGCAGTGCCTGCTTGACGAGGATGACGGTGCAGGGCGCGTCGCGCGCCACGCGCATGGGCACGGTGGCGATGAAGCGCTGCGTCTGCAGCCCGTGCGTGGCCGCGCCCAGGATCATCATGCTGACCTGGTTGCCCTCGGCGTAGCGCACCAGTGCCTGGGCCACGTCGCCTGCTTCGAGCACGTGGTAGCTCACGCTGTGGCCCGACAGATCGAGCCCCTCGGCCCACTGCCGCAGGCGCGTGGCGTGCTGGCGGTGCAGGGCGGTTTCGCTGCGCTCGGCATCGGTGCTGCTGCTGGCCGAGGGTGAGATCACGGTTACGCAGGCCAGCCGCGCGCCGGGGCGGATGCCGAGCGAGCGGGCCACGGCCTGGCGCAGCGAGTAGAGCGTGGCGTCCTGCACGTCCTCGTGCGGCACGGCCACCATCACGATGGGCACTTCCTCGATCTGGCGCGTGGGCAGCGGGCTGGGCTGGTAGTGCATGCCGGCCGCCTTGATCCAGCGCTTGAAGTGCGTGCGCAGGCGCGGGCCGCGTGTGCGCTGGCCGCGCTGGGTGATCTGCACCTGCCCCGGGTTGGCCAGGTCGAACGCCAGGTGGGCGGCCGAGGGGTGGCGCTTGGCGGCCTCGGGTTCGAGGCAGCGCAGGATGATCTCCTGCAGCCATTCGGGCAGGTCGGGGCGGTGCTGGCGCGGCGGCGCGGGCGACATCCACAGGCGTTGGCGCAGGCCGCCCTGCGTGGTCGGGGCGCCGAAGGGCAGTTCGCCCGTGGCAAGTTCGTAGAGCATGACGCCAATGGCGAAGATGTCGCTGCGCGGGTCGCCGCGCACCCCCACCACCTGTTCGGGCGCGATCCAGGCCGGCGAGCCCACGGCGCGGCGCAGTTCTTCGGCCAGCAAGTCGGGGTAATGCGCGTGGCACGACAGGCCGAAGTCCAGCAGCATGGCGTGGTCGTCGCGCGTGAACAGCACGTTGCCGGGTTTGAGGTCGAGATGGCACACGTTCTGCTGGTGCAGGCTGTGGGCGGCATGCCCCATGGCGGCCCCCAGGCGGGCGATGGTGGCCACATCCGGTCGCTGAGGTGCGTCGATCCAGTGCTGCAGGGTGGGGCCCGTCAGGTATTCCATGACCAGGTAGGGGATGCGGTCGAGGTCGCCCGCCGCCACGAAGCGCGGCACATGGGGGCCCGTGAGGGTGGGCAGGATCTGCAACTCGACCTCGAAGCTGACGATGTTCTCGGCTCCGTCGCCCGCCGTCATGCGGGGGATCTTCATGGCCAGCGGAAAGCCCGGGTTCGGCGCACCCACCGCATATTCCACGCGATAGATGTGGGCCATGCCGCCCGAATGTATGCACTCGAGCACGGTGAAACCGTCGACTTCGGTGCCTGGTTCAAGCAGCTTCATCGGCCGGCCTCCAGTCGCTGGGCGAAATAGTCGGGCATGGCGCCCGTGGCGCGGATCGCTGCTGCTGCGGCGGCGTGGTCGTAGGGCACACGCTCGAAGCGCAGTAGCCAGGCATCGGTGTCGAGCAGGGCGTACATGGCGCGCGGGTCGCCGTCGCGCGGCTGGCCCACCGAGCCGATGGTGGCCACCCATTCGCGGTGCCTGGGTACGGGAATGGCCACCCCAGGCTGCGGGGCAAAGCGCATCAGTCCCCGACCTGCGCCGCGGTAGTACAGCGTCTGCTGGTGCACATGGCCGCAAAACACGTGGCGGATGCCGGGGCGCTGTACGGCGGCGTCCAGGCACTGGCCCGCCACGGCTTCGTTGTCGACATAGCGCCAGCGCTCGGGGGCGTCGGCGCTGGCGTGTACCAGCAGGACGCCGCCCACCTCGGCGATCAGGGGGCGGGACGCGAGAAACGCGCGCTCGGGCGGGGTAAGCTGGTCGTGGGTCCAGTCG
>NZ_ACQT01000414.1 GCF_000175235.1 Acidovorax delafieldii 2AN | reverse complement strand
ATGCCTTGCTGGCTGACGCCCTGCACCCTGGCGCGGGGCAAGGCACGGTGCTGCGCAGCGTGTCTGGCTGGCTGCAGCGCATGGGCCTGGCCGACGGGATCGAGGTGCGGCAACTGGGCCGCTCCAGCCGCTACGAACTGCTGGTGCACAAGGACGGCGTGGCCGCCAATCTGCGCGATGTGGGGGTGGGCGTGGCCCAGGTGTTGCCCGTGCTGACAGTGGCCTACAGTGTGCCTCCGGGCAGCACGGTGCTGCTGGAAGAGCCCGAAATCCACCTGCACCCGTTGGCCCAGGCGGTGTTGGCCGAGCTGTTTGCCGAGGTCAGCCAGCAGCGCCAGGTGCAGTTTCTGGTGGAGACGCATTCCGAACACCTGTTTCGCCGCATGCAGACGCTGCTGGCGCGCCGCCAGACCACCACCGCCCAATGCCAGATGCTGTTTGTGGAGCGGCAGGGCGCCGACGCCGTGCTGGTGCCGCTGGATGTGGACGAGTTCGGTGCGGTGCGCAACTGGCCGCCGCGTTTCTTTGGCGATGCCATGGGCGAGGCGCGCGAGCAGGCGCGTGCCCGTGTGCAGCGCATGCGGGAAGCGGCGGGTGGCTGAGTTGTTCTGCGCGCCCGCCTTGCCGGCATCGCGGCTGGTGGACACCAACGTGCTCATTGTGGCCAGCGCTGCCGATGCCGGGTCGCCTTTTCGCGCCGAGGGGACGCCGGTGGACGACGCCGTGCTGCGCCAGCGCGTGTTCGACTGGCTGGAGGCTTTCGAGGCCGATTCCGCGCGCCACGCCGTGCTCGATGCCGGCTGGCAGGTGTGCGGTGAATACGGGCACAAGCTCTCGGAGCAGGACTACGGCTGGCTGGTCATGATGCACAAGATCGACCACAACGAGGTGGTCTGGGTGGATCTGCAGCTCGATGCCGATGGCAACGCCGTGCTGCCCGGCATGCTGGGCCACGCCGTGACCGACCTGGCCGACCGCAAGATGGTGGCCGCGGCGCTGGCGGCGCTTGATCGCGGCAGCGCCTGCCAGCTCACCAATGCCAGCGACACCGACTGGCTTGACTGCCAGGCGGCGTTGCGCGCGGTGGGCCTGGAAGTGGAGAATTTGTTGAACGACTGGCTGGTGGAGCGCTGGCACACCAAGCATGGAAAAAAGGCGCGATATGACTGATTTCTTCCGATTCCCGCACACCCCGCACATCGCCTGGCTGGCCACGGGGGCCCCGCGCGACGACAAGGTGCTGTCGCCCGATGAGGCCGAGGCCCTGCTGTCTGGCGAGGTGGTGCTGGAAGAAAAGCTCGACGGCGCCAATCTGGGTTTTTCGGTGTCGCCCGATGGCGTGCTGCGTGCGCAGAACCGCGGGCAGTATCTACCGCAGCCCTTCCACGGGCAATTCGCTCGGCTGGGGCCGTGGCTGGCAGCGCACGAAGACAAGCTGTTCGACGCGCTGGGCACGAACCTGGTGGCCTTTGGCGAATGGTGCGCCGCCCGCCATTCGCTTGACTACGCCACGCTGCCCGACTGGTGGCTGCTGTTCGACGTGTACGACCGCAGCACGGGCCAGTTCTGGAGCACCGCGCGGCGCAACGCGTGGGCGGCCCGCATGGGCTTCACCACGGTGCCGCGCCTGCATGCCGGGCAGGTGAGCCTGGACCAGCTGCGTGAATGGGTGCACGCGAAGCACAGCCAGTTCCGCCAGGGCAACCTGGAGGGCATCGTGATCCGGCGCGAGAACGCCGACTGGCTGGAGCAGCGCGCCAAGCTGGTGCGCGCCGATTTCACCCAGACCATCGAAGAGCACTGGCGCAGCCGCGCGCTTGAGTGGAACCGGGTCGAGTGACGCGTTAAGCACCGGGTTGCGGCGGCCCTGAGGACGGGCCGTGATCCGGCGCCCGCTAGCCAGGCGGGCAGAAACCCCGCAGAATTGGCCGACGCACCGCATAGCGGGGGCGCGCTTTGCCCCCGCCACCCTCTTTCAGGCCGAGCATGTCCATCCACGTGGATCCTCCCCGCAGTACGCCGCCACCCCTGGCCCTGGCGCTGGCGGAGGCCGCACTGCAGCGCCAGAGCCTGCTGCTGGGGAGTGGGCGTGAGGGCG
>NZ_ACQT01000415.1 GCF_000175235.1 Acidovorax delafieldii 2AN | reverse complement strand
GAGCTGGGCCGGCATGGCGCGCGCGCGGTGCTGCACGTCGAGCGCGGTGAGCAACTCAAGCGCCCGGGCGCGGGCCTGGGCGTTGGGCACACCGGCCAGCATGGGCAGCAAGGCAACGTTGTCGGTGGCGTCCAGAAACGGAATCAGGTAGGGCGCCTGGAAGACGAAGCCGATCTTGTCGCGCCGCAGCGCGCGCAGGTCGCGCACCTGCCAGCCGTTGTCATAGATCACCTCGTCGCCCAGCACCATGCGCCCGGCGGTGGGATCGATGACGGCGCCCAGGCATTTGAGCAGCGTGCTCTTGCCCGAGCCCGACGGCCCCACCAGCCCGACCACTTCGCCGGGGCTGACCTGCAGGTTGACGTCTTTGAGGGCGTGCACGGCGGTATCGCCCTTGCCAAAGCTTTTGCTCAGGCCTTCCACGCGGATTCCTTTGGTGGTCATGGCATCACCCTCTTATCACCCTATGGCCTGTGCCGGGTCCACCCGCAGCGCCATGCGGATGGCGACCACGCTGGCGATCACGCAAATGCCCAGCACGGCGAAGAAGCCGGCCACCGAATCCATGGGCATGAGCAGCACATATTTGGGAAAGAAAGGCGCGGCAAACGTGGCCGAGATCTTGCCCACCACGAAGCCGATCACCCCCAGCGCCAGCGCCTGCTGCAGGATCATGGCGGCGATGGTGCGGTTGCGCGTGCCAATGAGCTTGAGCACGGCGATCTCACGGATCTTGTCCATCGTGAGCGAGTAGATGATGAAGGCCACGATGGCGGCGCTGACCACGGCGAGAATGGCCAGGAACATGCCGATCTGCCGCGCCGATGTGGCGATCAGCTTGCTGACCAGGATTTCTTCCATCTGCGGGCGCGTGTAGGCCGTCATACGCTTCCAGCGCTGGATGGCCTCGGCCACCTCCTGCGGCGCATGGCCCGGCTGCACGGTCACCAGCACGGCGTTGACGAAGGCGTTGGTGCTTTGCGAAGCGATCACGGCATCGAGCAGGCCGGGCACCGCCGGGCGGTTGAAGGCCGGGTTGGCCTCGGTGCGGCGGCGGCTGTGCCAGATGGCGTCGTTGTCCTTGAGGAACTGCGCCTCCTGCGCATCCTTGAGCGGTATGAACACCATCGGGTCGCCGCTGGAAGACACCATACGCCGCGTCAACCCGACCACGGTGTAGTGGTTGCGCCGCACCGTCAGGCGCTCGCCCAGCCGGAAACCAGCGGCCACGTCGGCCACGGCCTCGTAGTGCCCGCGCGTGACCTGGCGGCCATCCACCAGGTGCGGCGGCCAGCCCGGTGTGACGCCCGCCGGGCCCGGCGCAATGCCCACCACCATCGCGCGCACGTCACTGCCGCCCTTGCGCACCTGCGTTGTGAGGTAGGTGACGTTGGCGGCCTGGGCCACGCCGGGCATCGCCAGGATGCCGCGGTACAGGTCGTCCTGCAGGCTGGACGATTCGGCATACGGCCCGAGCGTGTCTTTCTGCACCACCCAGATGTCGGCGCGGCTGTTGTCGAGCAGCGCCTTGCCGTCGTCCACCATGCCCCGGTACACCCCGGCCATGGTCAGCGTCACGCCGATCAGCAGGCCCAGGCCCACGCCGGTGAAGACAAACTTGCCCCAGGCATGCAGGATGTCGCGGCCAGACAGGCTGATCATGGCGCGCCCTGGGTGGCACCTTTGGCTACGCGCTCCACCACCTGGATGCGGCTGCGCGCGGTCAGGGGTTTTTCGCTGTAGACAACCACCTGGTCGCCCTCGTCCAGCCCCTGCAGCACCTGCACATGGCCGTCGAGATCGGCGCTGCCCAATTGCACTGGCGCGAATTGCAGCTTGCCATCGGTCCAGCGCCACACACCGGTCTGGCCGCTCACGCGCTGAACGGCAGCATTGGGCAATACGGGTTGCGCCTCCAGCGCGGGCAGGTCGATGGTGACTTCGGCCAGCTCACCGATGGGCGGCAGGGGCGATGGCAAGGCCTCAAACACCACCTTGGCCAGCGTTTCCTCGGTCACGGCATCGGCCAGCGGCTCGACGCGCAGCACGCGGCCCGCCAGCGCCTGGCCCGCGCGCGA
>NZ_ACQT01000416.1 GCF_000175235.1 Acidovorax delafieldii 2AN | reverse complement strand
GTGGCCACCCTGGAACGCCGTCCGGGGCCCCACGACCGCGCCCTGCTATTGCCGCGCCGTGCGTGTGTTGGCCGGCAACTGCTGCGGGTGGCTGGTGCGCAGCGGGTTGATGTCGAGCCCGCCGCGGCGGGTGTAGCGCGCGTACACCGTGAGCTTGATGGGCTTGCAGCGTGTCCACACGTCCATGAAGATGCGCTCCACGCACTGCTCGTGGAATTCGTTGTGGCTGCGAAAGCTCACCAGGTACTGCAGCAGGCCTTCCTGGTTGATCTGCGGGCCGCTGTAGCTGATCTGCACGCTGCCCCAGTCGGGCTGACCCGTCACCAGGCAGTTGCTTTTCAGCAGGTTGCTGGTCAGCACCTCGGACACGGGGGCCTCGCCAAACGCGGCCGTGAGCAGATCGGGTGCAGGCTGGTAGCGCGTGCATTCCACGTCCAGCCGGTCCAGGCTCAGGCCGTCGAGTTCGTGCACGGGTTCGCGGTCGAACAGGTCGGGGCCGATCAGCTTCACGCCCACGGTGGCCGGGTGCTCTGCGCCGCGCCACACGGCTTCGCTGATGTCGGCACGGATGCGCGCCTGCACCTCGGCCGCGTCGGCAAAGCGCGTGTTGTTGAAGCTGTTGAGGTAGAGCTTGAACGACTTGCTTTCGACGATGTTAGGCGTCTCGCAGGGCACGGTGATGTGCGCCAGCGCCACCTGCGGCTTGCCGCGCGCATTCAGCCACGACAGCTCGAACGCCGTCCACAGGTCGGCGCCAAAGAAGGGAGCGGCGCCCGCGATGCCGATTTCTGCGCGCTTGCCGGCCCGGGCAATGGGAAACAGCAGCGACGCGTCGTAGTGGTCGGCGTAGGCCGATGCCCTGCCGAGTTGGGATTGTTCGGGTGTGTTCATGGCGGGTGTGCAGGTCATCCTGTTTGCTCTGTTTTTGATAGCTGCAGGCGCAAACGCAGTGAGCGCATGCGCTTGATCTTGCTCGAATTACTTGAATTCCCGCTCGCGCAGCCACTTGGTGGCGATCCACTTGTCACCCGCAAGGACCGGTGCGCCGCCATGCAGCGTGCGGGTGGACGGTGTGGGGCGCTCGTAGCTGAAGAAAGCGGCATTGCCGCGTTGCGGGGCCACTTCGATCTGCGCATCGGGAAACGTGGTGCCGCCGCCTTGTTCAGGGGTGTTCAGGTACATCACCAGCGTGCCCACGCGCTGCCCGCCGCGCTGGATGACGGTGGGGGTGCCGGGCTCTGCGGGGTCGAAGTAGTCGTAGTGGGGCTTGTATTCGGCGCCCGGGCGGTAGTGCAGCACCTGCAGGCCCTCGCCGTTCTCGATGGGCCAGTTCAGCAGGCTGGCGATGCGTTCTTCGATGCGCTGCACCAGGGGGCTTTCGCCGCGCTGGAAGAACATGCCGTGGCTGGTGCGGTCGTCGTTGACTTCCTCGCCGCCCGTCTGGGTGGCCACGGTGAGCGAGCGCGCCATGCGCGGCGCGGCGGCGGCGATGAGGGCCTCGCACTCCTCGGGTGACAGCAGGTTGCCGAACACCACGACGCGCGGGTGGGCCATGGTCAGCAGCACTTCCACGGAGCGGTCACCGCAGTCGATCCTGTTGGGCGACCCGTCGAGCCGGGGCGCGGGCACCGGCACCACCGCGAGCGGACGCGCCTGGGCCGCAAGCTCGTCCAGATGGTCGTGCAGCGATGTCGCCAGCGCCTGGGTGGCCACGTCTTCAGCCCAGCCGGCGGCAAGCATGGACTGCAGCACGACAGAGGCGCTCTGGCCGGCCTGGGCCTGCTCGACGATCCAGCGGCGCAGTTCGGGCGTGATGGCCTGGGCGGGGGATGCGGAGGTTTCGGGGCGTGTGGGCATGGTGGTCTCTGGTTCGGTTCCCGGCAAAGGTGGGGCAATGGGCAGATCGACAGCTTGCAGGAATGTGCCCAGCCACATGGTAAACAAGTGTGCGGTCTGTGCTGGGTACGCTGGCCGGGCCCACCGGGCCCACCGGGCCCACCGGAGCAACCGGACCAATTGGGCTATGTGGGCTATGTGGGCGACGCGAGGCGGTATGGGCCTGCGCGCCCGCTCTGCC
>NZ_ACQT01000417.1 GCF_000175235.1 Acidovorax delafieldii 2AN | reverse complement strand
ACACTGCCGTGGGGCGGGAGTTCACACCATGAGCGCCCGCGCCGGCGACGCCCGTGCCAGCGACCCTGCGGCCGCCAGCGACGCCCAGGCCAGCATGCAACCGCAAACTCAGCCCCAGGCCCAGTCGGCCCGCACCCCTGCGGTGCCCTCGTTGGCGCTGGGCATGATCGGCAACTGCACCATCAGCGCACTGGTGGACGCGCGCGCCGGCATCGTCTGGAGCTGCATGCCGCGCTTCGATGGCGACCCCGTGTTCAACGCACTCATCCAGCCGGGCGAACAGGGCAGCCGCTTCGCCCTGGAACTCGAAGACTTCGCCCACAGCGAGCAGTGGTACGAGCCCAACACCGCCGTGCTGCGGACCCGGCTGACGGACACGGCGGGCAACTGCCTCGAAGTGACCGATTTCGCTCCCCGGTTCTTCTCGCGTTCGCGCGCGTTCCGGCCCGTGATGCTGGTGCGGCGCGTGCGCCCCGTGCGCGGCGCGCCGCGCGTGCGCGTGCGGCTGAACCTGCGCTACGACTGGGGCCAGACGCAGCCCACCATCACGCGCGGCAGCAACCACGTGCGCTATGTGGGCAGCGCGCTCACCCTGCGCCTGAACACCGACGCACCACTCACCTACGTGCTCTCGGGCCAGCCCTTCGTGCTGGCGCGCGAACACAACTTCCTGCTGGGCGACGATGAATCCCTGCAGGCCGGCATCGGCGACACCGCGCGCCTGTGGGAGCAGGAAACCATCGCCTACTGGAAGCTGTGGAACCGGAGCCTGGCGTTGCCGCTGCAATGGCAAGAGGCCGTGATCCGCGCGGCCATCACGCTGAAGATGTCGCTGTTCGAGGACACGGGCGCCATCGTGGCGGCCATGACCACCAGCATCCCCGAATCGGCCCACAGCGGCCGCAACTGGGACTACCGCTATTGCTGGCTGCGCGATGCGTTCTTCGTGGTGCGCGCGCTCAACAGCCTGTCCGAAGTGGGCACCCTGGAAGACTACCTGCGCTGGCTGGGCAACATCGTGGCCGAAACGCGCGCCGGGCACATCCAGCCGCTGTACGGCATCGGGCTCGAACACGAACTGCCCGAGTCCATCCAGCCGCAGCTGGCCGGCTACCGGGGCATGGGGCCGGTGCGCGTGGGCAACCAGGCGGCCGAGCATTTCCAGCACGACGTGTACGGCAACATCGTGCTGGGGGCGGCCCAGGCGTTCCACGACCGACGCCTGCTGCACCCCGCTGGGCTGGCCCAGTTCGAGCGGCTTGAGCAGGTCGGCGAGCTGGCCGTGCAGGTGTATGGCAAGCCCGACGCCGGCATGTGGGAGCTGCGCACCCGTGCGCGCATCCATACTTCGTCGGCACTCATGAGCTGGGCCGCCTGCGACCGGCTGGCCAAGATCGCCCAGACGCTGCAGCAGCCCCAGCGCGCCCACTACTGGCGCCAGCACGCGCAGGCCATGCAGGCCGAGATCCTCGAGCGCTCGTGGAACAGCGAGCGCCAGGTGTTTGCCGAAAGCTTTGGCGGACACGAACTGGACGCCAGCGTGCTGCTGATGGCGGAAGTGGGCCTGATCAACCCCGCCGATCCGCGTTTCGTGCGCACGCTCGACGCCATGGAGCAAAGCCTGTGCGACGGCCCGTACATGCGCCGCTACGAGGCAGCGGACGACTTCGGCAAGCCCGAGACCTCGTTCAACATCTGCACCTTCTGGCGCATTGACGCCCTGGCGCGCACGGGCCGGCGCGAACAGGCGCGCGAGATCTTCGAAGCCATGCTGGCCGTGCGCAACCCCCTGGGGCTGCTGTCGGAAGACACCCACGCCGCCACGGGCGAGATGTGGGGCAATTTTCCGCAGACCTATTCGATGGTGGGCGTGATCAACGCCGCCATGCGCCTGTCCGCGCCCTGGGACAGCGTGATCTGAACGCCGCACACCGTGAAAGCCCCCATCCCACCATGAGCCGTCTCGTCGTTGTCTCCAATCGCCTCGCCGATCCGCGCAAAAGCGCTGCCGGCGGCCTGGCCGTGGCCCTGGGCGAGGCCCTGGCCGCCACCGGCGGCCTGTGGTTCGGCTGGAGC
>NZ_ACQT01000418.1 GCF_000175235.1 Acidovorax delafieldii 2AN | reverse complement strand
TTTGCCTGGCCGCACCGGTGTTCGGCACGCTGCTGGACCGGGGCATGACCTCGGGCATCTTCTTTGGCTCGGCCACCACGCTGGCGCTGAGCGTGGTGTCCGCCGCCCTGGTGGGCGTGGGCGTGGCGTCGCGCTCGCGGCGACCAGCCGCTGCGGCTGCCTGATCCGTCAATGTGGGCCAAACAAGGTCTATGCGCTCATCGGTTGGTCAGTTTGTGCTATTGAATAGATAGCTATTTTCCTTGCGGGCGCAGCCCGCAACTCCGCTGCGTGGCGAGGGCGGCCCGTGCCAACGCGCCGCGGGGGGCGGGCAGCGGCAGTGGTCGCGGCCTGTGCGGGCAGGGCTCAGGCTGCCAGCCAGCGCCGCGTGGCAAAGCTCAGCGCATCCACCAGCGCTACCAGCAGCAGCATGGCGGCCAGCACGCTGCCGGTTTCACCCATCTGGAACAACCCCATGTGGAACGCCAGCATCTGCCCCAGCCCGCCGGCCCCCACCACGCCCAGCACGGTGGCGGCGCGGATGTTGTTTTCCCAGCGGTACAGCGTGTAGCTCAGCAGTTGCGGCAGCACCTGGGGCAGGGTGGCATACAAGAATACGCGGCTGCTGGCCACTCCGCGCACGCGCAGGGCAAAGCCGGGCCGGGCGGGCGTTCTCGATGGCTTCGGCAAACAGGCGGCCCAGCACGCCTGCGGTGTGCAGCGCCAGCGCCAGCGTTCCGGCAAACGGCCCCAGCCCGGCCGCGATCAGCAGCAGCGTGGCCCACACCAGTTCGGGAATGCTGCGCAGGGCGTTGAGCACCAGCCGCGTGGGGCCGCGCCAGCGCGCCGGATCGCCCTCGAACGCCTTGCTGGCGGGCAGGGCCAGCACCAGCCCCAGCAGCACCGCCAGCAGGGTGCCCAGCGCCGACATGGCCAGCGTCTCCAGCGTGGCCCCCAGCAGCTTGCGCAGAAACGCCGCGCTGGTCTCTGGCTGCAGCAATTCGGCCATAAAGCGCCCCATCCGGGCGAGCGCATCGCCGGACAGAAAGCGCGACCATTGCAGGTCCAGCGACCAAAAGCTCAGCACCACCAGCGCCAGCGCACCGGCCGCCACGCACCAGCAGGCCAGGCAGCGGTTGGCGGCGGGGCGGGTTGCTGCAGTGCGGTGCGTGCTCATGCCAGCCTTTGCCGCAGGCCGGCGCTGATGCGGTCCGCCAGCCAGACCAGCGCCATGAACACCAGCAGCATGGTGGCCACCTCGGCGCCCTGGAACATCTTCATTGAGGCATCCATCTGCTGGCCCAGCCCGCCCGCGCCCACGAAGCCCAGCACGGCCGAGGAGCGGATGGCGCATTCCCAGCGGTACACGGTGTAGCTGGTGAGCTCGGCGGCGTTCTGCGGCAGCAGCGCGTACAGAAACGCCTGCAGCCGGCCGCTGCCATTGCGCAGCAGGCTGGCGGCGGCATGGGGCTCGGCGCTGTCCAGGATTTCGGCGTACACCTTGCCCAGCATGCCGGTGAAAGTGAGCGCAATGGCCAGCACGCCGGCCGTGGGCCCCAGGCCCACCACGCGCACGAAGACGAGCGCCCAGATCAGCTCGGGCACGCTGCGCAGCACCACCAGCAGCCAGCGCACCAGGAGCCGCACCAATGCCGGCAGCGGCGCCATGGGGCCGGTCAGCGCCGAGAGGGACAGCACCCGCACCGACAGCAGCGCCAGCGGCACGGCCGCCACCAGGGCCAGCGTGAGGCCCGCGGTGGCGATGGCCACGGTGCGCCAGGTCTCGCGCGCCACCAGGGCCAGAAACTCGGCGTCCCAGCGGGGCGGCGCGAAATCCGCCAGAAAGCGCAGCGCGGGTTTGAGCGCGTCCGGCGCCAACAGCAGCCAGGGCTTGAACTCGGTAAGCACCAGCATCGGCCACAGCAGCACCAGCGCCACCACGGCCCCGGCCAGGCGGCCGTGCCAGGCCGGGTCGCGCCGGCTGGATGGCAGGCGTTTACCGGGGGGCGCGGACAGATCAGAAACCATGGCAGAGCAACGGGGCCTTGGGCGCTAGCGGCATTGCATGG
>NZ_ACQT01000419.1 GCF_000175235.1 Acidovorax delafieldii 2AN | reverse complement strand
CCTCGCGTGCGGGGGCCGCCGCCACTGCGGTGAGTTGGCCCACGGTGGACACATCGCCCACCAGCACACGGTTGTCATACAGGCGCAGCGGCACCAGCGCGTACTGGCCGTCAACCTTGATGGGCGCCTCCAGCGCGCGTCCGTTGATGCTCAGCACATGCTCGCCCGGGGGCAGGTAGCCACGGGCCACATAAACCCGGCCGGGCAACATGCGCCACATGCGGTCGTCGGCCTGCTCGGTGGCGATGGAAGCGGCGGCACCAATCAGGCCGCCGATCAGCCACCCGCTTTGCAACTCGTTCTGCACCACGCCCTTGGCCACGGCACGCGTGAAGCCGCGCAGCACCATGCCGGGCATCTCGTCCTTGAGCGCGCGGCGGGCCATGACGTTCACGTCGACCACTTTCTCGAGCTTGAAGTCATAGCCGGCGGCTGAAACCTGGCTCAGCAGGGGATCGTTCGACGGCTCGATCACGGGGTACGAAATGCTGGCCGTGACCATGCCGCGCGGCGTGGGCACGGGCAGCGTGAAGGCCTTGGGCTTGCGCGCGGGCGCGTCACCGGCCTCGATCACGAAGAGTACGTCGGTCATGCGCTGGCGGCGCTTCCAGGTGAAGCTGGTGCGGCTGTCGAGCCCGCGCAGGCCCTCTTCGAGCACGCCGGTGTCGGGCTTGAGCTCGATGGCCTTGCGGTAGCCGGGCGCGGCCAGGCCGGGTTCGTTGAGCACCTCGTAGAGAAAACCGGCCAGGTAGTGGCTCAGGGCGTTCTGGTAGCCGTTCTTGAGGGCCAGCACTTCAGGGTCGTTGAGCGTCTCGACGGGGTAGCCATTGAGTTCCTTGCTGCCGGAGGATGCGCCCTTCGCCTTGGCCTCTTCTTCCGCCGCCAGGGTTTCCTTGGCGCGGAACTCGGCAATGATGGCCTCGCGCTCGTGCGTGCGCTTGATGTCGACGCGGGCGTTCTCGTAGTCGCCCACGGCCAGGCGGTTGAGGGCCAGGCGCGTGGTGAGCCACACCTTTTCGTAGTCCTGGCCTTCATAGACCTTCAGGCGCTCGCTGATGAGCGCGGCGCCCACGGTGCCCATGAGTTTGTCGGGGTTGGTCCTGGCCGCGTCTTCCCACTCCTTGACACGGTTGTCGGCCAACAGGTAGGCGTTGGTGCTGTCGCTGTAGCGGCGGTCCATGCGCAGCAGCTCGCCACGCTCCATGTTGTACAGCAGCGCCGTTTTCTCTTCCTCGGTCTTGGCCGTGGCCTCGAGCTGGGCCAGTGCCGCCGGTATGCCACCCGTGCGGCTGGCGCTTTGCATGTCGGTGGCCAGCTTGTCGTGGCTTTGCATGGTGGCGCAGCCGGTGAGGGCAGCGCTCAGCGCCAGTGCCCACAGAAGGCGGGCGCGGAAAAGGGGCCGGGGATTCATGGGTTCTCCTTGCAGATCGGTCGGTTGTGCACCAGAACCCTTCACCGACGCCCTTGCGGCGCTCGCGGCAGCCCGCGCCCGCTCCGTGGGGGGGCGGGCGGGCGACGCGCTGCACCGATCGGACTGATCGGATGGGAAAGACCATGCGGGTCCGTGCGCCCCCTCCTGGCGCTGGTCCGGACCGCGTGTGCCCTTCGCTGGCTGTGAGTTCTCTGGTGTTCTTCTTGGGGTTGGTAGCCAGGGAGCCAATGTAACAAACAGGTGTTGCATATCCGAAACAGAACAAGGCGCAGCCATCGCTGCTCATGCACCAGCGGGCGAGAAAGGCATGCGGTACAGCCACACCAGCCGCCCCCCCGGAGAGCGCATCTGCGCCCAGGGCAGCATGTCCGGCACCGCGAACTCAAGGCTCACGAGCCACGCACCAGCAGCCAGCTCGGCCTGCGCCTTGGCTGCGGCGCGCGCCATGCTCTCGGGTCGCTGGAACAGGTAGACCAGTTGGTAGGCGCTCCAGTCGGCCTGCCACATGTCGGCACGGCGCACCTGCGCCCAGGGGCAGCGCAGTGCGCATGCCAGGCGCAGCGGGCAGCTCCATTCAATCCCATGGATCCGGGCCTCGGGGTAG
>NZ_ACQT01000420.1 GCF_000175235.1 Acidovorax delafieldii 2AN | reverse complement strand
CCCCCCTGCCAGACAACCGCATTGGCCCGGCTGCCGCGTTGGATCGGCTCATGCAGGGCAACGCGCGCTACGTGGCCGGGCGCACCACCCAGCGCGATTTTTCAGTCGGCCGTGTGGCCCGCACCACGGGGCAGCGGCCCTTTGCCGCCGTCCTGAGCTGTGCTGATTCGCGCATTGCCCCCGAGCTTGCTTTCGACCAAGGGCCGGGCGATCTGTTCGTGGTGCGGCTGGCGGGCAATTTCGTCAACGACGACGCCCTGGCCAGCATGGAATACGCGATCCAGTTCCTTGAAGTGCCGCTCATCCTGGTGCTGGGCCACAGCAATTGCGGCGCCGTGTCGGCCGCGATCAAGGTGGTGCAGGAAGGCACCCCGCTGCCGGGGCACCTGCCAGGGCTGGTGAACGCCATCCGCCCGGCAGTCGAGGCGGCATCGCGCCGCCAGCCGTCCAACCTGCTGGTGGCCGCCACCGAGCAGAACGTGCGGCTCAACGTGGCGCGGCTGTCCACGGCCGAGCCCATCCTGGCCGGGCACACGGCCAGCGGCGCCGTGCGCGCCGTGGGCGGGGTGTACGACCTTGCCAGCGGCAAGATTTCGCTGGTCTGAAAAGACACCGGGTACGGGTGAGCACGTAGTCCGCCCGCTGCGGCGGGCGGTGGCGTAACCACGGGCAAAATTGCAGGTTGACCTGCCGCGCGCGCGTGATGACCATGCGCGGCGCACCGCACGCAACAAGCCCAAGGAGACAACCCACATGCTGCTGACCCAAGACCAGGAAATGATCCGCGACGCGGTGCGCGATTTTGCCCAGACCGAGCTGTGGCCGAATGCCGCACGCTGGGACAAGGAACACCACTTCCCCAAAGAAGCCCACCAGGGCTTGGCCGCCTTGGGCGCCTATGGCATCTGCGTGCCCGAGGAGTTTGGCGGCGCCCACCTCGACTACGTCACGCTGGCCCTGGTGCTCGAAGAAATCGCCGCCGGTGACGGTGGCACCAGCACCGCCATCAGCGTGACCAACTGCCCTGTCAACGCCATCCTCATGCGCTACGGCAACGCGCAGCAGCAGCGCGACTGGCTCACACCGCTGGCGCGTGGCGAGATGCTGGGCGCCTTCTGCCTGACCGAGCCGCATGTCGGCTCGGACGCCTCGGCGCTGCGCACCACGGCCGTGAAGCAAGGCGATGAATACGTGATCAACGGCGTCAAGCAGTTCATCACCAGCGGCAAGAACGGCCATGTGGCCATCGTCATCGCCGTCACCGACAAGGGCGCGGGAAAGAAGGGCATGAGCGCCTTCCTGGTGCCCACCAACACACCCGGCTATGTGGTGGCGCGCCTGGAAGACAAGCTGGGCCAGCACAGCAGCGACACCGCGCAGATCAACTTCGACAACTGCCGCATTCCGGCCGAGAACCTCATCGGTGCCGAGGGCGAGGGCTACAAGATCGCGCTGGGCGCGCTCGAAGGCGGCCGCATCGGCATCGCCGCGCAGAGCGTGGGCATGGCACGCAGCGCCTTCGAGGCGGCGCTGGCGTACTCCAAGGAGCGCGAGAGCTTCGGCACGCCCATCTTCAACCACCAGGCCGTGGGCTTTCGCCTGGCCGACTGCGCCACGCAGATTGAGGCCGCGCGCCAGCTCATCTGGCACGCCGCCGCGATGCGGGACGCAGGCAAGCCTTGCCTGAAAGAAGCGGCCATGGCCAAGCTGTTTGCCAGCGAGATGGCCGAGCGCGTGTGCAGCGCCGCCATCCAGACGCTGGGCGGCTACGGCGTGGTGAGCGACTTTCCGGTGGAGCGCATCTACCGCGACGTGCGCGTGTGCCAGATCTACGAAGGCACGAGCGACGTGCAGAAGATCATCATCCAGCGCGCGTTGGTCTGATTTGCTCTTATTTTGAGAGCTGATAGCGCTTGTGTAGCAAGCGCTTGCGGCCTGAAATGCTCTTGTTCGGCCCCTGCGCAGGGGCGCGCGGCCACCCGCGGCCCGGCGCACCGCCTTGCGTTGC
>NZ_ACQT01000421.1 GCF_000175235.1 Acidovorax delafieldii 2AN | reverse complement strand
AGCTGTCCGTCGGATTCGATGGTGACGCGCGAGTATTCGGGTGCAGGCCACACGCGCACCGCCAGGATCGTCGCGCCCCGCGCAATCTGCTGGGCGCCCAGCAGCAGCACCAAGCTGCCGGCCTGCAACAGCGTGCGGCGCGTGGGGGCTGGGGGTGCGGGCGGCCGGGGCCGGCCGGGGGTGGGGGTCATGCGCTCATTCCTTGCAGCAGGCTGCGGCCCAGGGGTGTGGGGGCGTGCAGCGTGACTTTCCTTTCGGTCTCGTCAATTGCTTCAATGTGTATAGCAAGGTCTGCAAGCGGGGTAAGCGCTGCGGCCTTTTCTGGCCATTCTGCCACCTTGAGGCCGGGGCTGGCAAAAATATCGCGGAAGCCCGCGTCCTCCCATTCACGCGGGTCGTCGAAGCGGTAGAAGTCGAAGTGCCATACCGTGGTGGCGTGCGGCGCGAGGCCTGGTGCCTCATGGGGTTCGACCACGGCGTAGGTGGGGCTTTTGATGCGGCCCTGCACGCCCAGTGCGCGCAGCAGATGGCGCACCAGCGTGGTCTTGCCGGCACCCAGATCGCCGTGCAGCGTGAGGAACGCGTGGGCCAGCGGGGGCTGCGCAGCCAGGGCGCGGGCAAAGGCCTCGGTGTCTGCCTCGCTGTGCCAAGTCAACACCCGTGCGTTGTCGGCAGGTGCTTGCGCGGCGGGGGTTTCTACAATCCGGCCGGTATGTGGTGCAACAGTCAACTCGTTCCTCAATTGCGGGAGTGGGCCCGTGAGCTGGGATTTTCCCAAATTGGCGTGGCGGGCGTGGATTTGTCGGCGTCAGAGCCGGGGTTGATGCAATGGCTGGCCCAAGGGTTCCATGGCGACATGCACTACATGGCCGCGCACGGCCTGCGGCGCGCGCGGCCTGCGGAGCTGGTGCCGGGCACCGTGAGCGTGATCACGGCGCGCATGGACTATCTGCCGCGCGACACGCCCCAGCAGGTGCCAGGCGGCTGGCAGGCCGTGGAGTTTGCGCGGCTGGCGCGGCCTCAGGAGGGCATCGTTTCCGCTTACGCCCGGGGGCGTGACTACCACAAGGTGTTGCGCGCGCGCCTGCAGAAGCTCAGCGACCGCATTGCAGAGGCAGTGGGGCCTTTTGGCCACCGCGTGTTCACCGATTCGGCGCCGGTGCTCGAGGCCGAACTCGCGGCGCGCAGTGGGCAGGGCTGGCGGGGCAAGCACACGCTGGTGCTCAACCGCGAGGCCGGCTCGATGTTCTTTCTGGGCGAGATCTATGTGGACATGGCGCTGCCGCCGAGCGAGCCCGTCACCGCGCACTGCGGCAGCTGCAGCGCCTGCATCGACGTGTGCCCCACGCAGGCCATCATCGCGCCGCACCGGCTGGATGCGCGGCGCTGCATTTCGTACCTGACCATCGAGCACGCGGGGCCGATTCCGCTGGAGCTGCGTCCGCTGATGGGCAACCGCATCTACGGCTGCGACGACTGCCAGCTGATCTGCCCCTGGAACAAGTTCGCCCAGGCCAGCCGCTTGCCCGATTTCGATGTGCGCGCGGGCCTGGCGGGCCAGCAGCTGGTGCACCTGTTTGCCTGGGACGAGCCCACCTTCCTGCGCATGACCGAGGGCGGCCCCATCCGCCGCATCGGGCACGAGCGCTGGCTGCGCAATGTGGCCGTGGCGCTGGGCAATGCGCTGCGGCAGACGGGTGACGCGGCGGTGCGTGCCGCGCTGCAGTCGCGCGCGCACGACGCCAGCGCGCTGGTGCGCGAGCACGTGGCCTGGGGTTTGGGTCAGGAAGGGCTGTAGCGCTTTCTGGATGGGTGCAAGCTGCTATTGATAACGGAGCGGAAGGGGCTTGGATTGGGGCCTGGATACTGGCAGGCTTCGGGCTTCAGGCGGGTTGCAGCAGGCCCAGCGCGCGCGCCGCACCGGCCAGATGGCGGGCGAATCGCTCGTAGCCGGCCGCATTGGCGTGCACCGTGTCCGACCGCAGCGCCGGGTCGGACAGCAC
>NZ_ACQT01000422.1 GCF_000175235.1 Acidovorax delafieldii 2AN | reverse complement strand
CCGCGCCCCTGCCCGGCCAACCCGCCCACGCCCTGCCCCAGCACAGTGCCGAATCGCTGGCCGCGCTGCTGCACGTGTCGCCGCGCACGCTGCACCGGCAACTGAAGGAAGAAGGCGCCACGCTGCAGGGCCTGAAGGATGACGTGCGCCGCACCCGCGCGGTAGAGCTGCTGCACCGCACACAACGGCCGATCAAGCAGGTGGCCGAGGCGGCGGGGTTTGAGAACGAGAAGAGTTTTATCCGGGCGTTCCGGGGATGGACGGGGCAGTCGCCGGCGGAGTTTCGGAGGGTGGTAAGGCCCTTGTAAAAAAACGGCAGCGATGCTGGTAGTGCTCAAACTGCTCCTCGGATACGTGCCAAAACGCAGCTTCGATGCTGATTTTTTTCTACAGGGCGATGTTACGCAATTGATCGTGGACTAAAGTTTTCAATTCAGGAGATCTTCAATGTTCAATTTGCTTGTTACTGCTGACGAAAATGATTGGGATGGTCAAGCTACTACGTTTCCGCTAAGTCGTAGTTTGCGCGAGTACACAGATGCCGCCATTACAGAAAGATTGGGTTCCTTTGACTCGGCAAGCTCAGCGGAATTGACGAGGCTGCCGACAATCTTTGCCTACGAACAGTCTGTTGGAAAAGCGCCCAAGTTCGGAAGAATCACTGAAATCAGCAAGCGTTCCAATCGCTTGGAGGTACGTATCGACTATGAATTAGTCAACCTCCCCAAATTCCTAACTAACGATGAGCTGTGGAAGATGGGGGCAGAACTCGACCTGGGCAGTTGGGAGGCTTCCCGCACCCATTGGGCAGTTAAAGATGTGAATTTGGCGCGGGAGCTAGCGTCGAAAGGAATCATCTTGCCGCCCCAATTCGCAAGTCAAGGTCATCCGCCAACAGTACCCGTCAGAGTGGACATAACAAATCACTGCTTCGACGTGGCGTTTTCATTCCCAGGTGAGTATCGAGATTTGGTAGAGGCTGTTGCCAAAGAAGCCACAGCCCTACTCGGAACTCATGCCTGTTTCTACGATATGAACTATCAGGCTCAACTAGCTCGACCTGGGCTCGACCTGTTGCTGCAAGACATTTACGCTAGGCGCTCCAGGCTGTTAGTGGTTTTCATTGGCGCCGATTACCAACGAAAGATGTGGCCCAACATTGAGTGGAACGCTATTCGAGCAGTAATGACTGCGGCGAGAGAAAAAGGGCGGATCATGTTTGTTCGGATGGACGAAGGGGCCGTAGAGGGTATTTTTCCGCAAAACGGATACATCGATGCGAGCCGGTTCAGTCCTGCACAAATCGCTGCTTTTATTAGCGAGCGTGTTGAATTCACCCCAAGGCTGAATCCGGTGTAGAGCAGATCGATCTGCTTTGTTGCGCTATCAGAACTCCCCCCATGCTCCACCTCCACCACTGCGTCAGTGCCCGTTCCTTTCGACCCCTGTGGATGCTCGAAGAGCTGCAACTGCCCTACCAGCTCCACATGCTGCCCTTCCCTCCGCGCGCCAAGGCGCGGTGGTTTCTGGACGAGAACCCGCTGGGCACGGTGCCACTGCTGGTGCAGGGCGATGTCCGCATGACCGAATCCGCCGCCATGTGCCAGTACCTGGCCGCCATACACCCCAGCGCGGGGCTGGAAGTGGCGCCCACGCACCCGGCGTATGGCGCCTACCTGAACTGGCTGCACACGAGCGATGCCACGCTGACCTTTCCGCAGACGCTGGTGCTGCGCTATGGCCGCTTTGAGCCCGCAGAGCGGCAGCAGCCGCAGGTGGTGGAGGACTACAGCCGCTGGTTTCTGGCGCGGCTGCGGGCGGTGGAATCTGCCGTGGCGCAAAACGAGCATCTGTGTGCGGGGCGCTTTACCGCAGCGGATGTGGCGGTGGGGTATGCGCTGCTGCTGGCGGAGCACCTGGGGCTGAACGCGCAATTTGGACCGGCGACGCAGGCCTACTGGCAGCGGCTGCAGCAGCGGCCCGGCTACCA
>NZ_ACQT01000423.1 GCF_000175235.1 Acidovorax delafieldii 2AN | reverse complement strand
CCCGCCAGGCCCGTGGGCGAGTTGCGCGTCGTCGGGGTCGAACCCCAGGCCCACGATGTGCACGGTGGTGCCTGCGAAGCTGACGGAAATCTCGGTGCCCGTGAGGTAGGCCATGCCCAGGGCGCGGGCCGCAGCGGCGGCCCGGTGCTGGCCGCCGATCTCGTCATGGTCGGTGAGCGACCACAGTTCGACGCCGTTGGCCTTGGCCCGCGCGGCCAGGTCTTCAGGCGCCAGGGTGCCGTCCGAAACCACGGAGTGGCAGTGCAGGTCGGCGTTGAGGTAGGTGGTCACCGATCCATTCTATGGGTTTGTCCCAGGCGGTGCCGGACGCGGCGCGTCCGATGCGCGACCCGGTCCATGTAGCAAAATGTATCTAATTCACAGTTGCCGGCGATAATCTGCGCTTTCATTCGCCATTTCAGAGCTTCAGAGGGACGAGACAAATGCAATTGGACAACATCCGGGTGTCGCGCAAATTATGGGGGGCATTCATCGGGCTGATGGTGGCCATGATGATCATGTCGGCATGGGCGCAATTCCGTACCAACAACTCCATGAGCAAGGCCATGGACGAGGTGGTGGAGATCGAAGGCCGCATCGTGGCGGCCGTGCGCTGGCGCGGCGCCACCGAGACGGCGGTGACGATGATCATGGGCGCTGCCGTCACCACCGACGCGGTGCTGGCCCAGCAATACGACGTCCGGGTCAAGGAAATCATCGGCAACATCAACAAGATCCAGGAAACGATCGTGGCTGCGGCCACGGCGCCGGATGAAAAAGCCGCCCTCGACAAGGTGCTGGCCGAGCGCAAGCTGGTGCTGGCCGCCACGGCCAAGACCTGGGAGCTCAAGGGCGCCGGCGATGGCGTGGCCACGCAGGCCTTTGCCGAAAAGGAGCTCACGCCGCAGGTGGCGCGCTACCTCAAGGCGCAGGACGACTTCGTCAAGGCCCTTGAGCAGCGCCGCGACCAGACCCGCGCCGATGCCACCAGCCGCCGCATCGAATACGCCATCACCGGGCTGGCGCTGTCGGCGCTGCTGCTGGCCGCGGGGCTGGCCATGGCGTGGAAACTGGTGCATTCCATCACGCGTCCGCTGGACCAGGCGGTCACCACCATCGATGCCATCGCCGCCGGCGACCTCACGCACGAATTGCAGTCGTCGCGCCAGGACGAATTCGGGCACATGCTGCGGTCCCTGTCGGCCATGTCCACGCAGTTGCGCGGCGTGGTCACCGACGTGCGCGCCAGCGTGGACTCGGTCTCGTCGGCGTCGGTGGAAATTGCCAACGGCAACCATGATCTCTCGGCCCGTACCGAGCAGACCGCCTCGAACCTCGAAGAAACCGCTGCCAGCATGGAACAGCTGACGGCCACCGTCACGCAGTCGGCCGACACCGCCCGCCAGGCCAACCAGCTCGCCGGCACCGCCGCCCAGGCTGCCGCGCGCGGCGGCGAAGTGGTGGGGCAGGTGGTGGCCAGCATGCAGCAGATCACCGACAGCAGCCGCAAGATCAGCGACATCATTGGCGTGATCGACGGCATCGCCTTCCAGACCAACATCCTCGCGCTGAATGCGGCCGTCGAGGCGGCGCGCGCGGGCGAACAGGGCCGGGGCTTTGCCGTGGTGGCCAGCGAAGTGCGCAGCCTGGCGCAGCGCAGTGCCGAAGCGGCCAAGGAAATCAAGGCGCTCATCGGCGCATCGGTCGAGAACGTCGAATCGGGCTCGGCCCAGGTGGCCCAGGCGGGTCAGAGCATGCAGGAGATCGTGAGCAGCGTGCAGCGCGTCTCGGACCTGATCGGTGAAATCACGGCCTCCTCCACCGAGCAGCGCGACGGCATCGCCCAGGTGAACCAGGCGGTCACGCACCTCGACCAGATGACGCAGCAGAACGCCGCGCTGGTCGAGGAATCGACCGCCGCCGCCGCCTCGATGCGTGACCAGGCGCAGCACCTGGCGCAGGTGGTGTCGGTGTTCAACGTCGGC
>NZ_ACQT01000425.1 GCF_000175235.1 Acidovorax delafieldii 2AN | reverse complement strand
TCAAGCCGCTGGCGGCGGGGCAGGATTGCGTGGAAGGCCGATGGGTCAATGAAGACGTGCTGCGCCTGCGCGCGGCCAGCAACATGGACCTGCGCGATGACGAGGTGGGCCCGCTGCAGCTGCGCACGCCCTGCGCGCCGCACATCGCCGCGCGCCTGGAGGGGCGCACCATTTCGCGCGAGGCGGTACTGGCCGCCGTGCGCGGCGTGGCGGTGCGGGCCGACATCGCTTTCATCGAAGGCGTGGGCGGCTTTCGCGTGCCCTTGCTGCCAGGCTGGGATACCGCCGACCTGGCCGTGGACCTGGGATTGCCGGTGGTGCTGGTGGTGGGCCTGCGTCTGGGCTGCATCAACCATGCCCTGCTCACGGCCGAAGCCGTGCGTGCGCGCGGCCTGCGGCTGGCCGGCTGGGTGGCCAACACCGTGGACCCGGCCATGCCCCATGTGGCCGACAACCTGGATGCGCTGGAGGCGGGCTTGTCGGCCCCGTTTCTGGGCCATGTGCGCCGTCTGCCAGACCCTTGCCCGGCGGCCATTGCGGTCCATCTGCAGCGGGCGCTGGCACTGTTGCAGGCGCGCTAGCCCCAGGGCCCTGAGGCCTCCGAACCTGTTGATGATCTTTTTGGGGTCGCGCAAGTACCTTGCCGGGGGGAGTGAAATCGGGCGATTGAACGCCTCGGCCGCTGGCATGGGCATGGGCCCATGCGGCGCATCCGAGGCATCCGCTTATCCCGGTTGCGCGCCAATGCGGTCCCCGAAAAGATCGTCACCAGGTTCTCGGAGCCGGCGAACAGTCGCGTGCGACGCCTACCGCGCTGGCGGCAGTGGCGCTGCGGCCAGTTCGTGCAGCCGGGCCAGTTCTTCACCGGTGATCGCAATGCCATCGCGATCGGATTGCGCGCGTTGCTGGTAGCGGCGGTCGCCGGGCTGGCGGTTCTGGCCGGCGCCGCGCATGTGCTGCACCAGGGTTTCGGTGCGCCGCGCGAATTGGTTGCCGGCGCCTTTCGATGGGTCGATCACGATCAGTAGCTCGCCCGTCCAGGGCGTCTTGGCGCCGGGGTGCTGCGACCAGTCAAACTCAAACGAGAAGTTGCCGCCCGTGAGGGCCGCCGCCAGCAGCTCGACCATCATCGACAGGGCCGATCCCTTGTAGCCGCCAAACGGCAGCAGCGCGCCGCCGTCCAGGATGGCGGCAGGGTCGCAGGTGGGCTGGCCCAGGCGGTCCACGCCATAGCCTTCGGGCAGGCGGTGGCCCTCGCGCGCGGCGATCTGCACGTCGCCATGGGCGATGGCGCTGGTGGCCAGGTCAAACACCAGCGGATCGCCCCCGGCGCGCGGCGCGGCGAAGGCGATGGGGTTGGTGCCGAACAAGGCCTTGTGCCCACCCGTGGGCACCACGCAGGCCATGCTGTTGACGAAGGCCAGCGCCACCAGTCCTTCGCGGGCGAAGGGCTCCACGTCGGGCCAGAGCGCGGCGAAGTGGTGCGAGTTGCGGATGGCCAGCAACGCAATGCCGTTGCGGCGCGCCTTGTCGATCAGCAGGCCACGCGCAGCCTCGAGGGCTGGCTGGGCGAATCCGTTGCCGGCATCGACCGCCACATAACCGGGCGCCACGTCTTCCACCTGCGGCACGGCCCGCCCGTTGACCCAGCCGCTGGCCAGCGTGGACAGGTAGCCGGGGATGCGGAAGATGCCATGGCTGTCGGCGCCATCGCGCTGGGCGCTGGCGCAATTGGCCGCCAGGATCGCCGCCACTTCGGGCGAGGTTCCGTGGCGCAGGAAGATCTGGGTGAGCAGGGCTTGCAGTTCGGCAAAGGCAATGTGCTGGGTGGCGGGCGCGTGGGGCATGGTCTGGACGGTGGGTGGACGCAGCCCGCCATTGTCGCGGCGGCCGCGCCTGTGTGTGCCCTGCCCATGGGGCTGCATATGCGGCTGCATACGCGGCTGGGGCGATGACAGGCCCCTGGATTGGCGAA
>NZ_ACQT01000426.1 GCF_000175235.1 Acidovorax delafieldii 2AN | reverse complement strand
GCGCGCGATCTGCTCGGCGTCGCTGCCCAGGAACATGCGCTGCAGGCCGCGGCGCCCCTGTGTGCCCAGCACGATCAGGCGGGCACCCCATTGCCGCGCGTCCTCGATCACGAGGGCGGCCACCTGGGCGTCCATGTTTTCCACCAGACGGATTTCGGCGGGGATGCCTTGGGCGGCGAGTTGCTCGCGGGCCCTGTGCAGCAGGGCCTCGCCGGCCCGCACCGCGGCGGGCAGAAACTCGCGCTGGTAGACCTCGGGGCGCACGAATCCGATCGCGTGGGTGAGGGGATCGACGATGTACAGCAGCCGCACCTGCGCACCCGTCTTGAGCGCCAGGCCGGCGGCTTCCTTCAGGGCTTGTTCAGACGTCGGGCTGCCGTCAAAGGGAACCAGGATTTTTTCGTACATGGGGACCTCTGGGCGAAAAGGGGATTGTGACTTCGGCGGTGCCAACTCAGTGGCACGGCCGGCCGATGAGCGACGCGGTGCGCCAGGCGGCGACCCATTCTTCGTTCGTGGGCTCGACCGCCACGGTCACGCGGCTCGCCGCGCTGGAGATGCGGGGCGCGTGGGTGGCATTGGCGTCTGCCTGCAGGTCCACGCCGAGGAAGGCCAGCTCGCGGCAGATGCGTTCGCGCAGGACGGCATTGTGCTCGCCGATGCCGGCGGTGAAGACCAGCATGTCCAGCCCGCCCAGCACCGCCGCCATGGCGCCGATCTCGCGCACGATGCGCCGCACATACAGCGCCAGCGCGGCCTGCACGCGCTCGTTGCCGGCTTCCTGCTGCAGCAGCACGCGCGGATCAGAGGACACGCCCGACAGGCCCAGCAGCCCCGACTCGTGGTACAGCACATGGCCCACCTGTTCGAGCGTGAGCTTCTCGATCTCCATCAAATACAGCACGGCACCCGGGTCGAGCGCGCCGCAGCGCGTGCCCATCATCAGCCCGTCGAGCGCCGAAAAGCCCATGGTGGTGGCCACGCTGCGCAGCCCCTGCAGGGCGCACAGGCTGGCGCCACTGCCCAGGTGGGCCACGATGGTGCGGCCTCGCGCTGCATCGCCGTAGCGCTCGGCCAGCGCGACCGACATGAACTCGTACGACAGGCCGTGAAAGCCATAGCGGCGCAGGCCGCGCTCCCAGGCCCCGTAGGGCAGGGGCAGCATCTTCTCGACATCGGGCAGCGTGTGGTGGAAAGCCGTGTCAAAGCAGGCCACCTGGGGCAGGCCCGGCGCGGTGGCGAGCAGTGCCTCGATGGCTTCGAGCGCGAACGGCTGGTGCAGGGGCGCCAGCGGGATGTAGGCCTTGAGGTCGGCCAACACGGCAGCGTCCACACGTACCGGGTCGAAGTATTTGGCGCCGCCATGCACCACGCGGTGCGCCACGGCGGCAATGTGGTGGCTGCCCAGGCGCGCCAGCACGCGTGCGCGGATGTGCTCGAGCGCCGCGTGGTAGGGCTGGGCCGGGTCCAGCGCCGACCGGGCCGGGCGGGGTGCCGGCTTCGCCGAAGGTGGGGGCCGGCCCCGTGATGCCGTCCACCTTGCCGTTCCACAGGGGCGTGCGTGGCAGGGGCTGCGCGGTGGCGTCGAACAGCGCGAACTTGATGCTCGACGAGCCGCAGTTGAGAACGAGGATGAGCGCGCTCATGGCGGCAGCACCTTGTAGCGGTGCGCCAGCAGCACGGCCACAGCGCATGAGGCCAGGCGGGTCTCGCGCGAATCGGCGCGGCTGGTGAGCACGATGGGCACGCGCGCGCCCAGCACGATGCCCGCGCAGGCCGCCCCGCCCAGGTATTCGAGCTGCTTGGCGAGCATGTTGCCGCTTTCCAGGTCGGGCACCACGAGAATGTCGGCCTGGCCGGCCACCTCGGAGACGATGCCCTTGGTGCGTGCGGCCGCCATCGACACGGCGTTGTCGAAGGCCAGCGGTCCGTCGAGCAGGGCGCCGGTGATCTGGCCGCGATCGGCCATC
>NZ_ACQT01000427.1 GCF_000175235.1 Acidovorax delafieldii 2AN | reverse complement strand
TACCACCCTCTTTTCCCTGGAACCCGATCACCGCGCCTGGTTGCACGAGCGCATCGCACTGCGCTTTGACGCGATGCTGGCGCAGGGCTTTGTGGACGAAGTACGGCTGTTGCGCGCACGCGGTGACCTGCACCCCGATCTGCCCTCGATGCGCTGCGTGGGCTACCGGCAGGCTTGGGAGGCGCTCGATGCCCAGGCGGCCGCAGGCCCCGGGGCGCCGCTCGATCTGGCGGGCCTGCGCGAGCGCGGCATTGCCGCCACGCGCCAGCTTGCCAAGCGCCAGATCACCTGGCTGCGCAGCATGCCCCAACGCCATGCCATCGCCTGTGACCAGCCCGACGCCACCGCCCGCCTGGTGCAGGCCGTGCTGCAACGGCTGGAGAACGGCACGCCATGACCGGCATGGGCGGCGCGCTGCACGTCGAGGCCCTGGCCAAGCACTACGGCGGCACGCCCGTGTTTGCCCAGGTGCAATTCACCGTGCAGCCGGGCGAGTTCGTGGCGATCGTGGGCGACTCGGGCGTGGGCAAATCCACCCTGCTCAACTGCCTGGCAGGGCTGGACCAATGGGACGCGGGGCGCATCGTGCACGACGGCATCGACCTCGCGCCACTCGATGAAACACAGCGTGCGCTGTGGCGCCGAGCACATGTCGGCTTCGTGTTCCAGGCCTTTCACGTGCTGCCCCACCTGGACGTGGCGCAGAACGTGGCCTTGCCGCTCATGCTGCTGAACCGCACCGACCCCGGCCGGGTGCAGCACATGCTGGATGCGGTGGGTTTGGCGGGCCTGGGCGAGCGGTTGCCGCAACAACTGAGCGGCGGCCAACTTCAGCGCGTGGCCATCGCCCGCGCCCTGGTGCACCGCCCCGCCCTGCTGCTGGCCGACGAGCCCACCGGCAACCTCGACCCTGGCACGGCAGCGCGCGTGATGGACCTGCTGCTCGCGCAGACGTGGGAGCACGGCGCTTCACTGGTGCTGGTCACCCACTCGGAGTCGGCCGCCGCGCGCGCCGACCGCACCCTGCGCCTTACTGCCAACGGCATCGCCGGCTGACACGCCCTTCTTCGCCGCGTCCGCCCCGCCAGCGGCCCGCGCCGCGGTTTATTCGATGTTGAGCCGCTGAGCGCTACCGCCCAGTTTCTTGGGCAGCGTGAGCGTCAGCACGCCGTTGTCGTACTTGGCCTTGGCCTGGGCGGCATCCACATCAACCGGAAGCTGGAAGCTGCGCGCCACCGATCCGAAATACCGTTCCGAGCGCAGCACCTTCTCGCCTTCGGTCTTCTGGTCGTGCTGGCGCACCTCGGCGCGCAGGCTCACCACGTTGCCCTCGATCGAGACATGGATGTCTTCCTTGGGCACGCCGGGCACCTCGGCCTGCACGGTGTAGCCACCGTCGGTCTCCTTCACATCCACCTTGATCTGCGAGGGTGCGGGCACGCCGTCGCCATGCAGCGGCCGTACATAGAAGCCGGGGGCGATGTCCTTGAAGAACTCGTCAAACAAACCGCCACGGGTAACCAGAGAATTCATGATGAAGCTCCTGAACGTAAGGGTTGGACAACCGGACCGGCAGGCACCGGCCCCTTTGTCAAGATACGAGCAACCCCGGCCCATTTCAAGGGCCGGGACTCCGCACCTTGACCTGCCTCAACGGCTGCGCGCCCCGTCACAATGGGGCCATGCGCGCACTGCTTCGCACCTTCTCCTGGCAAGAACTGCGCCACCACCCCTGGCGCAGCGCGGCTGCGGTGGCCGCGGTGATGCTGGGCGTGGCGCTGGCTTTTGCCGTGCACGTGATCAACACCTCGGCCCTGGACGAGTTCTCGCAGGCCGTGCGTGCCGTGAACGGCCAGCCCGACCTGGAACTGCGCGCCATGCAGGGGCCGCTGCCCGAAGCACTCTACGGGCCGCTGGCCCGCACGCCCGGGGTGGAGCGCGCCAGCCCCT
>NZ_ACQT01000428.1 GCF_000175235.1 Acidovorax delafieldii 2AN | reverse complement strand
CTTCGCCGGGCAGGCCCCGCGCGAGGCCAACTGGCCGCTGGGCCGCGCGCTGGCGCAGTTGCACGGTGTGTACATCCTGGCCGAAAACGCGCAGGGTCTGGTGCTGGTCGACATGCATGCCGCGCATGAACGCATCGTGTACGAGCGACTCAAGGCCCAGGTCGATGCCGGCGCCCGCATTGCGAGCCAGCCCTTGCTGATCCCCGCCACCTTTGCGGCCACGCCCGAGGAAGTCGCCACGGCCGAGGCCAGCACCGAGGTGCTGGATCTGCTGGGCATGGAAGTGGTGCCCTTTTCGCCCAAGACGCTGGCCGTGCGCGCCGTGCCTACCACGCTCGCGCAAGGCGACCCGGTGGAACTGGCCCGCAGCGTGCTGGCCGAACTGGCTGCGCACGACGCCACCACGGTGGTGCAGCGGGCCCGCAACGAGATCCTGGGCACCATGGCCTGCCACGGGGCGGTGCGCGCCAACCGCAAGCTCACGCCCGATGAAATGAACGCCCTTCTGCGGCAGATGGAAACCACCGATCGCTCCGACCAGTGCAACCACGGCCGCCCCACCTGGCGCCAGCTGTCGATGCGCGATCTGGACGCCCTGTTCCTGCGCGGGCGCTGAGCGGCCGCCGGCTTCAGCCAGCGTTCAGGTCGCCGGGGCACGATGCGGGCGCTGCCCCCGGCCCCGGAAGCCGGGCCGCCTACACCTGGGGAGACCTCCTTGCGCATACTGCTGATCGAAGACGACGCCCCGCTGGCCGAGGCACTGATGGCCTTTTTGAACGCGCGCGGCTTCGTTTGCGAATGCGCGGCCAGCCTGGCGGATGCGCGCGCGCTGCTGCCCGCCGCGCACTGGGCAGCGGTACTGCTCGACTGGCAGTTGCCCGACGGTGAGGGCCTTGCGCTGCTGCCGCTGCTTCGCCGCACCCTGCCCGACAGCGCGGTGATCATGCTCACCGCCCGCGACCAGATCACCGACCGCATCCGGGGGCTCGACGCCGGAGCGGACGACTACCTGGTCAAGCCCTACGACCCCGACGAACTGCTGGCACGGCTGCGCGCCGTCGAACGCCGGCGCAGCGGGGTGGGCAGCGCCACGCTGCAGCTACAGGGGCTGTCGATCGACCTTGCCCGCATGGTGGTCACCCTCGACGGCCAACCGGTGGAAATCACGGCCAAGGAATGGGCCCTGTTGCGCGTGATGGCCCTGCGGCCCGACCGCATCCACACCCGCGAGAGCCTGCAGGACGCGCTGTACGGCCTGGATGCCAACGCCAGCAGCAACACGCTCGAGGTCTTCATCAGCAACCTGCGCCGCAAGATCGGGCGCGACCGCATCCAGACGCTGCGCGGTCTGGGCTACAAGCTCAACACCAGCGCCTGACCACCATGGCAGCGGCCCGCCCCCACCACAGCCTCTCTCGCGCGCTCACGCGGGCACTGCTGCCATGGATCGCCATGCTGTGGGTGACCGCCGCCGGCGCCGTGGGCTGGTACCTGCAGCACGAGCTGAGCGAACAGCTCGACGCCGGCCTGGTGGAAAGCGCCGAGCGCCTGCTGGACCTGGCCGCGCACGACGCGCGCAACCACCGCAACCCCTCGGAACGCGACGGCACGCTCTACCGCCTTGAGGTCCCGCACAGCAACCTGAGCGGTGCCCACCACGACGTGCTCATGTACCAGGTGGTCAACGGCCACAACGAGCTGCTGCTGCGCTCGGCGGACGCGCCGCTCACCCCTCTGGCCGTGCCGCTGAGCACGGGTTTCTTCGACACGCCCGTGCTGCGCACCTACACGCTCGCCCATCCTTCACTGCCGATGTTCATCCATGTGGGCGACCCGCTGGCGCACCGCAGCGCCGCGCGCGCCCAGGCACTGGCCGGGCTGCTGGTGCCGCTTCTGGTCATCCTGCCGCTGCTGGGGCTGCTGATCCGC
>NZ_ACQT01000429.1 GCF_000175235.1 Acidovorax delafieldii 2AN | reverse complement strand
GCAGCCAGCGGGCTTCGGACGCGCGCGCCTGCGACAGCGCGGATTCGGGGCGCAGCAGATAGGTGGCCCGGATGTGGGGCTCCCACCGTTCGATGTGGGCCAGCACGTCGGCAACCACCTCGACCGGTGACAGGGTGCGCTGGCGGTAGGCCGCAAGCAGGGCGTGGGCGGGCAGGTCGTGCAAGGCGCTCATGGGGCAGCTTCCGGGGTGAAGGGCGCCCGCCGTGCGGCGGGCCGGTTGCGGCCCGCAGGCCGCCGTGGGCTCAGGACCAGGAGAGGGCCGACAGGTCGTTCACGAAGATCGGCATGTCTTTCCACAGCCCCTTCACGTTGCGGTTGGCCACCGTGATCCATTGCGGCTGGTAGAGAAAGGCGTGCACGGCCTCTTCGGCCAGCAGGCGCTGGGCGTCGCCCAGCAGGCGGGCGCGGTCGGCCGGGCGCGCGGCGTTCTTGATCTTGTCGAACAGCGTGTTGAACTGGGGCGAGTGGTAGCCCCAGTAGTAGTCGGGCTTGGCAAAGTTGGCCAGGTCGAAGGGCTCGACGTGCGAGATGAGCGTCAGGTCGTAGTTCTTGCTGCCATAGGTGCCACTGAGCCACTGGGCCCATTCCACGTTCTGGATCTTGCACACGATGCCGACCTTGGCCAGCTGCGCGGCAATGACCTCGCCCCCCTGGCGGGCATAGGGCGGCGGCGGCAGGGTGAGCGTGAGTGTGAGCGGCGTCTTCACGCCCGCCTCGGCCAGCAGCTGCCGGGCCTTGTCGGGGTCGAAGGGATTGATGCCCGTGGTGTCCACATAGCCGAACGCGCCCGGCACATAGTGGCTGCCGATGGGCACGCCAAAGCCGTCGCCCGCGCCTTCGATGACCGCCTTGCGGTCGATGGCGGCGGCAATCGCACGGCGCACGCGCACGTCGTCCAAGGGCTTTCGGGCGTTGTTGATGGCCAGGATGGTCTTGGCGCGCGAGCCGCTCATCACCACCTGGTAGCGCGGGTTGCCCTTGAATTGGGCCACGCTGCGCGGCGTGACGCGGGCAAACACGTCCACATCGCCTGCCAGCAGCGCCGCCACCTGCGCGGCGGGGTCGGAGATGAAGCGGAACGTGGCCCGGCGGATCTTGATCGTGGCGGGTGCACGAAAGCCCGGCCATGCAGTCAGCGTGACGGATGCGCCCTTGTTCCATGCGCCGAGCAGGTAGGGGCCCGTGCCCACCGGGCGCGTGGCGTTGGTGGCGGCGCTTTGGGGCTCGACGATGATGGAAGTGGCCTGCCCCAGCACAAACAGGAAGTCGGGGTCGATGTCCTTGTTGATCAGCACCACGGTGTGGTCGTCCACCACCTGGGTGGTGAGATTGGCGAAGGTGCGCTTGTCCTTGTTGGTGCTCTTGTCGCTGCCCGCGCGGTCGAACGAGAACTTCACCGCGGCGGCCGTGAAGGGCACGCCGTTGCTGAACTTCACCCCCCGGCGCAGGCGCAGGGTGTAGGTCTTGAGGTCGGGCGACACTTCCCAGCTTTCGGCCAGCAGCGGCGACACGCTGCCGTCGGCATTGATCTTGGTGAGCGTCTCGAAGATGTTGTAGTGCACGATCTCGGCGATGGACGAGGCCGCGCCGGCCGTGGGGTCGAGCCCCGGCGGTTCGAGCGTGAGGGCCAGCACCACGGTGTCCTTGCGCCCCTGGGCCAGGGCGCCCCAGGGCGCGGCAAGGGGCACCGCGGCGATGGCGCCAGTGGCAAGGACGGAGCGGCGATTGAGCATGCAGATTCTCCCGGTGGAAACCAGTCAGTGGGCGCCAGCCGGCAGGTGCAGGCGGCGGCTTCAAAAGGGGGTTTTACACCATCGGGCGCGGCATTGACCCCGTTGTCCAAGCCGCTCCCGGGGCGCAGTGCGCTCGCGACGGGGCCACCGCTG
>NZ_ACQT01000430.1 GCF_000175235.1 Acidovorax delafieldii 2AN | reverse complement strand
GGCGCGGGCACGGGCCTGCCGGCGGCGCCATGCCGCACGCCATGGGCGTGACGCTGTCGCTCGCCCGGTTCAACCGCATCCTCGACATCAGCCCCGAAAGCCGCACGGCGGTGGTGCAGTGCGGCGTGCGCAACCTGGCCATCAGCGAAGCCGCCGCGCAATATGGCCTGTATTACGCGCCCGACCCCAGCAGCCAGATCGCCTGCACCATCGGCGGCAACGTGGCCGAGAACTCGGGCGGTGTGCACTGCCTGAAATACGGCCTGACCGTACACAACGTGCTCAAGGTCAAGGGATTCACGGTGGAGGGTGACGCGGTGGAGTTCGGCAGCGAGGCGCTCGACGCCCCCGGCTACGACCTGCTGGCCGCTGTGATCGGCAGCGAGGGCATGCTGGCGGTGACCACCGAGGTCACCGTCAAGCTCATCCCCAAGCCCCAACTGGCGCGCTGCATCATGGCCAGCTTTGACGACGTACGCAAAGCGGGCGATGCCGTGGCCGCTGTGATCGCGGCCGGCATCATCCCGGCAGGCCTGGAGATGATGGACAAACCCATGACGGCCGCCGTGGAAGACTTCGTGAAAGCCGGCTACGACCTCACGGCCGAGGCCATCCTGCTGTGCGAAAGCGACGGCACGCCCGAAGAGGTGGAGGAAGAAATCGGCCGCATGAGCGAAGTGCTGCGCGCAGCGGGCGCCACCGCCATCTCGGTCAGCCAGGACGAGGCCGAGCGCCTGCGCTTCTGGAGCGGGCGCAAGAACGCCTTTCCGGCCAGCGGCCGCATCAGCCCCGACTACATGTGCATGGACTCGACCATCCCGCGCAAGCGCCTGGCCGACATCCTGCTGGCCATCCAGGAGATGGAAAAGAAATACCAACTGCGCTGCGCGAACGTGTTCCACGCGGGCGACGGCAACCTCCACCCGCTGATCCTGTTCGATGCCAACGACCCCGATCAGCTGCACCGCTGCGAACTGTTTGGCGCCGACATCCTGGAGACCAGCGTGGCCATGGGCGGCACCGTGACCGGCGAGCACGGCGTGGGCGTGGAAAAGCTCAATAGCATGTGCGTGCAGTTCTCGGCCGAAGAAAACGCGCAGATGTTTGGCCTCAAGCACGCATTCGACCCGGCGGGCCTGCTCAACCCCGGCAAGGTGATCCCCACGCTGAACCGCTGTGCCGAGTACGGAAAGATGCTGGTGCGCGGCGGCCGGCTCAGCCACCCCGACCTGCCCCGGTTCTGAACCCTGCGCACCATGGACACGAGCGGCATGAGCGCAACCAGCCTGCGGCCCTTCCGCGTGGCCGCGCGCACCTGCACGGCCACGCGGCGGCACCGCGCCCCGCGCCATGAAGCCACTGCAAGGCCTGGCCTTCCTGCTGCTGATGCAGTCGGCCGGAGAAGCGCTGTCGCATTTCCTTCACTTACCCGTGCCCGGGCCGGTGGTGGGCATGGTGCTGTTGTTGCTGGCCCTGCGCTGGCCCCCCGTGCAGAAGGCCGTGGCGCCGGCCGCCGGTTTTCTGCTCACCCATCTGTCGCTGCTGTTCGTGCCGGTGGGCGTGGGCGTGATGACCCACCTCGACATGCTGGGTGCCTATGGCCTGCGCCTGCTGGCCGTGATCGTGCTGTCCACCTGGGCGGGCATGGCGGTCACCGTGCTGGTGCTCAAGGCCGTGCAACGCAAGGAGCGCCATGCCCAACTTCGTTGAACTGTGGGTCTACCTCTCGTCGGCGCCGCTGTTCGGCCTGACGGCCACGCTGGCGGTGTACGTGCTGGCGCAGGCCTGGGCTGCGCGCATGGGGCAGGCCGCATGGGCCAACCCCGTGCTGTGGTCGGTGGTGGTGCTGGCCGGCGCGCTGCTCGCCACCGGCACGGCCTACCCCACCTTCTTTGCC
>NZ_ACQT01000431.1 GCF_000175235.1 Acidovorax delafieldii 2AN | reverse complement strand
CCGAGGCACTGATGCCCCAACCGGTGCCGCCGTAATACAGACCCAGCAGCAGCCCGCTGCGGCCCACATCCAGCGCCCCCAGGCGCGCGGCCATCAACCCACCCGCAATGAAGATCACCGCGCTGGCCACGCCCGCCAGCAGGCGCTGCAGCAGCAGCGGCGCCGCGTCCACAAAGAAACCGCTCAGGGCCATGAACAGCGTGGCCAGCACGGCACCGGCCAGCAGCAGGGGCCCGGGGGCCACGCGCCGCAGCAGCAGCGGCGTGGCCAGCGCCCCGAGCAGGTAGCCCAACGCATTGAAGGTGTTCATGGCCCCTGCCAGGGTGTAGCTCCAGCCCAGGTCGTCACGCATCACCGGCAGCAGCAGGGCATAGGCGAAGCGCGTGATGCCCAGCGACACCGCCGCGCCCAGCGAAAGGGCCAGCACCACGCCCACGGGGTGGGCACGCACGCCCTGCGGGCCGTTGTTCTGTTGTGTCTCCATGGGCGCAGATTGTGCCCGCCACCCGCGCCGGCCGGGTATCTCTGCCGCACACGAAAAACAAGCCAAAACGGGCTGAAGCCCTTGCACCGCATGCGCCACTAGCTATGACTTTTGAATACTCTTGCGCCACCGATAACGGGTAGCACACAATGGCATCACCGCGCTGCCCAGGGCGTACTGCAGCCTTTGCTGCACTGCAGTACGCTTGCGGCCTGTACCTGCCCTTGGGGCAGGCCTTGACCCACTTTGCGACGAAAGCCCCCCATGTCCTCCTTGTTTGAACCCGTCCAGGCCGGTGACCTGCAACTGGCCAACCGCATCGCCATGGCGCCGCTCACGCGCAACCGCGCACCCAATGCCATCCCCACGCCGCTCATGGCCACCTACTACACGCAGCGCGCCAGTGCCGGCCTGCTGATCACCGAGGCCACGGCCATCAGCCCACAGGCCCAGGGCTATGCCGACGTGCCGGGCCTGTACGGCACCGAGCAGCTCGACGGCTGGAAACGCGTGACCAGTGCCGTGCACGCCGCGGGCGGCAAGATCGTGGTGCAGCTGTGGCATGTGGGCCGCGTCTCGCACACCGAGCTGCAGCCGGACAACGCCGCGCCCGTGGCGCCCTCGGCCATCCGGGCCAAGACCAAGACCGTGCTGATCAAGGACGGCGTGCCCACCTTCACCGAAACATCGATGCCGCGCGCGCTGGAGCTCGAAGAGCTGCCCGGCATCGTGCAGGACTACCGCCACGCCGCGCGCAACGCCATCGCCTGCGGCTTTGACGGGGTGGAAATCCATGGCGCCAACGGCTACCTGCTCGACCAGTTCCTGAAAACCGGTGCCAACCAACGCACCGACGACTACGGCGGCAGCATCAAGAACCGCGCCCGGCTCATGCTGGAGGTGGCCCGCGCCATCGTGGACGAAATCGGTGGCGGCCGCACCGGCATCCGCCTGTCGCCCGTAACGCCCGCCAACGACATCGCGGACGAGAACCCGCAACAACTCTTCGACTACCTGCTGGCCCAGCTTGCGCCTCTGGGGCTGGCCTACGTGCACGTCATCGAAGGCGCCACCGGCGGCCCGCGCGAGCTGCCCGACCGCCCCTTCGACTATGCCGCCCTCAAGACCGTGTACCGCAAGGCCGGTGGGCAAGGTGCCTGGATGGTGAACAACGCCTATGACCGCGCCCTGGCCGATGCCGCCGTCGCCGCTGGCGCCGACATCGTGGCCTTCGGCCGCCCGTTCATCGCCAACCCCGATCTGGTGACCCGGCTCGAAAAGAACGCACCCCTGAACGAGCCCGACCGCGCCACGTTCTACGGCGGCGGGGCGGCCGGTTACACCGACTACCCCACGCTCTACTGAGACAGGCTGCGAAGGCCCCTGCGGCCGGCGCGTATCTGCGGCCAGT
>NZ_ACQT01000432.1 GCF_000175235.1 Acidovorax delafieldii 2AN | reverse complement strand
CTGGGCCGGCCGCGCCGCGCGGCCGCATTGGCGGCACCCTTATTGAAGCGGAAAGGCGCACCGCGCCACGGGGCGCGTGCTTCATTCGGACTCCAGCATGGCCTTGAGCAGCGGGATGGTGATGGCGCGCTGGGTGCGCAGCGCATAGGCGTCGAGCTGGTCGAGCAACTGCATGAGGCTGCCCAGGTCGCGCGAGAAGCGGTTGAGCATGAAGTCCATGACCTCATCGCCCAGGAACACGCCCCGCGCATCGGCCTCCTGGCGCAGTACCGCGCGGCGGGCCGTTTCGTCAAGCAGCTGCAACTGGAACACATGGCCCCAGCCCAGGCGACTGCGCAGGTCGTCGCGCAGCGGCAAGTCGGCCGGTGGCAGGCTGCCCGCGGCCAGCACCCAGCGTGGCGTGCCGCTGGCCGGGCTGATGGCGTTCACAAACCAGTTGAAGGCCACGGCCTGCTGCGCGGTGCTGTACAGGTGCACGTCATCCAGAATGACCGCGGCCCAGTTCTCATCAAATTCGGGGGGCGCGCCCACGCTCGGGTCGAGCCAGCCCACGCTGGCGCCCTGGTCGCGCAGCGCCTGGCGCACTGCTTTGAGCAGGTGCGTCTTGCCGCTGCCGGCCTCGCCCCACAGGTAGGTCGGCACGGGCGAACGGGCGCCCGGCTGGTGGCCGTCGCCCACCCACAGGCGCAGATGCTGCAGGGCCGCCTCATTGGGTCCGCCGAAAAATCGCGCCAGGGTGGGCCCGGTCGCAAGGCCTATGTCCAGGGCCAGCTGCTTCATGGCTGCAGCCCGCATGCACACGGGCAGGCACAGGGATCGGTCACGGGAAACAACATGGGCTTGAAAGGCAAAACGGGTCGCGAAGAAGGGGTGGACGGACTGCAGGCGGTGCGCAGCCCGTAAAATCTGCGCAAATTTTAGTCTGCCGCGCACGCTGGTCCGTGCCGCCCCTGCCATGAGCTCCTCTGCCTCCACTCCTACCCCCCTGTCCTACAAAGACGCTGGCGTTGACATCGACGCAGGCGACGCGCTGGTCGAGCGCATCAAGCCGCTGGCCAAGAAGACCATGCGCGAGGGCGTCCTGGCAGGCATTGGCGGCTTTGGAGCCCTTTTTGAAGTGCCCAAGCGCTACAAGGAACCCGTGCTGGTGAGCGGCACCGACGGCGTGGGCACCAAGCTCAAGCTGGCGTTCGAGTGGAACATGCACGACACCGTGGGCATCGACCTGGTGGCCATGAGCGTGAACGACGTGCTGGTGCAGGGCGCCGAGCCGCTGTTCTTCCTGGACTACTTCGCCTGCGGCAAGCTCGACGTGGAAACGGCGGCGGCCGTGGTCGGCGGCATCGCCAAGGGCTGCGAACTCTCTGGCTGTGCACTGATTGGTGGCGAAACCGCCGAAATGCCCGGCATGTACCCCGCCGGCGAATACGACCTGGCGGGCTTTTGCGTGGGCGCGGTCGAAAAGTCCAAGATCCTCACGGGCCAGAACGTGCGGCCTGGCGACGTGGTGCTGGGCCTGGCCTCGCACGGCGTGCATTCGAACGGTTTCTCGCTGGTGCGCAAGTGCATCGACCGTGCCGCAGGCAACCTGCCCGCAGCACTCGACGGCAAGCCCTTCCGCGAAGCCATCATGGCCCCCACGCGCCTGTATGTGAAGAACGTGCTGGCCGCGCTGGCCGCCCACCCGCATTCGCAGGATGCTGGTGGCATCAAGGCCCTGGCCCACATCACCGGCGGCGGCCTGCTGGAAAACATTCCGCGCGTGCTGCCCGAAGGCACTGCCGCGCACCTGAAAAAGGGCAGCTGGCCCCAGACCGAGCTGTTCGCCTGGCTGCAAAAGACGGCGGGCATCGACGACATCGAGATGAACCGCACGTTCAACAACGGCATCGG
>NZ_ACQT01000433.1 GCF_000175235.1 Acidovorax delafieldii 2AN | reverse complement strand
AGTTGGGCCAGGTTGATCTCGCCTGCGGCATTGCGCGCGGCCGACACCACGGGCGCCGCCAGTTCCACGCTGGCCAGGCGCACCACGTGCTCGAGCGGTCGCACGTCGGCCATGTCGATCGTGAGGCGTTCGTACGACAGCAGGGGCTGGTCGCCGCGGTCGGTGATGTGCACGTTGTGCGTCTGCACCGTGCCGGTGAGCTTCACGGCCAGGTGCGGCGCCTGCTCGAAGGCCACCTTCACGTCCATGTCGAGGATGGCGCCTTTCACCCGCACCGGCAGACTGGCGGGCAGGTAGGCCAGATAGGGCGCGAGGTCGAGCCCCTGCCATTTCACCGTGGCATCGCCCTTGCCCGTCTGGGCAAAGGGCGTGCCCTGCACCGACGAGTCGAACCGGCTGTCGCCGATGGCAAACGACAGGTGGGGCTCCACCTTCACCTCGCGCTGCGATGGCAGGGTGCTGATGAAGGGCACCTTGAGGGCCAGCTGGCGCACGGCGTGGGTGCGGTCCACCGTGCGGTCGGTGAAATCGACCGCGCCGCCGGTCAGCGCCAGGTTGTAGAGCGCCAGGCGCGCCGGGCCCGTGTCGGGCTTGCCGGAAGGGGTGCTGAGCCGGGCCAGGATGTCGTCCACGTCGTAGTGGCCATCGGCCAGGTGCGTGAGCCGCAGGTGGGGTGCGTCGATCTCGAGGGCGTCCACCACCGGCGCCAGGCGCAGCAGCGATTGCATCTCGGCATCGGCATAGATGCGTGCAATCTCCAGTTGCGGCGGGGCGCCCGCGGTGCCGCCGACGGCGATGTCGCGCAGGGTGATTTCCAGCGTCCAGGGCTTGAAATCGATGGCACCGACGGTGACCGGCCGCCCCAGTGCTTCGCTGGCCATGCGTTCGAGCGGGCCCTTGGCGAGCGCGGGCACCGCGAGCCAGCTCACCAGCCACAGCAGCAACAACGCCAGCAGGGCCCACAGGCCGCGGCGGACCCAGCGGTGGTGGCGCAGTGTGTCGAGCGACGCGAGGGCGGAAGGCGATGGCATGGGCGGGCGTGGAAAGGTGGCAGAACGCAGCGCAGGCCGTGGTGGGACCTGTCACTCCAAGATTATCCCCACCCGCCGCGGCTGTGCCGGCGTGCCACGGCGGTGTTGCATTTTGATGCAGGTCAGCCCTGCCCGGGGGACGCGGGCGCCAGGTGGCGGGGTTGCAACGGCCGGTTGGTGGCCTTCGATGCCTTGCAGCCCCCGGGGCCTGTGCAACGACGCAAGGCGCAGAGGGCCGAGGGTTCAAGCGAAGGCCAAGAGCTGCTCAGGCAGGCGATGCGCCGCCCGCGAACCCCAGCGTGACCCGCCGGGTTATGGCGCTTTTCTTCTCGATGCGCGTAACCACTACGGCGCCGATCTCGGCCGTGCTGGCCACGTGCGTGCCGCCGCAGGGCTGCAGGTCAATGGCGGGCTGGAGGCCCTCGCCGCCGATCCGAATCGTGCGGATGCGGCCCGTGCCGCGCGGCGGCTGCACGCTCATGCTCTTGACGAGCTGGGGGTTGGCGTCCAGCTCCGCATCGCTGATGCTGGCCACCGTGATCGGGTGCGCGGCCGCCACCAGCGCCGCGATGGCGGCGGTGAGCTGTTCCTTGTCCAGCGGGTCGGTCATCGCGAAGTCCAGCCGTGCGTAGTCGGGTGTGATGGAGCAGCCGTTGACCAGTTGCGGCACCACATGGCACAGCAGGTGGCTGGTGGTGTGCAGGCGCATCATGCGGTGGCGCCGTTCCCAGTCGATGCGGGCCGTGACGGCGGTGCCGGGCGCGAGCCGGGCAAGGCGGTCCTCCTGGCCTGGCGCGGGCACGTGCACGATGGCGCTGGTGGGCAGGCCGGCCTCGTCCTTGCCCTTGCGGGTGTC
>NZ_ACQT01000434.1 GCF_000175235.1 Acidovorax delafieldii 2AN | reverse complement strand
GCGCGGCGCTTGCGCACAAAAATCGCGACGCTCCAGCAGGTCGGGCGATGCGGGAGCGGGGCTGTAGGAGGGGGCTGCCGTCCGCTTTTCCCCGGCGGTGCGCGCCGGCAAAGCACCGTGGTGTGCCGGAAGCCAGGCGGCACGCGCCGAGCGCGCCACGGCCCAGGCCCATGGCCTGATCGCTGGAGCTGGCAAGACCCGGCTCCAGCGGGCGTGGACGGGGCTCACCTTGCTGGTGATTTCATCGGAACCTGGGGCACACAAGGCACCCGAAAACTACCAATTTGATAGCTATTGGCGCACGCTCCACAACCACCAGCGGCCCAAAACACCGAAAACCCTACTGAGCCGCCGTCCACCGCGTCACCTTGGGCGGTGCGTCGCCCGTGTGGAATGCCAGCTTGCGCTCGCGCAGGGCCACGTCCGAGGCGGTGACGCGGTCGAAGCGGCGCAGGTGCTCGGTCCATGACTCGTCCACGATCTGCTCCACGTAACGCGTGGGATCGGCCATGTCGTGCAGCAGGTCGCACGACAGCGCCCCCTGGCGCAGGCGGCTGCGGCGGCTGTCCTGCATGAGGGCGCGGAATTCGGTGGCGCGTGCCGGGTCGATGGCGTATTCGATGGTGACCACCACGCGCCCGGCCTCGGGTGGCGTGGCCGCCACCGGCGCCTTGAAGGCCTGCGAGGGGCTGAGGTCCTCCTCCATGTGGCGGTCCGTCACCAGGCGCTGCACCACGGCCATGGCGATCACGCCTGTCAGCGCCGCCAATGCCAGGCTCAGGTGCACTGACGTGAGCGTGGCCACCTGACCCCACACGGCCGCGCCCAGTGCCGTGGCGCCCATGATGGCCATCTGGTAGATCGACATGCCGCGTGCGCGCACCCAGTTGGGCAGCGCGAGCTGGGCGGATACGCTGAGCGAATTGGCCGTGGTGATCCACGCCATGCCGCCCACCACCATGGCGGGCACGGCCACGTAGACATTGGGCGCGATGGCCATCACGGCTGTGGCCGCCGCCTGCAGCAGTGTGCCGCGCAGCACGAGCACATCGCGCGCCATGGCCTGGCGCAGGCGCGGCAGGAACATGGCGGCCACGATGGCACCGGCCCCCATCGAGGCCAGCAGCAGCGTGAACGTGCCCGCACCGCCGCCCTCCAGCCCCTTGGCCACCAGCGGCAGCAGGGCCAGCAGCGCCGTGGCGTGCAGGAAGAAAAGGGAGATGCGCCACAGCACGGCCCGCATGCGCGGCGACTGGCGCACGAACTGCACGCCCACGCGCATCGCACTGCCCAGGCGCTCGCGGCCCAAGGGGCTGGGCACGTGGGTGCGCTTCCAGCGCATGATGACCAGGCCCGAAAGGACCGACAGCACGGCATTGAGCACGAACACCCAGGCGCTGCCGGCGCTGGCGATGATGGCACCGGCCACCAGCGGGCCCACGATGCGCGAGGCGTTCATGGCCACGCCGTTGAGCGCCAGGGCCGCCGGCAATTGGGGGCGGCTGACCAGCTCGGGCACGATGGCCGAGAACACCGGCCAGCGCATGGCCAGGCCAATGCCATTGGCAAAGGTGAGGGCCAGCAGCAGCGGCGCCGTCATGCCGCCCACCACAATGGCCGCGCACAGCACCAGAGCCACGGCGGCCACCCAGAACTGCGTGGCGATGAAATAGCGCCGCCGGTCCAGGATGTCGGCCAGTGCGCCGCTGGGCAGGCCTAGCAGGAATACCGGCAGCGTCGAGGCCGATTGCACCAGCGCCACGAGCATGGGCGAGGTGGTGAGCGTGGTCATGAGCCAGGCGGCGGCCACGTCGTTCATCCACATGCAGGTGTTGGCCGCCACCCAGGTGAGCCACAGCATGCGGAACACGGGCACCGACAGC
>NZ_ACQT01000435.1 GCF_000175235.1 Acidovorax delafieldii 2AN | reverse complement strand
TCGCCCGCCGCGCCGGCGGTCGACTTTCTCTGGCCATCGACGGTGAACACGTCGGTGAGGTTGTTGTAGACGATGACGGCACCCGACAGTTCGTCGGTCACCACCGATTCGCGGTAGCGGCGCATTTCAGCCCGGGTGATGAAGCGCACGTTGTCGGCACGGCCGTCGTACTCGATCACTTCGCTTTCGCCTTCGATGAATTCGTCGGGTACACCGGGCAGGGTATCGCGCTTCTGGCGAAAAAATGCGCGCTTGCCGGGCTCAGCCGTCACCACGCCATACTGGTAGCCCTCGGCATCCTGGCGCACATCCAGCCGCGCACCGCGCAGCACGATGGAGCCCTTGGTCATGACCACACGGCCCGTGAACACGCTGGTCTGCTTGAGCTCGTCGTGGCGCAACGCGTCGGCCTCGATGTTCATGGGCTTGTTGCGGTCGGCCTTTTCGGCCTGGCCCACGCCAGGGGCGAAGGCAAGAGCCATCAACACGAAGATCGGAAGGATGCTAGTTTTCATGAGGCACGAATCTTGCACTCATTGTAGCCATCGAAAGCGGACCTGCGCCCACAAAAAAGCCCGCATGCGCGGGCTTTGCCAAACTGTTGCGCCGGGGTTCAGCCCTTGCGCGCCACGCCTGCCAGGTACTCCACCACCTGCAGGACGGTCTGCATGCTGCCGGCCATGGTGCCATCGGTGTAGAACCGGCCGGCCACGCCCATGGAGGGTACGCCTTCCACGCCATAGGCTTCCTGCAGTGCCGATGCACGGCGTACCTGATTGGACACGGTGAAGGAGTTGTAGACCTCCTTGAACTTGGCAGCGTCCACGCCCTGCTGGGCCACCCAGGCGAAGATGTCATCGTCCTTGGCAAGCTTGAGCTTTTCCACGTGGATGGCGCGAAATACCTTGGTGTGCACGGTGTCGAGCTTGCCCATGCCTTCAAGCGCGTAATACAGCTTCTGCTGGGGGATGAAGCTGGCATTGAACGCCACCGGAACGCGGCGAATGCTCAGATCCTTGGGCGCTGTCTTGACCCAGGCGTCCAGAGAAGGTTCAAAGGCGTTGCAGTGGGGGCAGCTGTACCAGAAGAACTCGATCACATCGATCTTGCCGGCGGGGGCCTCGGGCGCGACGGCCTTGGCGAGCTTGGTGTAGTCCTTGCCCTCCTTGAACTGGCGCGCCTGCGCCCCGGCTGGCGTGGCCAGTGGCAGGGTCAAGGCGGAGGCGGCAACCGCCGAGGCGGCGGACAGAGAAAACTCGCGGCGTTTCATGACTGGGACACTCCTTGTTCTGGTCTGGGGATGTGAGCACGTCCCCGGGGAAAAGTTCAGATGGGGGCGCTGGGGGCGCCCAGGTGACGAATGGTGCGACTGTATTCACCCTGCGCGCAGACCGCAGAGCCCCTGCGGCCGGTGCGTTCGGTGAACGGACTCGCACAGCCGCGGCAAAGCGAAGACGTCGGGTTCATGAGCCGTGCGCACAAGCCTGCCGATCAGCGCTGGACACGCACCAGCGCTGACTCGACGCCCGCGCCTTCCAGTTTTTCCTTGAGCTGCTCGGCGTCATCGCGCTTGCCGAAGGGGCCAACGCGCACGCGATAAACAGTGCGGCCATTTTGCTCGCGCTCGCTGATGCGGGCTTCCCAGCCCAGCATGGCGAGCTTGGCGCGCTGAGCATCTGCCCCCGCCTGGCTGGGGAATGCGCCGGCCTGCACGAAATAATCGAACGGGTCCACCGTTGCCGACTTGGCTTTCGCCAGATCGCCCAGTGGATCGGCCGAAGGGGCGGACTTCGCGTCGGTCTTGGCACCCGGCTTGGCGTCGGCGGTGACCGGCTTGCTGGCAGGCGCGCGCGTGGCGGTGGCTTCGGCCGCCGGCGCC
>NZ_ACQT01000436.1 GCF_000175235.1 Acidovorax delafieldii 2AN | reverse complement strand
GTCACCTTCGGCCAACCCTTCAAAGCGGGCGACTGGCTACCCACCACACAGGGACTCGTGGCCCAGGTAGGCGGAGCGACCATTCCCCTGCAAACCGACGAAGTCTCGTCGCACCGCGATGGCTCTGCCAGGTTCGCCGTGCTCAGCGCTCAGCTGAGCAACGTTCAGCCCGGTGAAACACGCATCATCAACCTCTTTCCTGGCGCCAAGACCACCTCCACCCCCAGCGTGCCGGCCACCCCTGACTGGAACCTGGAGCTGGAAGCGCAGGTGTACGACGCCAGCGGCAACGTGACCGCCACTTTGGTGGCCCAGCCGCAAGCGCAGCTGCAAAACCAGATTGCCCAGAACACCGGGCGCCGACTCAGCGGCTCCGTCGCCTCGGAGTACACGGTGGTCACACCCTTCAAGAACAAGGCCACCGGCGCCGTGCATCCGCACCTGACAGCCCGGCTGCATGCCGGTCTCTACGATGGCGGCAATCGCATCCGCACCGATGTGGTGCTGGAGAACACGCGCACGTTCACGACCGCACCGGGCAACATCACCTACAGCCTGGCCATCAAGCGCAATGGCACGGTGCTGTACACCCAGCCCAAGTTCACCCACAACCACCATGCACGCTGGCACAAGGTCTTGTGGACCGGTGGCACGCAACCCGCCAACCGCCTGCGCCACAACATGCCGTACTTCATGGCCAGCCGCATCACGTGGAACTATGACCTGAACCTGAAGGTGCCCGAGAGCGTGCTGGCAGCCGATGCAGCGGCCTTGGCCAGTGCAGATACCAAGCCGATGGGCGCGGCCTATATCCTGCCGTACTTCCCCACCACGGGGGGCCGCATCGACATCGGCCCGCTGCCGCGCTGGGCCGCCTTGTATCTGGTATCCCAGGACGATCGCGCCCGCGCCAGCCTCTTGGCCAACGCTGATGCCGCCGGTGGCATCCCAGTGCATTACCGCGATGAAAACACGGATCAGCCGCTGAGCATCGCGAAGTACCCCGACGTCACGACCCGCTACCCCAGTTCGGTGCCGTTCGTGCCCGCAGCCACCGACTCCACCATCTGGACACCGGATCAGGCGCACCAGCCGTCCCTTGCCTATGTGCCGTACCTGATCACGGGTGATGCCTTCTACCAAGATGAGCTCTCGTTCTGGGCCAGCTGGAATCTGACCGATGCGCCTCCCGGGCCCGAGTACCGCAACCGCGACACTGGTCTGGTCAAGTGGGATCAGGTGCGGGCCCAGGCCTGGATGCTGCGCTCCATCAGTGAGGCAGCCTACGCGTTGCCCGACAGCCACGCCATGAAGGGCGTGTTCGGCAAGGTGCTGACCAACAACATGGATTGGTACGCGACGAACTACATCAACAACCCCAACCAGTCGCCCCTGGGCGCTATCGAAAAGCCCGATGAATTCGGTCTCACGGCTCCCTGGCAAGACGACTTCGTGGGCATTGTCTTCAGCCGCCTGGCTGAGGCCGGCGAGCCCAAGGCCAAGAATGTGCTGGACTGGTTCAGCAAGTTCAATGTAGGCCGCGTGGTCAATGAAGCCAACGGCTTCTGTGCCGCACAGGCACCGGGCTACTACTGGAACATTCGTGACGCCAACGGTAACTTCGTCAATAGCTGGAAAGTACTGTTTGAACAGAACTATCCTGGTGTGAGCAACACAGCGTGCTCAAGCGTAGGTGTCGAGGGCTATCCCGAGGAGGCCGGGGGGGCCGCCGCGTACATGCGTGGCATGCTGGGCGCCGCCGCCAATGCCGGCGTAGCCAACGCTGCAACCGCTTATACCAAGTGGAAATCCATGACGCCCAAGATGGACGCCGCATACGCCTCCGACCCCACTTGGGCTATCGTCCCTCGAT
>NZ_ACQT01000437.1 GCF_000175235.1 Acidovorax delafieldii 2AN | reverse complement strand
GGCGCTGCAGCAGGCCGGTGGTGGCGTGTGCGTGCTCGACGGCCGCATGGTGGATGCGCCGGTGCTGGCGCAGGCCGAGCAAACCCTGCTGCGCTACGCCCGCGCGCAGCAGCGGCTCGCTGCCCTTTAATCTCACCCCCGGGGGGGCGGTGCGTGGTGCGCATGTCTGCGGCGGCCCGTCTCCGGCCCGCCGGGCATCACCACGCGTCGGGTGGTGTGGCGCCGGCGGCGAGCCCCCACGCCTGCGTCAACAGGATGGCCACTGCAATGACCGCGTGAAGCCAACCATGCCAGTCGGTCCCCGGACACGCCACGGCCCCATGCTTCCAGAGGCCGCATCGCGCGTTGACTGCTGGAATAGCCGTATCCGCTGATCAGCCCGGCCGGGAGACGGGTGAATGGGATCGCTGTGCCTGTTGCGCCGGGCACGCATCGCCCATGCTACAAACCGCTTGCCAGCGGGAAACCTTGTTCAGAATAACCGGTGGCGCGCAGCCCATGGACGTCGCTTGACGGGCTGCGGCGCACCAGGCGGCATCTGCTCTGCGGAGCGTTGCCACCCATCCCTCACTCCGGCAAAAGAATGAAAAAGATTGTGTGGCTGCTTGTGCTTGCTGTCCCGCCGTGGCTTGCGGTCAAGTGGGGAGCCCCGAAGTGGGGTCTGACGCTTTCCATTGTTCCGTTTTTTCTTCTTGCCATGAGCATGGGCGATTCGGACGAGCACATGTTTGGCGAGGCATCCGAAGGTATCGGGAAATGGCTGTTTCTACTCGTTGGCCTTGGCGGACTCGTACTTGGCGGGACTGCGTTTGCTTTGCGCGGCACGTCATCGCTGTGGGGCGTGGCGTGGTGGATGGGGCCTGTTGCGCTCGTTGTCGTGATCGTGGGGGTTGTGCGCGTGCTGCGCAAATAACCACCTCACGGCCGGCCGTGAACAGCTTCGCATGACGTGGCTCAGCAGTGCGGGTCTGTGCAGTCAAGGCCCAACCTGCCCATGCGCCGTGGCGCTCTCGTCATCGTTCAAGGGGTCTTGGGGTCTTCGGATGCCGGCTGTCCCCGTTGAGGTGTTCCACCTTTCCTCTGAACGCTCGCCTGGCGGATGGGACTCTGGCGCTGGAAATGTGGGTAGCCGCTGGTGCATTGTCCAGCGGCCCTGTTCCCGGCAGTGGGGACATCGCGCCTTCAGACTCGGCTAGTGGTGCCCGGTGGATTCAGCGTTGCGCGGACGGGCCCTGCAAAGCCCCTGTCCGCCCTTGCGCTGCCCAGGCCTGCAGGCCACAGGGCTCAGGCAGGCGTTCGCTGCCGCCACACGGCCTGCGCGCCGGCCTGGTGCAGGCTCTCCATCACGGTCTGTGTGTGCGTGCCTGGCGGGCAGGCGTCTGCGGGCGCATAGGCCGCGCCGTCGAAGCGCGGCGCCGGTACGGCCTGCAGCACGCCCTGGTGCTCCATGTATACGCCGCGTGCGCGCATGTGGGGGTGCTCGGCGGCCTCCACAGGGCTGAGCACGGCGCCAAAGCAGGCGTCGGTGGGTTCCAGCAGCGCCTGCCAGTGCGCGCGCGGGTGGGCCAGGAACAGGGCGGCCAGCCGCGCGCGGCGCGCGGGCCAGGCCTTCTTGTCCCACTGCGGGCTGGTGAAGTCCGGGTCGCCGGCCAGCCCCAGCGCGTCCAGCAACACGCCGTAGAACTGCGGCTCGAGGGCGCCCACAGTGATGTGGTGGCCGTCGGCGCAGATGTAGGTGTCGTAGAACGGCGCGCTGTCGTGGATGCTGTGGCCGCGCGTGTCGGCCACCAGGCCGTTCTGGCGCGCGCTCAGCATCAGGTTCAGCATGTGGGCCGAGCCGTCC
>NZ_ACQT01000438.1 GCF_000175235.1 Acidovorax delafieldii 2AN | reverse complement strand
CCCCGCGCCAGCGGCACGGGCAGCGCCACCACGCAGGGCATCGGCGAATTCGACGGCGTGCGTGCCTACCGCCGTGGCGACCCGCTCAAACTCGTGGTCTGGAAAAAGGCGGCCAAATCGCTGGCCACCGGCACCGACGACCTCGTGAGCCGCGACGTCCAGCAGGCCCAGCGCCACGAACTGTGGCTCGACCTGGCCCTGGCTGCCCTGCCCGACCCGGAAGCGCGCGTGTCGCGCCTGACGGCCTGGGTGCTGCAGGCCGACCGGCTGGGCATCGACTACGGACTGCGTCTGCCGGGGGTGGAACTGGCGCCCGATTCCGGCGCGGCCCATCGCCAACGCTGCCTGGAGGCCCTGGCACTGTGCTGATTTCTCTAAAAAACCATGAAAATCGCATGCAGCGCTTACCCAGAGTACGCTTTCAGCTTCATTTTCAATAGCAAACTGCACCGCTCGCCCCCGCCAATCCCCGCACCATGACCTTGCGCCAAACCCTTGCCACCCTGCCACGCGACACGCGGGACACGCTGTTCCTGCTGGTGGTGATTGCCTGGGTGGTGGCGCCGCAGGTGGCACACCTGCCCGCCTGGACCAGTGCGATGGCTGCCGTGGTGCTGGTGTGGCGCGGCTGGCTGGCCTGGAAGGGCCGCGCCCTGCCGGGACGCTGGGCACTGATCGCGTGGCTGGCAGTGGCCGTGGCCGGCACCCTGTTCACGCACCAAACCATCCTGGGCCGCGACGCGGGCGTCACGCTCATCGTGGTGCTGCTGGCGCTCAAGACGCTGGAAGTGCGGGCGCGGCGCGATGCCATGGTGATCTTCTTCCTGGGCTTCTTCACAATGCTCAGCAACTTCTTCTACTCGCAATCGCTGGTCACCGCAGCCGCGATGCTGGTGGCGCTGCTGGGGCTACTCACCGCGCTGGTCAACGCCCACATGCCGGTGGGCCGCCCGCCGCTGGCGCATGCGTTCCGGCTGGCAGGCTCCATGGCGCTGCTGGGGGCGCCCATCATGGCGGCGCTGTTCCTGCTGTTTCCGCGCATGGCGCCGCTGTGGGGCATGCCCAGCGACAGCCTCACGGGGCGCAGCGGGCTCTCGGGGGTGATGCGGGTGGGCAACATCGCCGAACTGGCGCTCGACGACGGCGTGGCGCTGCGCGTGCGCTTCGATACGCCGGGTGGCGCGCCGCCGCCGCAGAGCGCGCTGTATTTCCGCGGGCCGGTGTATTCCACCTTCGACGGCAGCGAATGGCATCCCCTGTCGTACCGCGTGGGCACCCGTTCGATGGAACGCCCCGCCACCCCCGCCCAGTTGCAGGTGCAGGGCGAGCCCCTGCGCTACGAGGTGACGCTCGAGCCCCACCAGCGCTCCTGGCTATTGGTGCTGGACGCCGCGCGCGACCAGCCCACCGTGCCGGGCATGGGCACCTTCATGACGGACGACCTGCAATGGCTCACCACCCGTCCCATCACCGACGTGGTCCGCTACCGCGCCGAGAGCTACCTGCAGTTCCGCCACGGGCCCACCACCGCCACGCCCGCACTGCGGGCCTACACTGAACTGCCACCCGGCTTCAACCCGCGCACGCTCGCGCTCGCGCAAGCGCTGCGCACCGATCCGCAACTGGCACCCGCCTCGGGCCAGGATGCGGTGCCGGCGCTCGTCAATGCCGCGCTGGCGCGCCTGCGCACCGGCGGCTACCGCTACACGCTGGAGCCGGGCGTGTACGGCCAGCACACCGCCGACGAGTTCTGGTTCGACCGCAAGGAGGGGTTTTGCGAGCACATCGCCTCGGCCTTCGTGGTGCTGATGCGCGCCATGGACATCCCGGCGCGCATCGTC
>NZ_ACQT01000439.1 GCF_000175235.1 Acidovorax delafieldii 2AN | reverse complement strand
GGCCTTGCCTGCGGGCGCGCAACGGCTTTCGTTTTTTTCAGGCAACCCGCTCATCGTTTTTATCCCTCCCCCTCACGGAGCACACCATGCAGATTTTCTGGTTCATTCCCACCCACGGCGACAGCCGCTATCTGGGCACCGCCGAAGGCGCGCGCCAGCTCAGCCATGAGTACCTGCAACAGGTGGCCATCGCCGCCGACAGCCTGGGCTACGAAGGCGTGCTGATTCCCACGGGCCGCTCGTGCGAAGACCCCTGGGTGGTGGCGTCCAGCCTGATCGCCGTCACACGCCGCCTGAAGTTTCTCGTGGCCGTGCGCCCCGGCCTGCACCAGCCAGCGCTGGCCGCGCGTATGGCGGCCACGTTTGACCGCCTCTCGGGCGGGCGCCTGCTCATCAACCTGGTGACGGGCGGCGACCAGGCCGAGCTGGAAGGCGACGGCGTGTTTCTCGACCATGCCACGCGCTACGAACAGTCGAGCGAGTTCATCCGCATCTGGCGCGAAATCCTGGCGCGCAGCCACAGCGGCGAAAGCCTTGATTACGAGGGCAAGCACCTTGCGGTGAAGGGCGCCAAGCTGCTGTTTCCGCCCGTGCAGAAGCCGCACCCGCCCGTGTACTTCGGCGGCTCGTCGCCGGCCGCGCACGAACTGGCGGCCGAGCAGACCGAGGCCTACCTCACCTGGGGCGAGCCGCCCGCCGAGGTCGCCAAAAAGATTGCCGATGTGCGCGCCAAGGCTGCCCGCCATGGCCGCACGGTGAAGTTCGGCATCCGCCTGCATGTGATCGTGCGCGAAACCGACGCCCAGGCCTGGCAGGCGGCGCAAGAGCTGATCAGCCGCGTGAGCGACGACACCGTGGTGCAGGCGCAGGCGGTGTTTGCCCGCATGGATTCCGAGGGCCAGCGCCGCATGGCCGCGCTGCACGCCGGCGGCAGCAAGCGCACGCGCGCTGACCTGGAGATCAGCCCCAACCTCTGGGCCGGCGTGGGCCTGGTGCGCGGTGGCGCGGGCACGGCCCTGGTGGGCGATCCGCAGACGGTGGCGGCCCGCATCGAGGAATACGCCGCGCTGGGCATCGACACCTTCGTGCTCTCGGGCTACCCCCACCTCGAGGAGGCCTACCGCTTCGCCGAGCTGGTGTTTCCGCTGCTGCCCGTCCAGGTGCGCGACAAGCTCGCCGGTGGCTCGCCCCTGGGGCCTTTCGGTGAAACCGTGGGCAACCAGTACGTGCCGCGGGCGTCGCAAAGCTGATGGCCGCAAGGCACCGGAGCACATCCATGGGCATCCATTCCATCAACCACGTGCAGCTGGCTTTTCCGGCCGGCGCCGAAGGCCAGATCCGCCACTTCTACAGCCACCTGTTGGGGTTGCACGAGGTGCACCAGGCAGCGGGCAGCACGCTGCGCTTTGCCGCAGGCCCGCAGCGCATCGACCTTGTTCCCACCGAGAGCTGGCAGGCCGCGCCGGCGGTGTCCCACCTCGCCTTCGAGGTGGACGACCTGCCTGCACTGCGTGGCCGTTTGCAGCAGGCCGAACTGGCGCTGGTGGAGAACCGGGCGCTCCCCGGCTACCTGCGCTTTTATGTCAAGGACCCGGCGGGCAACCAGCTGGAATTTCTGGAACCCGATACAGAAGAGGGGTACGCCACATGAGCAACAGCCTTCGTGAACTGCAGATTTCTCCGGTGCCCGACGCCGTCGATGCCCCGGGACTGCTGGCGTTGCCGCAGGGCGCGCTGCGCTTTGCCGGCGCGGTGGGGCAGCGCCTGTTGCCCTGGCTGGTGCCCGTGGGGCTCGTTGCGCTGTGGCAGGTGGCCGCGTCGCTGGGTTGGCTGTCGA
>NZ_ACQT01000440.1 GCF_000175235.1 Acidovorax delafieldii 2AN | reverse complement strand
GGCAGAGCGCCGGCGCCCAGGCGGCGGCCCAACAGCAGGGCGTGTGCACGGCGCTGGAGGCAACGGCCACGCAGATCACCGAGCGCATGGCCGATCAGGTGGCCCGTTCGCTGGGCGGCGCGGCCGCTTTGATGGAACAGTCGGACGCGCTCTTGCGCACCCGCCTGGAGGCCGAGGACCGCTGGCTGCAGGGCCAGGGCCAGCGCATGGACGAACTCACGGGCGTCTGGCGCACCGAGCTGGCCGCCCTGCGCGACGCCGAAGCCGAGCGGGGCCAGGCGGCCGTGGACCGGCTCGATATGCTGCAGGCAGCTGTGGCGCAGCACCTGGCCACACTGGGGGCAGCCCTGGAGGCGCCGCTCACGCGCCTGCTGCAGACCGCGTCGGACGTGCCCCAGGCAGCCGCCGAAGTGATCACCCAGCTGCGCCAGGAGATGACGCGCCTGGGCGAGCGCGACAACGCCGCGCTCGAAGAGCGCACGGCCATGGTGGAGCAGATGGGCAGCCTGCTGCAGTCCATGAAAGAAGCGGCCGTGCAGCAGCGTGCCGCCATCGACACCCTGGTCGGCTCGGCCGCCGGGGTGCTTGAACAGGCGGGGCAGCAGTTTGCCGATGCGCTGGGTGCGCAGGCCGGCCAGGTGGACGAGGTGGCCGCGCATGTGGCCGCCAGCGCCGTCGAACTGGCCAGCCTGGGCGAGGCCTTCAACCACGGCGTGGGCCTGTTCAGTGCCAGCAACGAAACGCTCACGCAGAGCCTGCGGGGCATCGAAAGCGCCATCACCCAGGCCATGGGCCGCAGCGACGAGCAACTGGCGTACTACGTGGCGCAGGCGCGCGAGGTGATCGACCTGAGCATCAGCGCGCAGCAGGGCATCGTCGAAGACCTGCGCCGGCTTCACGCCAGCGCCGGTCGGTCGGCGGCACCGGCCGAGGGGGTGGCCGCGTGACGGGGCTGGACGACGCCCTGGACGAAGGCGCAGGCCAGACGGCGCCCGTATGGGCCGTGTTCGGCGACCTGATGGCAGGCCTGCTGGGGGCGTTCGTGCTCATTCTGGTGGGCGTGCTCGTGGTGCAGATCGACCTGGTGGCCAGCCTCAAGCAGGAGGTGGAAAAACGCCAGCAGGAAGAGCAGCGCCGCATGGCGCTCGAAAAGGCGCTGGCCATTCCGCTGGCCAGCGGGCGCGTCACCGTGCACAACGGGCGCATCGGCATCAGCGGCAGCGTGTTATTTGCCACGGGCTCCGACGAGTTGCGCCCGGAAGGCCGCCAGTTGCTCAAAAGCCTGGTGCCGCCGCTGCAGGTCTACCTGCGCGAGCGCGACGAGATGCTGATGGTGAGCGGCTTCACCGACAACACCACGTTGCTGCGCGGCCCCCACCAGCGCTTCGCCGACAACCTCGAACTGTCGGCACAGCGCGCCCTGACGGTGGCGCGCGCGCTCATCGATGAGGGCATGCCTTCGTCGCAGGTCTTCGCGGCCGCCTTCGGCGCCGAACAGCCGGTGGCCGACAACGCCGACGAAAAAGGGCGCGCGCAGAACCGCCGCGTGGAAATGGCCCCCGTGCCCCGGGCCTCGAATGTCCAGCCTGCGCGCAATGGGTGAGGCAGGCGGACCCACGCTGGCGTCCTTGCGTGCCGAGGGCGCGGATCGCCACGACCCGGCGCGCTTTCACTACCTGGAGGCGCTGTCACGGCGACTGCCACAGCAGTCCGCGCCGGTGCAGCGGATCCTCGCAGCGCGGCTGCAGCAGGCCGTGGCCGATTACGCCGCCCGTGCCAGCGACTCCGTGGTCGCCAGGGCTGCCGGCGGACTTGCAGAGGAGC
>NZ_ACQT01000441.1 GCF_000175235.1 Acidovorax delafieldii 2AN | reverse complement strand
AGCCTGCGCGGTTTGGCGCCCGGCCGGCGCACAGGGTCAGCGGCAGGGCGGGGCAGTCCTGGCGGGCCGCCGGGTGAGATGGAACCGGACGAGATAAATGGCCAGGGCAACGCAGGGCAGTGTCATCACGCCGCCCAAGGCGAAGGCGCGCAATGCATCCGTGATTGAAAAGGGCCAAAGCGTGGTCTGCTCTGCGGGCCACAGCACCAGGCCCAGGGTGCCTGTGCATATTCCCGCCAACGGCACCCACCGCTGGGCCGGGCTGTCAGCGATCCAATGCACGCTCATGACAAGGTGAAATACCCAGGCCAACAGAATGAGCAGACCGATCCCCGCCACGCCCGACGGCGCAATCACCGACTTGCCCGCCAGCACCAGGGACATCAGGATGCCGTAGGAGGAAAGCAGGTAGCACAGGGCTACGACAAGAATGCGCCGGGTGGTTTGCATGGCAGTTCAGTTTCGGTGGGCGGCCGAGGCTGGCCGTTGGCCCGGATTTTCGCGCCACCAGACCACGGCGATCACCAGGCCCAGCAGCATGACGACCGTGCTTGCAATGGCCGCCACCAGGCCTTGGCCCGGCGCGGTGGCCACCAGGAAATTGAAGGATGTGTGCCAGGCCGCAACCACCAGCACGCTCTGGCTCTTGAAGTAAAGCCACGCCAGCACCAGCGACCCGGCCGTGAGGCCCAGGGCCCAGCCGAAGAGGGCCGGGCCCAGCAGGGCCGCCATGCTGGCGTTCAGCGCAAACAGCGGCATGTGCCACAGCAGCCAGATGCCCGCCACCAGCAGGGCGGCCCGCAGCCTGGAGCGGCCCTGCGCCAGCCGAGGCAGCGCAAAGCCGCGCCACCCGCCTTCCTCGCCCAGGCCGTTGAGCACGAAGGCAAGCAGCGCCGTCGCTGCAAGAGACCCCTGGCGGGGCACCCCGGGGTAGGTGTTGAAATCCTGCAGCGATGGGGGTTGCGGCCTGAACGCCGAAAGGACGGCAAAGAGGGCCAGGCCGAACCACAGTGGGGAAGTGGCCAGCAGCAGCGAACGAAGCCGCGGCGCTGGAAGGCGGACGCAGCTGGCGAGAAAGTGGCGAACGCCATCGGCACCGTCTGCCAGCGCGGTGACGATCAGCGCGGCCAGGAAGGGGCCGAAGAGGCCCGGCAGGTGCGTTGCGGTCGATCCGGGTTCCACGCGTTGGCCACTGCCCAGCAGGTACAGCCAGTACGTCCATGACAACGCAAAGGCCAGCCCGCAGTAGATCAGGACAGCGTGCTTTTGCGCAATGCGGGAGGCAGGTATCACAAGCCCTCCTGTTGGGCTTAAGGGGCCGGCGCCAGCCACCCGGCCGGGCCGGTCGCGGGCGGTTCTGCGGGGTGAAGGTCAGAGCGCGGGTTCATTGCACACCACTTCGATGTTGTGCCCATCCGGGCCCATGACGAAAGCGGCATAGTAATGCGCGTGGTACTGGGGGGTGCAGGCCCGGCGCCCCATTGTCCTTGCCGCCCGCCTGCAGCGCTGCGCGATGGAAGGCATCCACCTGCGCGTGGGTATCGGCCCTGAACGCCAGGTGCAGATGTGCCGGCTTCTCAGCGGTCTGGAACAGGCACAGCGAGGCCTTTCCTGGGGTGCTGAGCTCGACACCGTAGGCCGGCGACCCTTCGGCCACCACGGTGACGCCGAGAGGCTCAAGTGCCTGGAGGAAGAACGCCTTGCTTGCGGCGTAGTTGCTGACGCCGAACTTGACGTGGTCCAACATGGGTTCTCCTGAGAGCAGGGGCTGGGCGATGCCCCTGGCGATGGGTGCTGGCGGCAGTCGCCTGCCGCCGCGTTGCC
>NZ_ACQT01000442.1 GCF_000175235.1 Acidovorax delafieldii 2AN | reverse complement strand
CGTGCGTGCCGCGCAGGCCTGCGCTGCCCGGCGGGCAGGCCCCGCTGCTGGAGTGAGCCGGCCATCAGCGCTCGTTCACGACCTCAGTCCGCCACCACCGCCGCGGCCTCCGCACGCATGGCTTGTTCCACACGCTCACGCGTGAGCGTGGGCACGAAGCTCTCGATGAAGCGGTAGGCATAGCCGCGCAGCCATGCCCCTTTGCGCAAGGCCAGCCGCGTGAGGTTGACCTCGAACAGGTGGCCCGCATCGATCATGCGCAGATGCCGGTCGCGCTCGGGGTCCACGGCGATCGAGGCGACGATGCCCACACCCATGTCCAGCTCCACATAGGTCTTGATGACATCGGCGTCCATGGCGGTGAGCACGATGTCGGGGGCCAGCCCCTCGCGCGCGAACGCCTCGTCGATGTGGGCGCGGCCCGTGTAGCCCAGCTCGTAGGTGACGATGGGGTAGCGCGCCAGTTGCTCCAACGTGACGGGCTCGCCCTGCTGCAGCAGCGCATGACCCGGCGGCACGACGATGCTGTGCGTCCAGCGGTAGCACGGCAGCGTGACCAGCGCTTCATAGCCGGCCAGCGCCTCGGTGGCCACGCCGATGTCGGCTTCGCCGCTGAGCAGCATCTCGGCCACTTGGCGGGGCGAGCCCTGGTGCAGGTGCAGCGACACTTGCGGAAACAGCGTGCGAAAGTCGCGCACCACCTGCGGCAGGGCATAGCGCGCCTGCGAATGCGTGGCCGCCACCGACAGACGCCCCTGGGCACTGGCGCTGAAATCGTGCCCGGCCCGGCGCAGGTTGTCCGACTCCAGCAGCAGGCGCTCCACGATGGGCAGCAGCGTCTCGCCAGGCGGCGTGAGGCCGGTGAGCCGCTTGCCGGCGCGCACGAAGATCTCCACGCCCAGCTCTTCCTCCAGTTCGCGGATCTGGCGGCTCACGCCGGGCTGCGAGGTGTGGAGCATGGTGGCCACCTCGGTCAGGTTGAAGCCGCGGCGCACGGCTTCGCGCACGGAGCGCAATTGCTGGAAATTCATGGGTCCCAATAAGGAGGCCCCGCACTGCAGGGCCTTTGCTATTACGGTGATAGCGCACAGCGCTTATGCATCAAGCGCTGCAAGCCAATTTGGTGCAAATTTCGTTACAGCTTGGCGATGGACACCTCGGTGGACTTGACGAGCGCCACCACCTCCGAGCCCACCACCAGGCCCAGGTCGTTGACCGAACGGGTGGTGATGACCGAGGTGACGATGCCCCAGGGCGTTTCGACATCGACTTCCGAGACGACATCGCCGCGAATGATTTCGCGCACTTTGCCCTTGAACTGGTTGCGTACGTTGATGGCTTGGATGGACATGGGGTTCTCCTTGGTAAGTCCGTTGAAAAAGGCAATGAAAAGCCGTGAAAGATCAGATGGCCCAGTGCAGACCGTGCGCTGGCACGCCCGGCCACGCGGGGTCGGCGGCGGGCTGGTCGGGCGCAGGCTTTTGCAGCACGCGATCGAGAATGCGTTTTTCGAGGGCGGCAAATGCCGCGTCGCCGTGCGCGCGGGGCCGCGGCAGGTCGATGCGCTGGTCGAGCGCGATCTGGCCGTCCTCGATCAGGATCACGCGGTCGGCCAGGGCCACGGCTTCTTGCACGTCATGGGTGACCAGCAGTGCCGTGAAACCACTGCTGCGCCACAGACCTTCAATCAGGCGGTGCATCTCGATGCGGGTGAGCGCATCGAGCGCGCCCAGGGGTTCGTCGAGCAGCAGCAGGCGCGGGTTGTGTACCAGCGCGCGGGCCAGGGCCACGCGCTGGCGCTGGCCACCCGACAGGCGCGCCG
>NZ_ACQT01000443.1 GCF_000175235.1 Acidovorax delafieldii 2AN | reverse complement strand
CCGCACCGGCCCCCGCCATTGCCCAGGCGCGCAGCGAGGACGACTGGGAATCGTTCTGAGCCGGAAGCCCACAAGCCCGTGGCCCGGCCAACGGTCCATCGGGCAGCGCGCCGAGGTGTCGCTGCCCAAGGGCGGGGCCCATCGGGACGGAACGGCGTGCACTATTAAAACAATAGCTATCTGCGCCCGCCTTATAAGCACAAACGGCCCATTTCTCTCCAAATAGGCGAGAAACCGGGCCCGCGGCCTATACGCCCAGGTAGTCGCCGCGCACTTTCGGGTCGGCCACCAAGTCCGCCATGGCGCCGTGGTGGCGGATCTGGCCTTTTTCCAGCACGTAGGCGCGGTCGGCCACCGCGGCAGCGAAATGCAGGTTCTGCTCGGACAGCAGCACGCTCACGCCCTGCGCCTTGAGTTGCCCGATGGTGTGGGCCATCTGCTCCACGATCAGCGGCGCCACGCCCTCGGAGGGCTCATCCAGCAGCACCAGCAACGGCTGGCCCATGAGGGTACGCGCGACGGTGAGCATCTGCTGCTCGCCGCCACTCATGCGCCCGCCCGGCCGATCGGGCATTTCACCCAGGTTGGGAAACAGCCCGAACAGGCGCTCGGGCGTCCAGTGCGGCGCCGCACTGCCGTCGGGCCAGTGGCGTGCCCCCTGGCGCCCCACCTCCAGGTTGTCGCGCACGCTCAGGTCGGTGAAGATGCGCCGGTCTTCCGGCACATACCCCAGGCCCATGCGCGCCACCTGAAAGGGCGCGCAGCGCGCGATGTCGCGCCCCAAAAAGCGCAATTGCCCTCCTGGCTGGATGGTGCGGCGCACCTCCAGCCCCACGATGGCCTTGAGCGTGGTGGATTTGCCGGCACCGTTGCGCCCCATCAGCGCCACGACCTCGCCGCGCCCCACCTGCAGGTCCACGCCAAACAGCACCTGCGCGGCGCCATACCAGGCGTTCAGCCCTTGCACCTCCAGCAGGGGCGCGGGGCAGGCCTGGGGCAAAGAAGACGGTGCCTGCGCCATCACGCCATGCCCACGGGTGCCGGCGCCGTGCCGGACATGCTGCCGCTGCCCAGGTACACCTGCTGCACCTGCGCGTTGTCGCGAATGGCCTGCGGCGTGCCCTGGGCCAGCAGGCGCCCACGCGCCAGCACCATCACGCGGTCGGCGTGGGCAAACACCACATCCATGCTGTGCTCGGTGAACAGCACGCCCATGGCCCGTTCGCGCGCGAGCTGCCGCGTGAGGGCCATCAGCGCCAGGCGCTCGGCCGGCGCCATGCCGGCCGTGGGCTCATCCATCAACAGCAGCCGGGGCGCATGGGCCAGCGCCATGGCCAGCTCCACCCGCTTGACGTCGCCATAGGCCAGCGTGCTGCAGGGACGCTGCGCCTGGGCCTGCATGCCCACCTGCGCCAGCAGGGCCAGCGCATCGGCACGCCGGTGGTCCTGCGCGCGCGGCCAGAACGAAAACAGGCGCCGATCGGCGGACAACAAGGCCATCTGCACGTTTTCGACCACGGTGAGCGAGGCAAAGGTTTCGGCGATCTGGAAGGTGCGCCCCACGCCCTGGCGCCAGATGGCGCGCGGCGGCAGGCCCGCGATGTCCACACCCGCCAGCCGGATGGCTCCTGCATCGGGCCGCAGCTGGCCACCCACCATGTTGAAGGTGGTGGACTTGCCCGCGCCGTTGGGGCCGATCAGCGCCAGCATCTCGCCCGGCGCCAGCGCGAAATCCACGCCATCGACCGCCTGCACGCCGCCAAAGGCCTTGCGCAGGCCGCTGACCTGCAGCAGCGGGAGCGCGGCGCTCATGTCGCACT
>NZ_ACQT01000444.1 GCF_000175235.1 Acidovorax delafieldii 2AN | reverse complement strand
CTTCACGCTCACGTTGTGGATAAGTTCTTGGTCGCCTTCTCCTTCTTGGTGGTCTGTGGTGGTTGCTGTGCGGAGCTATTCTTGAACCGGTAGCTGTCATTGCCGGTCTCAAGAATATGGCAGTGATGCGTGAGCCGGTCCAGCAGCGCCGTGGTCATCTTGGCATCTCCGAACACATTGGCCCACTCGCTAAAGCTCAGGTTGGTGGTGATCACGACGCTCGTGCGCTCGTACAGCTTGGACAGCAGGTGGAACAGCAAGGCTCCTCCTGACGTGCTGAATGGCAGGTAGCCCAGTTCATCCAGGATCACCAGATCGGCATAGGCTAGGCGGTGCGCGATCTGCCCCGGCTTGCCCTGGGCCTTCTCCTCTTCCAGTGCATTGACCAGCTCCACCGTGGAGAAGAACCGCACCCTGCGGTGATGGTGCTCAATGGCTTGCACCCCGAGGGCTGTGGCGATGTGGGTCTTGCCCGTACCCGGTCCACCCACCAGCACCACGTTGTTGGCGTTCTCCAAGAATTCGCAGCGGTGCAACTGGCGTACCAATGCCTCGTTCACCTCGCTGTGGCTGAAGTCAAACCCAGCCAGGTCCCGGTACGCAGGGAACCTGGCCACCTTGAGTTGGTAGGCCACAGAGCGCACCTCCCGCTCGGCGGTCTCGGCCTTGAGCAGTTGGGACAGGATGGGCTGCGCTGCGTCGAAGGCCGGCGCACCTTGCTCAGCCAGTTCCGCAACCGCCTGGGCCATGCCGTGCATCTTGAGCTCGCGCAGCATGATCACGATGGAAGCGATGGCAGGGTCATGACGCATAGCGCACCTCCCTCAATTGGTCATAGCGCAGCACGTTGGCCTGGGGTTCCACAGACAGCTTAAGGGCCTGGGGCGAGGTGACCGGTGCTGGGGCGGGCTTACCGTCCAGCAGGCGGTGCAGCACGTTCAGGATGTGGGTCTTGCTGGCAGCCCCTGACTCCAGTGCCAACTCCACTGCAGCGAGCACAGCTTGTTCATCGTGGTGCAGCACCAGAGCCAGAACCTCCACCATCTCTCGGTCGCCGCCTGGCTGCTTCAAGAGGGCGGCCTGCAGGCGCTTGAAGGCTGCTGGCAGTTCCAGGAATGGAGCACCATTGCGCAAGGCCCCGGGCTTGCGCTGCAGCACTGCCAGGTAGTGGCGCCAGTCGTACACGGTCTGTCCCGCACCATGGTGGTTACGCTCGATCAGGCGCTGATGCTCGCACACGATCTGGCCTTCGGCGGCGACCACCAGGCGATCGGCGTAGACCCGCAGGCTCACCGGCCGATTGGCATAAGGCGCCGGCACGCTGTAGCGGTTGCGCTCGAAGTGGACGAGGCAGGTGGGTGAGACGCGTTTGGTGTGCTCCACAAAGCCATCGAAGGGCCGGGGCATTGGCATCAAGTCGTTCTTCTCCTCGGTCCAGATGTCCGCGACGGTGCCCGGCAGCTTGCCGTGCTCGATCTCGTGCCACAGCGCCACGCAGCGCTCTTCAAGCCATGCATTGAGATCGGGCAGGCTTGGGAATGGCGGCACTACCTGCCACAGGCGATGGCGGGCATCGCGCACGTTCTTCTCCACCTGGCCCTTCTCCCAGCCCGAAGCAGGATTGCAGAACTCGGCCTCGAACAGGAAGTGGCTGACCATGGCCGCAAAGCGCGCATTGACGTCGCGCTCCTTGCCACGGCGCACCCGGTCTACGGCGGTGCGCATGTTGTCGTAGATGCCACGGCGGGGCACACCGCCCAGGACTGCGAATGCATGGTTGTGGGCATCGAACAGCATCTCGTGCGTTTGCAGCGGATA
>NZ_ACQT01000445.1 GCF_000175235.1 Acidovorax delafieldii 2AN | reverse complement strand
GGTGCAGCGAGGAACAGGCGCTCCTCGGGCAGGTTCTGCTCGGCCAGGTAGGCCTTGACGGCCTGGCCGCGGTGCGTGGCCAGTTCGGTGGCCAGGTCTTCGGTGGCGGCGGGCAGGTGGGCCAGCAGCAGGGCCTCCATCTCGGGCACCGGCAGATCCTTGGCCATGCCCACCAGGTTGCGTGGCTTGGGCATATCGGCACGGCGGTACACCGCCTTGAGCAGGGCCGGGTACTCGGCCGCCTGCACGGGGGTGGTGTCGGTGGGCGCCGCACGGCGCTTTTCGGCGCGCACCAGCTCTTGCAGGCGCTCGCGCTGCAGGGCTTCGCGTTCGCGCGCCAGGCTGGCCGTTCCCGTCACGGTGAGCTTGAGCGCGGGGCGCTCGGTCAGGGCCTTGGCCACCTTGTCGAGGCTCTGCCGGGCCTCGGGCGTGAGGGTGGCGCTGCCGGGGGCGAAGGCCACGCTGCTGAGTTCGTCGCCACCGCCGAAAGCGCGGGCCAGCAGGCTGAACGGCGCGGTGATGGCCTTGCCGATCAGGTTGACGATGATCTTGAAGATGACCGGGCCGATGCGGAACTGTGGGTCGTTCAGCGAGCCGCTGATGGGCAGATCGAGGTCGATCACGCCGTGGCTGTCGGCCAGCAGGGCCACGGCCAGCTTCACGGGCAGGCTGTTGGGCGCGCCCTCCACGGGTTCGCCGAAGGTGAGCTGGTTGAGCACGAGCTTGTTGCTGGCCGTGAGCTGGCCGTTGGGCAGCACCTTGTAGGACACGTCCATGCTGAGCTTGCCGCGCTCGATGCCGTGGCCCGCGTATTTCACGGAATAGGGCGTGAGGGGCGGCAGCTCGAGGTCGCGCACCTTGCCCTGGATGTCCAGCGCCAGCGGCCTCGCCAGCGGGTTGAGCTTGCCGGTGATCTCCAGCGATGCCGATCCTTCGGCGCGGCCGCGCAGTTCGAGGTCGGCCAGCACCGGCTCGGTGCCCGGCGGCTGCGTCGCAAAGGCGCCCAGCTTGCCGGTCAGCTCGGTCAGGTCGGCCGAATAGTTGGGCTGGATGAAGAAGTCGGAAAACAGCACCTTGCCGTTGACCAGGCTCACGGGCCCGAACTGCACCACGGGGGCCAGCGGGTCGGGCGGTGGGGTGGGCAAGGTGGTGCTGGCCGATGCCGTGGCGTCCACGGGCGCCGATGGGGCCGGTGACGCGGGCACCGGCGCGGCGGGCGGGTTGCTGACCTGGGCCGGGCTCTTGGCGATGTCGCTCAGGTTGAGGCGGCCGTTTTCGTTGATGGTGACGCGCGCATAAAAATCGGCCAGGCTGGTTTCCTTGACCTCGACGCGCGGCGGAGTGTCGGGTGCGAGCGAAACGGCCAGGCCGCGCAGGCCCAGGCTCTTCCAGGCCAGCAGCTCTTCGCCCACCTGCTCGGCTGTCTTGGGCGTGGCGGCGGCCGTGCTGTTGGCGCGCAGTTCATCGATGGCGGCATCGCCCGTCAGGCGCAGCGTGGTGCCGCGCGCCACCTGGGCAAACGCCACCTGGCCGCGAAAGCCCACGTCGGCGTGCAGCAGTTCGATGGCGAGCCGGTCGGCCAGGTAGCCGTCGAGGGCATGCACGGGCAGCCGGCTGGCCTCCAGGCGGCCTTGCAGGGCCAGGGGCTGCAGCGCCAGCGTGCCCTGGTAGTCGATCTTGCCCGCGTCGCCACGGCCTGCGGCCACGCGGGCCGAGACATGGAGCATTTCGGGTTTGCTGCCGTCCAGCGCCAGGTTGCGGGCCTGCAGGTTCAGCGACGAGAGGTTCAGCGCCACGGCGCGGGGCGCGGCGCGGT
>NZ_ACQT01000446.1 GCF_000175235.1 Acidovorax delafieldii 2AN | reverse complement strand
TCTCCTGCACCTGGGCCTTGGCGGCCCGGCCATGGCCGACCACGGCTTTCTTCATCTGAAGCGCGGTGTATTCGGCCACTGGCAGGTTGCTGGCCACCAGGGCAGTGATGGCTGCGCCCCGCGCCTGGCCCAGCAGCAGGGTGGACTGGGGGTTGACGTTGACGAACACGATCTCGACGGTGGCCACGTCCGGTTCGTAGCGCGCTGCCACCTCGCTGATGCCGTCGAACAGCACTTTCAGGCGGCCCGGCAGGTCGCCCAGGGCGAGCGCCGTGGTGCGGATGGTGCCGCTGGCCACGTAGCTCAGCCGGTGGCCGTCCACGTCGATCAGGCCAAAGCCCGTGGTCTGCAGGCCGGGGTCAATTCCCAGAATTCTCATGTGCTATTTTATTGATAGCTGCTTGCGCAATGCTGATAAGCGCAGCGGCCCATTTTTCTCATAAACCGAAGTACCAGCGCACGGAATGGAAGAACACCGGCGCGGCAAAGCACAGGGCATCCACGCGGTCGAGCAGGCCGCCCGCGCCTGTCACCGCCTGGCCTTGCATGCCCCAACTGGTGACGCCCCGATCGCGCTTGAGGGCCTTCATCACCAGATGGCCCAGGCTGCCCGCCACGCAGGCCACAAGCGCCATGCCCAGCGCCTGGCCGGGTTTGAACGGGGTGATGAAGGTCAGCGCCGCACCCACCAGCCCGCCGACGGCCACCCCGGCCAGCCAGCTTGGCCACTGAAAGCTCTGGCTGACCTGCGGCGCCACCGGGCGGCGCGCGAAGCGCCGGCCCAGCAGGTGCTGCACCACCATGCAGGTCTGCACCACGAATACCAGGAAGAAGACCAGGAAAGCGCCCTTTTCGCGGTAGCCCGGAAAGTCGAGCAGCAGCAGCGCCGGCACGTGGCTGATGCCATAGACGCAGACCATGATGCCCCATTGCAGCTTGGCGTTGCGCTCGAGAAAACGCTCGGGGTCGTTGGCTAGCGCGCTCACCACGGGCAGCGCCAGGAACACGTAGACCGGGATGAACACGGTGAACAGGTCGAAATGCCGCGAGCCCACGATCCAGAACTGCAGCGGCAGCACCACGAAGAACGCCAGCACCAGGCTGCGGTGGTCGCCGCGCCGCGTGGGCGAGAGCGTGATGAACTCGCGCAGCGCAAAGAACGCCACGATGGCAAACAGCACCGTGGCCACCGTGTCGCCCAGCGCCCAGCCCACCCAGAACACCGTGGCCATGGCCCAGGAGGTTTGCAGCAGGCTCCAGAAGTGGCGGGCCTGCAGGGCGCGCGCCGCGTCCTGCGCGGGGTCGGTGTCCGGGTGTTCGCGCAGCGTGCGCACGAAGGCCGCCAGCGTCACGAGCGACAGCACACCGAACACGGCGATGAAGAGTGCACCGATCTGCTCGGTGGTGGTGAGATGGCGCAGAAACTGGTTCATGGGGGCAGCGGCAACGCGCTCAGACTTCGCGCAGGGCCATGACGGCGCGGCGCGCGCGGTCTAGGAACGCCCGCCGCTCCTCGCCTGGCTCCAGCTGGATGGGCGCGCCAAACGTCACCGAACACAGAATGGGCACCGGCACGACCTCACCCTTGGGCATGACGCGCTGCACGTTGTTGATCCACGCGGGCACCAGCACCACCTGCGGAAACATCTGTGCCAGCTTGTACAGGCCCGACTTGAAAGGCTGGGGCTCGTCGCCATGGCCGCGCGTGCCTTCGGGAAAAATGACGATCGAGTCGCCGCTGGCCAGCGCCTGCACCAGGGGGGCGAGCGGGTCGTCGGGGGCCAGCGCGGCGCGCAGCGCTTCGGGC
>NZ_ACQT01000447.1 GCF_000175235.1 Acidovorax delafieldii 2AN | reverse complement strand
CCGGGGCGGGGCCGCGCAGGCCGTCCTGCAGCGGCAGCGCGGCCGCGTCGGTGTTCTTCAGGATGCCCAGGATCTGGCCGATGGCAATGGCCCCCGAGCTCGGTGGCGGAAAGCCGCATACGCGGTAGTCGTGGGGCGCGACCTGGTAGCTGGTGCACAGGGCCTCGCGTTTTTTGGCCTGGTAGCCGGCCAGGTCGGACAGGCTGAGCTGGCCCGGGTTGGTGGAGTGCGTGCGCACCTTGGCCACGATGGCCTGGGCCACGTCGCCCTCCAGCAGTGCCTTCGAGCCCTGGCGGGCAATGGCCCGGAGCACGGCGGCCAGCTCGGGGTTCTTCAGCACATGGCCCACGGGCCAGGGCTTGCCGGCCGCGTCGTAGAAATAGGCGGCGGCCACGGGGTCCTTGGACAGGAATTTCTCGTTGGCGAGGAGCGCATGGAGCCGGGCGCTGACCTTGAAGCCGCCCTCGGCCAGCTGGATGGCAGGCTGGAACAGTTGCGACCATGCCAGCTTGCCGTGGTCCTTGTGCGCCAGCTCGAGCATGCGCACCGTGCCCGGCACGCCCACCGAGCGCCCACCCACCACGGCATCGTTGAAGGGCAGGGGCTTGCCGTCTGCGCCGATGAAGAGCTTTTCGGTGGCCGCTGCCGGTGCGGTTTCGCGCCCGTCATAGGCCTCGACCCGGGCGCCGGTGGCGTGCAGCAGGAAGGCGCCGCCGCCAATGCCGCTCGACTGGGGCTCGACCAGCGCCAGCACCATCTGCACGGCAATGGCCGCGTCGATGGCCGAGCCGCCGGCCTTGAGCACCTGGTAGCCGGCGTCGGTGGCCAGCGGGTTGGCGGCGGCCACCGCAAACCTCTCGGTCGCCCAGCCCGGCTTTTCGGTGTAGCCCGAAGAGCCTTCGGGCTGGTCGGGGACGGTGTAGGCCAGCGGAGGGGCGCTGTTGCAGCCGGCCAGCACGGCAGCGGCGGCGATGAGCGCAAGGCGGAGGGCGGGGGTCTTGGGCATCCTGGTGTCTCCAACGGGTGGGCGAAAAACCCATGGTACCGGGCTGCCGCTCCACCCGTCGTGGCTGTTACATCGCGGAACAGTCACCGGGATTTTGAGTGTTTTTGACCTCTTGCGCTTGATGGGTGAGCGCCAGTAGCTATCAATTAAAGAGCAATGGAATTCAGGCCGGCACTGGCCCCGCCCGCCCATCTTCCACGACGAAACGCGCCTGCGTGGATGCGCCGCTGTCGGCTCGCAGCGGGTCGTCCACCACGCGCAGGGTGGTGGTCCAGCGCGTGGGGGTGATGTCGGCCAGGCCATAGCCACGCTGGTCGCAGCGCGCCAGCAGCACATGCGGGTTCTGGCGGGCGATGGCGTCGACCTTGTCCTGCGTGGTGCCCGCACGCGAACTGATCGAGGTGCCGCAGAACTCGCTGGCAAGCACTGCGGGGCTGGAAGGCTGGCCGTCTGCCGCCTCGGCCTGCACCTTGCAGACGTAGTTCTGGTGGATATCTCCCCCCAGCAGCACGCTGTTGCGCGGCGCATGGCGGGCCAGCGACTGCAGCAGGCGCGCGCGGGCGCCGGGGTAGCCGTCCCAGCTGTCGGTGGAGACCACGCCCGAGGGGTAGCGGCGCGGCGAGAACAGGGTCTGCTGCGCGATCACGCTCCAGCGGGTGCGGTCGTGCTGCGCGTCGGCGGCCAGGCCTGCGTCCAGCCACTGTTCCTGGGCGGCGCCCAGCAGGGTGCGTTCCGGGTCGGACAGGGTGGGGCAATCCTGCGGACGCACGGCCGCGGCCTGGCCGGTGTCGGCCG
>NZ_ACQT01000448.1 GCF_000175235.1 Acidovorax delafieldii 2AN | reverse complement strand
CCTTTTGCCGAGGTGCTGTCGGCGCTGCGTCTGCGGCTGCAGACGCGGCACCTCACGCCGTGGTCGCGCTGGATCACGCCGCTGGCACCCAGCATGGGCACGCGCCGTTTCGACACCCGCTTCTTCGTCGCCCAGGCCCCCGCTGGCCAGACCGCACGGCACGACGACGAAGAAACCACCGACAGCGTGTGGCTGGCGCCCCGCGCCGCGCTGGAGCAATACCGCGATGGCGCCATCGACCTGGCCCCACCGCAAATCATGAGCCTGGCCCATCTGGCGCGCCACGCCAGCGTGGCCAGCGTGCTGGACGCCGCGCGCCGCCAGCCCCCGCCCGTCATCCTGCCCGAGCCGTTCGACCACGACGGCGTGCGCGTGATCTGCTACCCCGGCGACGCCCTGCACCCCGTGCGCGAGCGCGCCCTGCCCGGCCCCACGCGGCTGCACTACCGGGAACGCCGATTCACCCCGGAGCACGGCTTCGAGGCACTGTTCAGCTGAGCTGCGCCCCGGGTTTTGCAGCGGCGTTGGTCCGAGGCGTTGCATACTAGAGGGTTCACCGTCCCATGGCAGCGCCTCCCGCCAGAGGGCGCGCCGTCACCCGGCAAGCACGCCCCACGATGGCCCTGCAACAGGTCGCAACCCCGGCCTGTGCCACCGCCGTGACCGTCACGTGCGGCGGCGGCGCAGGGCGCGGGCCTTTCAGACACAACGCAAGGCCGCAGTGGCGTAATGCCATGGTGCTGCGGGGTGGCACGGTCGAGACCGTGCGATGAACGTGGTTGGGGCGGCGCTGCCGTGCCGGACCTGCAGCCGGGCTGCGCGAAGCCGCCCCGGCGACCACCCAGCGGCCCCGCATGAACGCCCGGCAGGCAGCCAGCGCCCGGAAGCCATGGCCGGGTGCGGGGTGAAAAACTCATGAATTGATAGCTGCAACCGCTCAATCGGCAAGCGCTGCAACCCATTTGGATAGCAAAGAAAGGAAATCCCCATGAAAGCAAGCTGGAACGGCGTGGTAGTGGCCGAGAGCGACGACACCGTGCTGGTGGAGGGCAACCACTACTTTCCCGAAAGCGCACTCAAGCGCGAATATTTCACCTTCAGCAACCACAAGACCATGTGCCCCTGGAAGGGCCAGGCAACCTACCTCTCGCTGCTGATCAACGGCGAGCTCAACGCCGACGCCGCCTGGACCTATGTTGACCCGAAGCCCGAGGCCGAGCAGATCCGCGGCCGCGTCGCGTTCTGGAAGGGCGTGAAGGTGACCGAATAGGCCCGCAGAGGAGCGCAGCGGCGGCACAGGGTTATCCCTACCCACGCTGGACAATCATGTGGATAAGTTTTGACAAGTCCTGTATGGCGCAGCCAAGTCGTTGATTTGCAAGGAAATCCCCTGCGTCGCCCAATTTTTGAGCACACGCGGCCTGCCCGATGCCGGTTTATCCCAGCTGGCGCTGGACAATGGTGTGGATAAGTCTGGACAAGTCCTGTATGGCAGCGCCAAGTCCTTGATTTTCAAGGGCATCCCACGCATTGCCTGCGTTTTAAGCAGACGGCCTGTCCACCGCACCCCTCTTGAAACGCTCCTTTTCCCATAGCCGCAAGCGCTTCACCCGCAAGCACCACAAGCCCATTTCATTCAAGAATGTCCTCCGACGCCCGCGAATACAGCCCTGCCGCCGAGCGCAACAGCGCCCCCATCCTGTCGGTGCTGCAGGCGCTGCTGCCTGCGCGCGGCACCGCGCTGGAGATCGCCTGCGGCACGGGGCAGCACGCGGCTTGCATGGGCGCTGCCCTGCCCC
>NZ_ACQT01000449.1 GCF_000175235.1 Acidovorax delafieldii 2AN | reverse complement strand
CTGGCGGGGCGGGCACGCGCTCCCGGCACCCGCTGCGGATTTGCGGGGTGCGCCCGCTGGCCCACGCCCATCCGCAGGAGTGCACCGCCCCATGACACCCCCGACCATGGAGGGCACTCCGCCTGAGCGCTACGCAGCCTGTCTGGAGCGCCAGTTGGCGCACCAGCAGCTCAATGTCGCCAGCTACCAGCTCGGCGGCGAGCAGGTGTGGCTCAAGAAAGCCGGCCCGCGCCACGGCATGGGCCGCTACCGGCTGCTGGGCGCGCTGGCCCTGCTCACCCGGCTGGAGGTGATGCGGCCCGTGCCCAATCTGGGCGGGCCCCAGGCCATCGCCACCGAGGTACGCCGCCTGCGCGAGCTGGGCGCCCAGGGGCTGCGCGTGCCCCAGGTGCTGGCGGCACGGGACGACGGCTTTCTGATGCGCCACCTGGGCCAGCCCGGCGAGCACACACCCTCGCTGGCCCACGAAATCGACACCGCCGTGGCAGCAGGCCCTGCGGCGGTGCTGGCCTTGTGGATGCAGGGGCTGGACGCCCTGCACCGCGTCCACGCCCGGGGCCAGTGCCTGAGCCAGGCCTTCGCGCGCAACCTGGTGCGCTGCCCCGACGGCACGGTGGGCTACATCGATTTCGAGGACGACCCCGCTGCCGTGCTGCCGCTGGCGGCCTGCCACGTGCGCGATGCCCTGTGCTACGTGCATTCCACGGCGATCTACCTGCGCCAGAGCGGTGCGCTGCACGAAGCCTGCAGTGTCTGGGCCAGCTGGCTGCAGACCTGCAGCCCCGAAATGCGGCGCCTGCTGGCGCACAGCCTGGCGCGCATGGGCTGGATGCGCCACCTGCCGCGCAGCCGCCGCCTGGGGCCGACCTGCAGCGCGTGCGGGCAGCCTACGACTTGCTGGCCCCGCCCGATTGAGTACGCCGCCCACCCAGCACGTACTTCCCGTGCGCCCACGCGAGCGCCCCGCGCCCGGCGGCCACCTAAGCTTCTAAAACAATAGCAGCCGCTGCATGCGCATCCAGCGCAAGCAGCCTTTTGTGCATGCACAGCACGGCCTTGTCCTTGCTGAGCAGGATGGCGCGGTGCGCCACCGCCAGGTCGATGAAGTGCTGGTCGTCCGGGTCCTTGCAGACCGCCGACACGCGCGGCGCCACGTCCACCCAGCGCACGCGGGCCTCGTAGTCCTGCAGGAGCTGGCCGGCCGCGTAGCCGTAGAACGCCAGGCGCGGCACGATCTGCGGATAGGCCAGCACGCGCGCCAACTCGTCGCGCATCGGCGGCGTGGCCACCCAGTCCAGCCGCTGCGCATGCAGCAAGGTGCGCACGGGGGCCACGGCCTCGTCGGCAAACACCAGCAGGTCGAGCACGATGTTGGTGTCCAGCACCAGGGGGCGCGCCGCCACACCCGGCTCGCCCTGTTCCGGCAGCGACAGGACGGGGCGCCGTGGCTTAGCCGCCATGGGCCGGGGGCGGTGTCTTCCGGGGCGCCGTGTCATCGCCCCCCCGCGGCGCGCGCACCGAGCCCTTGACCATGTCGAAGCGGAACATGCGGCATTCGATGGGGCCGTTCCACATCGGCACGCGGCGCGATTCCTTGAGGCGCATCTTGCCGGGCAGCTTGAGGTCGGGCGTGAGCATCCAGGCCGTCCATCCGGCGTAGTTCTTTTTCCAGTGCGCGGCCAGCTGGCTGAAGAACTCGCCGCCGTCATCGGTGTGCGCCTCTTCGCGGCCCACGGACATGCCCTGGGCACGGTCGGCGGCGCGCTCGCTGGCGTTGCGGCCCGC
>NZ_ACQT01000450.1 GCF_000175235.1 Acidovorax delafieldii 2AN | reverse complement strand
ATGGGGCGCGAAGGCGCCGCCAGCCGCGTGGGCATGCTGTTCCAGCACGGGGCCCTGTTCTCGGCGTTCAACGTGCTCGACAACGTGGCGTTTGCGCTGCGCGAGCAAGGCACCCTGCCGCCCGAGGTGGTGCGCGATGCGGCGCTGGTCAAGCTGCAGATGGTGGGCCTCAAGCCCGAGCACGCCACGCGCATGCCCGCCGACCTGTCGGGCGGCATGGTCAAGCGCGTGGCGCTGGCGCGCGCGCTCATCATGGACCCGCCGCTTCTGCTGCTTGACGAGCCCACGGCCGGGCTCGACCCCAGCAGTGCCGACGACTTTGTGGCCCTGCTGCGCGAGCTGCATGCCGCGCTGGGGCTCACGGTGGTGATGGTCACGCACGATCTCGACACCCTGTTTGCCCTCAGCACCCGTGTGGCCGTGCTGGCGGACAGGAAGGTCATCGTCACGGGCAGCCCCCGCGAGGTGACGCACTATCCGCATCCCTTCATCGAACATTTTTTTCTGGGTGAACGTGGCCAGCGCGCGATGGCGCCCGTGGACACTGCGGTCACCGCCAAGGAAACCTGATGGAAAACAAATCCCACGCCCTCGCCGCCGGCGTTTTTGTCCTGGTGGTGGCCGCACTGCTCGCGGCCCTGGCCGTCTGGCTCACCCGCGACAACTCCAGCTACCAGGAATACGAGCTGACCAGCAAGGACGGTGTAACCGGCCTGCAGCCCCAGGCGGCCGTGCGCTACAAAGGAGTGGCCGTGGGCAAGGTCACGCGCATCGGCTTCGATCCGCAGGTGGCGGGCAACGTGCTCATCCGCATCGCGGTCAACGACCAGGCCCCCATCACCCCCAGCACCTTTGCCGTGCTGGGTTACCAGGGTGTCACGGGCCTGGCCCATGTGTTGCTGGACGATGCCGGCGAGGTGCAGCCAGAGCTGCCGCGCGGCCCCAGCGGCCTGCCGCGGCTGCCGCTGCGCAGCTCGCCCCTGTCGCGGCTGGCGGAGCAGGGCCCTGCCATCCTGGGCCAGGTGGACGAGGCCACGCGCCGCATCAACCAGTTGCTGGGCGACGAGAACCAGAAGCGGTTCAGCACCGCGCTCGACAACCTGGGCCAGGCGGCCGGCGGCGTGACGACCCTGACCCAGCGACTCGACGCCACCGTGAAGGAGCGCCTGGACCCGGCCCTGGCGGCTCTGCCGCCGCTGGCGGGCGATGCGCGCCAGACCTTGCACGCCCTGCAGCAGGCGGGCAGCAGCGTGTCCACGCTGGCCGCCGACATCGGGCAGACCAACAAGCGCCTCAGTGCCGAAGGAGGGGCCATCGATCAGCTCACCCTGGGCTCGCAGGCCTTGGTGCGGGCCGCAGACCGGTTTGGCAGCAGCACGCTGCCCCGGGTCAACCGTGCAGCGGAAGACACCTCGCGCGCGGCACGCCAGTTGGGGCGCACCGCAGGCGGGGTCAGCGAGAACCCCCAGCTTTTCATCTATGGCGCAGGGCGCGCCAATGCCGGCCCGGGTGAGCCCGGTTTCGAAGCGCCCAAGGCACAACCCTGAGGCTTATTGCCATGAATACTATTCAAACAATAGCTGTTCGCGCTTTAATGACAAGCACTGCAGCCATTTTGGTTGCCATGACCGTGGCCGGATGCAGCGCACTGCCAACGCCCCCCCCACGCTCCTTGCACTACGACCTGGGGCCCGGCACCCTGGCGCCCACGCCCACCGACCGGCGCGCCCCCCTGCCCACGCTGGCCCTGGCCGACCTGGAGGCGCCGGGCCTGGCCG
>NZ_ACQT01000451.1 GCF_000175235.1 Acidovorax delafieldii 2AN | reverse complement strand
CGCTCGCCACTGCGGCCTCTGGCCGTGCCGGCGGCCGATGCGGGAAGGCAGCCGGCGGCTCGCCGCGAAGGGGCGTGTGTGGTGTCATGGGGCCTCCGCAGCCGTGGCCCCGGCACGCGCGGGCGAAAGCCCGTACCAGTTCACCTGGCGCGTGAGCACCATCACGGCCGCCAGCACCAGGAACAGCGCAATGGCACCCACCACCAGCGCGGTCTGCTCCAGCTGCAGCAGCACGTAGAGCAGGCCATACAGCAGCGCAATGCCGGCGCCCAGCGGCAGCCCGCGCGAGAAGCTGCCCAGCATGTGGCTGGCGTAGTAGGCCAGCAGCAAGACGCAGGCCGTGGCGGCCACGGCGTACGACACGCCGAACGGCAGGTGTTCCGACAGACTCACCAGCAGCAGAAAGAAACTGCACAGGGCGCTGCCCACCAGCAGGTATTGCACCGGGTGCACGCGCAGCTTTTTCATCAGTTCGAACAGCCCCACGGCCACGAACGTGAGGGCGATGAACAGCACGCCGTACTTGGTGGCCCGGTCGGACAGTGAATACGGGTTGATCGGGTCGATGAAGGCCACGCTGAAGCTGTCGGCGCAGTCCCGGTCGGCGGCGACTCCGACGGCATATTCACTGTCGGCCATGGTGGGGGCATCGCACGCCTTTTTGCCGTTGGCGATGTCCTGCGGTGCCGTCGTGGCCAGAGACGAGAGGCGCCAGCGCGCGCTGAAACCATTGCCCGTGACCTCGCGCTCGGCGGGCAGAAAGCGCCCGGCGAACGAGGGGTGGGGCCAGGTGCTGCGCAGTTGCACCTCGGTGCTGCCGCCCAGGGGCACGATGGCCAGGCGTTCGGTGCCCACCAGTTCCAGCTCCAGGGTGGCCGACAAGCTGTCGGCCTGGCCGCGCACGGCTTCAGGCAGCGCGGCATGCAGGCCCCGGGTATAGGTAGGGTGGAAGGTGCCGGGCTTGAGCGGCACCACCTGTTCACCGATCGTGAGCTGAGCGGTGCGGATGCCCCGGGCATCGCCCACCGCCATCATGAGGATGGGCGCGCCGCACACCATGCGCGAACCCTTCACGCTGGCCTGCGGTTGCAGGCTGGCCAGCGATGCCCACTGCGCGGTGATGTGCGCCGTGAGGTTGTAGGTGTTCACCTTGTGCAGGCCGCGCGCGCGCTCCTGCATGGCGGCGTTCGAACCGAGCACCAGCTGCTCCGGCATGGCCGTCAGCAGAAACTCGCGCCGCTGCTCGGTGGTGCGGCGCTCTTCGCCTTTGCCCGTGACCACGTCCCAGCTCTCGACGCAGGCGCTGTGGATGAGGGGGCCCACCAGCGTCTGCGGACCGGCCAGGCTCTGGGCCACGCTCTGCGCGCTGATGTTGCGGTAGCGCTGGCGGTCGCGCACCACATCTTCGATCAGACCCAGGCCGAACAGCAGCAGCAGGGTGATGGCGGCCAATGCGGCCAGTTTGGTGAACAAGGGATTCTTCAAGGGCTCCTCCGCGGTGAATGTGGAGGCAGTGTTGCGGGGCCCTGTGAGGCCACCATGAAGTTTGTGAAGTGGGCGTGAAGTCGCGCAGCGCTCGTGCGGCCGGCGGGCCGGCGCTCTTGGTCAGCGGCTCATCTGTCCGACGTACCGTCCTGTGGGACTGGATGAGCCTGCTCCAGCCAGCGCTGCACCTGCGCGATCACCCACTGCGGGGCATCCAGCGGGAGGTCGTGCCCTGCCTGCGGGTGCAGCGCCAGGGCGCACTGCCAGTGGCGCGCGATGGCCAGCGAGCAG
>NZ_ACQT01000452.1 GCF_000175235.1 Acidovorax delafieldii 2AN | reverse complement strand
CACCAACGCCGGCGTGGTCGAAGATTTCGGCACCAGCGGCGTGCTCGAGATCGCCAGCCTTCAGTTGTCACTGACCGCGCCGCCGGCCCTGCGCTGCGATGCCGATACCGTGCTGGACAGCGGTGAAACCGGCGCGCTGACGCTGACCCTGCACAACCGGGGTTTTGCCGATGTGAGCGGCGCCCAACTGTCGCTGTCGGCCGATCTGGCCAACCTGCAGTTCCCTGACGGCGTGGTATCCGTTCCCTCTGTGGTGGCCGGCGCCACCGCCACCGTCACAACGCGTGTGCAGCTCGCTGGCCTGAGCGCGCCCGGCGCTGCACGCATCACCGTCAGCCTGACGCAGCCCGGCTTGCCCGTGGCGCAAAGCACGCTGGACGTTGTGCTGCACAGTGACTTGGTGCCCAACCGCTTGTCCACCGACGACGCCGGAGCAGAACCCAGCGCGATGGAGTTTGGCAGCACGCTCGTGCCACACGCCGCTGCCTGGGGGGTGAAGGCCGATCCCGCGCAGCCGCACAACCGTTTCTACGCCGGTAGCACGCCCGAGGCCACCGGCTCGCACTGGATGCGTACTCCGCCGCTGCAGGTGGCGGCCACGGGCAATTTCACCGTCGCGTTCAAGCACCGCTACCGTTTCGAGGGCGATGCCTCTGCGTACTATGACGGGGGGCAGTTGATGATCTCCACCGACGGCGGCGCCACCTGGGCGCGGGTCGATGGCGCGGGCTACAACGGTACGCTGACCACCGTCAGCGGCAACCCTGCCGGGGGCGAGCCGGCCTATGTGGGCCAAAGCGCGGGCTGGCCGGTCCTGGCCGCTGCCAGCGTCAATTTGGGCACGGCCTACGCCGGCCAGACCGTGCGCCTGGCCTGGGTCGTACATACCGACGCGGCCGTGGGCACCGAGGGCTGGGAGGTGGATGACATCGCCATCAACGGCATCACGAATACCCCCTTCCCCCAGGTCGTGGCGGATGCACAGACGTGCCTTGCCCCTGCCGTGCTGTCCAGTGCAGGAGGCACTCAGCAGTCGGCCCCGGTGAATACGTCCTTTGCCCTGCCGCTGCGGGTGCGCCTGCTTGACGGTGGTGGAGTGCCCATGCCGGGGCAGGCCATCACTTTCACGGCGCCGGGTTCGGGCGCCTCGGCCACATTGCTGGGCGGCGGAACGGCCATGACGGACGCCGGTGGCTACGCCTCGGTCTCTGCCGGCGCCAACGGCGTCATTGGTAGCTATGTGGTGACTGCCACGGGCGGCGGGAGCAGCGCCAGCTTTGCGCTGCGCAATACCGCAGCGCCTGTCGGCACGGGCGGTTCGGGCGGCGGTGGGCCGTTGTCCATCAGTGGCCCGTCGCCCAACGGGCAGGGCCTCGTCACCGCCACGGTCCGGTCCGCCGCAGCACCGCTGCCCGCACAGGCTTACTTCTCGCAGGCGGTTTTCGGCAACGAAGGAGCCGCAGGCGTGCCACCGCTGGCGGGGCGCAGTTTCCCTTACGGCCTGGTGGGCTTTGCGCTGGAGAACGTGGGCGCAGGCAATGCGGTCACCTTGCGCATCCAGTATCCGGGCCCGTTGCCGGCGGGAGCGCAGTACTGGAAATACGGACGTACCACCCCCGCTGGAGCGCCTCGCTGGCACCAGATTCCCATGGCGTTGGTTGGTGCGGACACCATAGAGATCACGCTCACCGACGGCGGCGCAGGGGACACCGATGCATTGGCCGACGGCACCATCACGGATCCAGGCGGCCTGGCGATCCTGGCCGCACC
>NZ_ACQT01000453.1 GCF_000175235.1 Acidovorax delafieldii 2AN | reverse complement strand
CAACACCATCCGCGCCAGCGGCACCGTTGCGGCGGGCACCGTGGGCGGCTACACGGCATCGGCGGTCGTCTTCGACGGCACGACCAACAACACCCTGGACCTGACGGCGGCCACCGTGAATGGCACCGTGCGCGCCTTCGGCGCGGGCAACACCCTGAGCGGCGACGGCACCATCCATGGCGCTCTCTTGCTGAACAACGGCAAGCTGGCGCCGGGCCATTCGATCGGCACCATCACGGTCGTCGGCACGGCGTCCCTCACGGGCATGACCTATAACGCCGAGATCGACGCCACCACCAGCACCGCTGACCTGCTGTGGGTCATGGATTCCGGTCCACTCGGTACCCCGGGCACGGCAGACGTCACCGGAGCAACGCTCAATGTCTCGAACCTGAGCGGCACCCCCGCGGTGGGGCAAACCTTCACAGTGCTGCACACCACCGCCGGCATCACGGGCACCTTCACATTGGGCACGCTGCCGGCGGGAGTCACTTCTGCCAGTCTGGCATATCCGCTGGTGGGCGGTGTCGCCCAGCAAGCGGTGCTCACCATTACCGGCGTGACCCCGCCGCCGCCCGCTCCGGGCGGCGCGGCCAGCATCCCCACGCTTTCCGAATGGGGCGTGGCTGCGCTGAGCCTGCTGTTGGCAGGCGGCATGCTGTGGCAGCGCCGGCGCGGCCGGATTTGAGGTCTTGTTAGCCTGCAGCGCTTGCCATTCAGGCGCTTGCAGCTATCAAACTGAAAGCAATCAGGTGGCCAGCGCCACCGCTGCAGAAAAGCTCAGAAACGCCAGCGCGGTCGACACCAGGATGATCCGCGCGATGCGCCCGTTGTGGGCGCCGAACTTCTCGGCCAACAGCGACACATTGCTGGCGCTGGGCAATGCGGCCAGCAGCACCAGCACCGTGAGCGCAAAGGGCGTGAGCGGCACGCCCAGCGCCATGGCGGCCGAGCCCACGCCCCACACCAGCAAGGGGTGCAACAGCAGCTTGGCCAGGGCAATCGGCACGTAGTCGCGCACCAGCACCTGCTCGTGCTGGTTCATTTGCGAACGCGCCAGCACGGCGCCGATGGTGAACAGGGCCACGGGCGACGCGGCGTCGGCCAGCATGGCCACGGTCTTGTCGACCGGCGCGGGCAGCTTGAGCTGCACGGCCGAGGCGAGCGCCCCCAGGGCAATCGACCACGGCATGGGGTTGGTGGCCATGCCCTTGAAGGCGTTGCGCAGCGCCACCCCCATGCCGTGGGTGCCGGCGCCGTCCAACCGCGAAAGCGCCACGCACAGCGAGGTGGTGATGACCATGTCCACGGCGATGGTCACGATGGTGGGCCCGGCGCTTTGCGCGCCCAGCAGGGCCACGAGCAACGGCACGCCCATGAAACCGGTATTGGGGAAAGCCGCCACCAGCGCGCCAAAGGCGGCGTCGTTCCAGTTGGTGCGCGGCCCCCGCGTGAAGAGCACGGTGCCGCCCACCATCACCAGGCCGCACAGCAGATAGACGCCGGCCACCGCCGGATCGAGCAGCCGCGCGATCGGCGTGCTGGCGCCAAAGCGGTACAGCATGCACGGCAGCGCGAAATACAGCACGAAGGCGTTCAGGCCCGGAATGGCCGGCTGCGGCAGGACGCCGCGCCGCGCGGCCAGATAGCCGCACAGCACCAGCGCGAAGAAGGGGAAGGTGATGAGAAGGACGGACAGCACGGCGCTATTGTCGGGGGCCTGCGTCCGGGCCGTCGGCACGCCGTGGGCCACCGCCGGCGCAA
>NZ_ACQT01000454.1 GCF_000175235.1 Acidovorax delafieldii 2AN | reverse complement strand
CATAGCGCGCCACGATGGCCAGGCCCAGCCCCGCGCCCTGGCCCAGGCGCTTGCCCTCCTGGCCCTGCACCCAGCGCCGCCGCATCTCTTGCTGCCGCGCCGGCAGCCCGGGCCCGTTGTCGATCACGGACAGCACCACGTCGCTGCCCTCGCGCGACAGCTCCACCGTCACATGCGGCGCGGCACCGTCGGCCGGGGCACCGTAGCGCAGTGCGTTGTCGATGAGGTTGTTGAGCACCCCTTCGATGAGCACGGCCTGGCCCCGCACCACCACGGGCTCGTCCAGGCCCACCGCGCCCAGGTCCACCCCGGCGGCGTCGGCGCGGGGCAGGAACCGCAGTACCGCGTCGCGCACCAGCTCATCGAGTTTCACCGGTTGGCGCGGGATGGCATTGCGCGCCTCGTCGGCCAGCGCCAGCGCCAGCAACTGATCGACCAGGTGGCTGGCGCGCGCCTGGCTGTCCACGATGCCGGCGAGTTGCTCGCGCCAGACGGCCGGCTCTTTGTGCGCCAGCCCATAACTGGCCAGCGCGCGGATACCCGCCAGAGGCGTGCGCAGCTCGTGCGCCACGTTGCCGGCGAATTCGCGCTGCGCCTGCACGCTCTGGGCCACGCGGTCCAGCAGGTCGTTCACCGACGCGCCCAGCCGCTGCACGTCGCGCGTGGAGGCATCCACGGGCACCGCGGCCAGATCGCGCACATCGCGCCGGTCGAGGGCGTGCTGAAAATCCGCCAGCGGCTGCAGGTCGCGCTGGATGGCCCGGCGCAGCCACACGGCCAGCACCAACAGCAGCAGCACCTGCGACACCACCGAATACAGAAGCACGCTGCGCAGCATGGCGCTGCGCCCCAGCACGGTCTGCGCCGTCACCACCTCGAAAGGCTGCGGCGTGCCGAGCTGCAGGCGCACGGCGCGCAGGGCGCGGCCGTGGTACTGGATGTCGGAGAAGCGGTAGGCATCGTCGCCGCGCGGCGGCGGGACCGGCAGGTCGGGCCAGCCCGCCAGCACCGAGCCGTCGGCGCGCAGCACGGCGAAATAGACCGTCTCGACCTGGTCGAACAGCACCGACTTGACCTCGCGCACCGACAGCGCGAAATCGAGCCGGCCGTTCACCACACGCACATTGGCGGCCACGGCATAGGCGTCGTCGAGCAGCGATCGGTCAAATGCCCGCTGGGTAAAACTGTTGGCCACCAGCACCGAAGCCACCGTGCCCGCCAGCCAGGTCAGTCCGAGCGGAAGCAGCACATGGCGCAGCAGGCGCGAGCGCAGCGACGGCGCCGCAGCCGGCATGGGCGGCACTGACGGCGGTGCGGAATCGCCGGGTATCGTCATGGTACGGACAGCGGGTCGGCCTCGAGCATGTACCCCAGCCCGCGCAAGGTGCGGATGCTGGCGCCGCTGCCCGCGAGCTTCTTGCGCAGGCGCGAGATGAAGGCTTCGAGGGCGTTGTCCCCCAGTGAATCATCAAAGCCGGACAGCTTGTCGGACAGCGTGCGCTTGCTGACCACGTGGCCCGGCGGGGTCATCAACTCCCACAGCACCTCGAACTCGCGCGCGGGCAGCTCCAGCAGCGCGCCATGCAGCATGAAACGGCGGGCACGCCGGTCCAGCACCAGCGCGCCGGCTGCCGTGCGGTCGTCGGTGCCCTGGGTGCGCCGCACCAGCGCACGCAGCCGCGCCTCCACCTCGGCCAGATCGAAAGGCTTGCCCAGGTAGTCATCGGCGCCCGCGTCCAGCCCGGCGATGCGCTCTTCCGTGCG
>NZ_ACQT01000455.1 GCF_000175235.1 Acidovorax delafieldii 2AN | reverse complement strand
GTGGCGGCCGGGGCGCCTTGCCATTCAAAGGCCTGGGTGCCGCGTGGCTGCCTGAAGTCGCCGGGGTCGGCATAGCTGCCTGCGGGTTGGTCGGCGCGCACCTTGAGGGTGGTGAACATGCCGCCCATTTCCAGCGGACCGAAGGGGCCGGTGCCCGTCATCATCGGGAAGGTGTTGTCGGGCAGCGGCATCTCCATGGCGCCCATGTCGGCCATGCCGCGCTCGCCCATCACCATGTAGTCGGGCACGATCTTCTGGATCTTGCCGACCAGGCCTTGGTGGTCAACGCCAATCATGGTGGGCACGCCGTGGCCCATGGCGCCCATGGTGTGGTGGCTCTTGTGGCAGTGCAGGGCCCAGTCGCCGGGCTCGTCGGCGATGAACTCGACCTGCCGCATCTGGCCCACGGCCACGTCGGTGGTCACCTCCGGCCAGCGCGCGCTTTTGGGCACGGGGCCGCCGTCGGTGCCGGTCACTTCAAACTCGTGGCCGTGGATGTGGATGGGGTGGTTGGTCATGGTGAGGTTGCCCACGCGGATGCGCACGCGCTCGCCCTGACGCGCCACCAGCGGGCTGATGGCGGGGAACACGCGGCTGTTCCAGCACCAGATGTTGTGGTCCAGCATGGTGTTGACCTTGGGGGTCATGCTGCCGGGCTCCACGTCAAAGGCGTTGAGCAAAAAAGCGTAGTCGCGCTGCACCTTGGCGATCTGCGGGTGTCTGCCCTTGGGGTGGGTGATCCACAGACCCATCATGCCCATGGCCATCTGCACCATCTCGTCGGCATGCGGGTGGTACATGAAGGTGCCGGGGCGGCGCGCCACAAACTCGTACACGAAGGTCTTGCCGGGCTGGATGGCGGGCTGGGTGAGGCCGCCCACGCCGTCCATGCCGTTGGGTAGGCGCTGGCCGTGCCAGTGGATGGTGGTGTGCTCGGGCAGGCGGTTGGTGACGAAGATGCGCACGCGGTCGCCCTCGACCACCTCGATGGTGGGGCCGGGGCTTTGGCCGTTGTAGCCCCACAGGTTGACGAAAAAGCCCGGCGCCACCTCGCGCACCACGGGCTCGGCCACCAGGTGGAATTCCTTGACGTCGGCGTTCATGCGCCAGGGGGCGGTCCAGCCGTTGAGCGTGACCACGGGTTGGTAGGGTCGGCCGGTGGGCGGGTGCAGCGGCGGCGCGGTGTCGGCGCTGGACTGGGTGGCGGGCTCGGGCAGCGCGGCCAGGGCCACGCGGCTGACGGATGCTGCGGCCACGACCGTGGCGGCGCCAGAAAAGAAATTGCGGCGGTTCATGTCAGTGGCCTTGTGGGGTGGTGGACGCTGCGGCGCCGGAGGTCAGGCCCTGCAGCGCGCCGGGTGAGGTGCCCGTCAACGCGAGTTGCAGATCGGTCTCGGCCAGCCAGAAGTCGCGCTGGGCGGCGATGGCGCTGGCCACGGCCTGGGTGCTGTTGCGCGCCTCGGCCAGCATGTCCCACACGCTGGCCAGCATGCCGTTGTAGCGCAGCGTGGTCTCGTCGCTGATGATCTGGCGCAGCGGCACGACCTCGCCCTGCTGCTGGCGCGCCAGGTCAAGCGCGGTGCGGTAGGTGAGCCAGGCGCTGCGCACCTCGCTGCGGGCGCGCACGGCGGTGTCCTGCAACTGGGCGGCGGCCTGCTCCACCTCGGCCCGGGCGCGGGTGCGCGCGGCGCCGCCCCAGTCGAACAGGGGCAGGGGCAGGTCGATTTCCCAGCCGCGCTTCACGTCGCTGCTGCCGGTAT
>NZ_ACQT01000456.1 GCF_000175235.1 Acidovorax delafieldii 2AN | reverse complement strand
CCGCCCCGAGCCCGAGGCCCTGGCCCCGCTGCTGGCCCAGGCCCGCTTGCCTGCGGATCAAGCAGCGTCGGCCGAGCAGTTGGCGCTGCGCATTGCCAAGGCGCTGCGCGAACGCAAGGCCAGCGCCGGGCGTGCGGGCATCGTGCAGGGGCTGCTGCAGGAGTTTTCGCTGTCGTCGCAAGAAGGCGTGGCGCTGATGTGCCTGGCCGAGGCCCTGCTGCGCATCCCCGACAAGGCCACACGCGATGCGCTGATCCGCGACAAGATCAGCCACGGCCAGTGGGATGCCCACCTGGGCAAGAGCCCGTCGCTGTTCGTCAACGCCGCCACCTGGGGCCTGCTCATCACCGGCAAGCTGGTGGCCACGCACAGTGAAGGCAGCCTTGGCAAGTCGCTCAGCCGCCTGATCGGCAAGGGCGGCGAGCCGCTGATCCGCAAGGGCGTGGACATGGCCATGCGCATGATGGGCGAGCAATTTGTGACCGGTGAAACCATCGACGAAGCCCTGCGCAACGCACGCACGATGGAGGCCGAGGGCTTTCGCTATTCGTACGACATGCTGGGCGAAGCGGCGCTGACCAGCGAAGACGCCCAGCGCTACTACGCCTCGTACGAGCAGGCCATCCACGCGATTGGCAAGGCGTCTGCCGGGCGCGGCATCTATGAAGGGCCGGGCATCTCCATCAAGCTCTCGGCCCTGCACCCGCGCTACAGCCGCGCCCAGTTTGGCAGGGTCATGGACGAGCTGTACCCGCTGGTGCTGCGTCTGACCACGCTGGCCAAGCAGTACGACATTGGCCTGAACATCGACGCCGAAGAAGCCGACCGCCTGGAGCTGTCGCTGGACCTGCTGGAGCGCCTGTGCCACGAGCCCACGCTGGCGGGTTGGAACGGCATTGGCTTTGTCATCCAGGCCTACCAAAAGCGCTGCCCGTTCGTCATCGACTATGTGGTTCAACTCGCCCGCAGCACCCAGCGCCGGCTGATGGTGCGCCTGGTCAAGGGCGCGTACTGGGACAGCGAAATCAAGCGTGCCCAGGTCGATGGGCTGGAGGACTACCCCGTCTACACCCGCAAGGTGCACACCGACATCTCATACATCGCCTGCGCCAAGAAGCTGCTGGCCGCGCCCGAGGCCGTGTACCCTCAGTTCGCCACGCACAACGCCGAGACGGTGGCCACCATCTACCAACTGGCGGGCAGCAACTACTACGCAGGGCAATACGAATTTCAGTGCCTGCACGGCATGGGCGAGCCGCTGTATGAGCAGGTGGTGGGTGCCATCACCGCCGGTAAATTGGGACGCCCGTGCCGCATCTACGCCCCCGTGGGCACGCACGAAACCCTGCTGGCCTACCTGGTACGCCGTCTGCTGGAGAACGGCGCCAACACCTCGTTCGTGAACCGCATTGCCGACGAAACGATTGCGCTGGACGAGCTGGTGAAGAGCCCCGTGCACGTGGTGGACCAGCAAGCTGCGGTGGAAGGCACGGCGGGCTTGCCCCACCCCCGCATTGCCACGCCCCAGGGCCTGTATGGCGTGCACCGCACCAACTCGCGCGGGCTGGACCTGTCGAACGAAAACACGCTGACCGAGCTGGCCACCACCCTGCAAGCCACGGCAAGCCACGCATGGACGGCAGCGCCCCTGCTGGGCGCCGATGCCCCCGCAGGCCCCGTGCAGCCCGTGCGCAACCCCGCCGACCACAGCGATGTGGTGGGTACCGTGCAAGAGGCCACCGCCGCCGATGTGGACCAGG
>NZ_ACQT01000457.1 GCF_000175235.1 Acidovorax delafieldii 2AN | reverse complement strand
GGTGCCAGCCAGGCCCCCTGGAGCGCACTGCGCGAGCAGCTCAAGGGCGTGAGCGACGTGGAGCGCATCACCGCGCGCACCGCGCTGCGCCAGGTGCGCCCGCGCGAGCTCGTGGCGCTGGGCAAGACGCTACAAAAAGCAGAGCTGCTCGCGCAGAACGGACAAGCGCCAGAACCCTATTTGGCCCAAATCTTCAGCCATTTGCAGCCGCCCGAGGGCTGCACGGAGCTGCTGCGGCGCGCCATCGACGAGGAACCCGCCGCGCTGGTGCGCGACGGCGGCGTGATCGCCAGCGGCTTCGACGCCGAGCTGGACGAGCTGCGCGGCATCCAGAGCAACTGCGACGCCTTCCTGCTCGACCTGGAAACGCGCGAGAAGGCGCGTACCGGCATCCCCAACCTGCGCGTGCAGTTCAACAAGGTGCACGGCTTCTACATCGAAGTCACCGGTAGCCATCTCGACAAGGTGCCGGGCGACTACCGCCGCCGCCAGACGCTGAAGAACGCCGAGCGCTTCATCACGCCCGAGCTCAAGGCCTTCGAGGACAAGGCCCTGTCTGCCAACGAACGCGCCCTGGCGCGCGAGAAGTGGCTCTACGAGCAGGTGCTGGACCAGCTCCAGCCGCACATCCCGCGGCTCACCCGCCTGGCGCATGCCCTTGCCACGCTGGACGGGCTGTGCACCCTGGCCGAACGCTCGCTCACGCTCGGCTGGTGCGCGCCGCAGTTCGTGAACGAGCCCTGCATCGAGATCGAAGCCGGCCGCCACCCCGTGGTGGAGGCGCGTCTGGCCGAGACATCGAGCGGCGCCTTCATCGCCAACCACACGCGCCTGAACGCCAACACGCGCATGCAGGTCATCACCGGCCCCAACATGGGCGGCAAGTCAACCTACATGCGCCAGGTGGCGCTCATCGTGCTGCTGGCCAGCATGGGCAGCCATGTGCCCGCCGCCAGCTGTCGCCTGGGGCCCATCGACGCCATCCACACGCGCATCGGCGCGGCCGACGACCTGGCCAACGCGCAATCGACCTTCATGCTGGAGATGGTGGAGGCCGCGCAGATCCTGCACGCCGCCACGCCACACAGCCTGGTGCTGATGGACGAGATCGGCCGTGGCACCAGCACCTTCGACGGCCTGGCCCTGGCCAGCGGCATCGCCACGCACCTGCACGACAAGACCCGCGCCTTCACACTGTTCGCCACGCACTACTTCGAGCTGACCGAACTGCCCGCCAAGGCGCGCCACGCCATCAACATGCACGTGAGCGCGGCGGAAAGCGGCTCCGACATCGTCTTCCTGCACGAAATCCAGCCCGGTCCGGCCAGCCGCAGCTACGGCATCCAAGTGGCCAAGCTGGCCGGCATGCCCGCCCCGGTGCTGCACCACGCGCGCCACGCGCTGGCCGCGCTGGAAGAGCGCGCGGACGAGGGCGAGCTGCAGGTGGACCTGTTCGCCCCGCCCCCGCGCCCGAGGTGTCGGCACCAAGCCCGGTGGAGGCCACGCTGGCCACCATCCACCCGGACCAGCTCAGCCCACGCGAAGCGCTGGATGCGCTGTACCAGCTCAAGAAGCTGGCGGGGCATTGAGGCCGATAAACACCACCGCCTTGCATTCCCAGGAGACCGGCATGCGCCCCTGCCCCGCGACACCGGAAGACATCGGCGCCGGCGCGGACCGCCCGGTGGACATGCATGCGCCCGAGGTGCCGCCTTCGGTGCGCGCCAGGGTGCTGGCCATGGCCCA
>NZ_ACQT01000458.1 GCF_000175235.1 Acidovorax delafieldii 2AN | reverse complement strand
CACCCAAGCTCGACTCCGGCGACACGGCGTGGATGCTGACGTCCACCCTGCTGGTGATCCTGATGATCATCCCGGGCCTGGCCCTGTTCTATGGCGGCCTGGCCCGCTCGAAGAACATGCTGTCGGTGCTGGTGCAGGTGTTCGTGATCTTCGCGCTGATCTCCGTGCTGTGGGCCATCTACGGCTACAGCCTGGCGTTCGCGGGTGAAGGGCAGTTCTTTGGGGGCTTCGAGAAGATCTTCCTCAAGGGCATTGCACCGGACACGCTGTCGGGCCTGCTGCCGACCATTCCCGAATATGTGTTCGTGGCCTTCCAGTCCACCTTCGCCGCCATCACCGTGGCGCTGATCGTGGGGTCGTTCGCCGAGCGCATCAAGTTCGCCGCCGTGCTGATCTTTGCCGTGCTGTGGTTCACCTTCAGCTACATCCCCATGGCCCACATGGTGTGGGGCGGTGGCCTGCTGGGCAAGGATGGCGCACTCGACTTCGCGGGCGGCACCGTGGTGCACATCAACGCGGGTATCGCCGGCCTGGTGGGCGCCTACATGGTGGGCAAGCGCATCGGCTTTGGCAAGGAGGCGCTCACGCCCCATAGCCTGACGCTGACCATGGTGGGTGCCTCGCTGCTGTGGGTGGGCTGGTTCGGCTTCAATGCCGGTTCGGCCGGTGCCGCCAACGGCGCTGCGGGCCTGGCCTTCATCAACACCGTGCTGGCCACGGGTGCCGCCACCCTGTCGTGGCTGGCCGGCGAAGCCCTGCACAAGGGCAAGGCCTCCATGCTGGGCGCTGCCTCGGGTGCCGTGGCGGGCCTGGTGGCGGTGACGCCGGCGGCCGGCTTCGTGGGTCCCATGGGTGCCATCGTGATGGGCCTGCTGGCGGGCGTGATCTGTCTGTGGGGTGTGGGTGGCCTCAAGAAGATGCTGGGTGCCGACGATGCGTTCGACGTGTTCGGCGTGCATGGCGTGGGCGGCATTCTGGGCGCCATCCTCACCGGCGTGTTTGCCTCGCAGAGCCTGGGCGGCACGGGAGGCCTGACCCCCGACACCTTTGCCATGGGCGCCCAGGTGTGGGTCCAGGTCAAGAGCGTGCTGCTGACCCTCGTGTGGTCGGGCGTGGTCTCGTTCGTGGCCTACAAGATCGCCGATCTGCTGGTGGGCCTGCGGGTCCCCGAGGAAGCCGAGCGCGAAGGCCTGGACATCACCTCGCACGGCGAGACGGCGTACAACCGCTGAGCGCTTCCTGGGCTGCGGTGTCTGGTGGTGCCGCAGCACCTGGGCTTTTGAGCGAGTCACTCCTGAACTTCAGCCCGCCCCTCCGGCGGGCTTTTTTTCGCCGGTGCTGGCAGGCGCCGCCGCACCGGCCGCCGCCGGCCCGGTGGATTGCACGGCTTCTGTTCAAAAAATTCATGCGGCCCGCTGGACACGCCGTTCGGGTGTGCCGCTACCATGCAGGCCATGGAATTCGCCCTTCGCCAGATTGTTGACCGTATCCAGGCCGCCGCCGCCGCGCAGACCCCGCTGCGCATCCGGGGGGGGGGCACCAAGGATTTTCATGGCCTTGCGCTGCGCGGCGAGGTGCTCGACACCCGCGCGTATGCCGGCATCGTGAGCTATGAGCCCAGCGAACTCGTGGTGACGGCCCGGGTCGGCACCCCGCTTTCCGAGCTGGAGGCCGTGCTGGCCGAAAGCGGCCAGTGCCTGGCGTTCGAGCCGCCCCATTTCGGGCCGGGCGCCACGGTGGGCGGCA
>NZ_ACQT01000459.1 GCF_000175235.1 Acidovorax delafieldii 2AN | reverse complement strand
GCGCAAGGGCGCTGGCGCATGAGAAACCTTCTGGCCTGCTGGCGCCTTTTGCGGTTGCTGGGCCACATCCTGAAGGGCTTGGCGATCGTGGCGCTGCGCTTTCCCGCGCTCGCGCCCGACCAGCAGCACGCGCGCGTGCAGGCCTGGGCCATGGAACTGCTTGCGCACACCGGCATTTCGCTGCGCATCAAGGGCACGCCGCCGGTGGGTGGGCCCGTGATGCTGGTGGCCAACCACCTCTCGTGGCTCGACATCCCGGTCATGCACGCGGCACGGCATTGCCGTTTCGTCTCCAAGTCGGATGTGCAGGCCTGGCCGCTCATCGGCACGCTGGCCACGGCCGCCGGCACGTTGTACATCGAGCGCAGTTCGCGCCGCGATGCGCTGCGCATGGTGCGGTCCATGCACGATGCGCTGGAGCGCGGCGAGGTGCTGGCGGTGTTCCCCGAGGGAACCACGGGCGACGGCCGGACGCTGCTGCCGTTCCACGCCAACCTTCTGCAGGCGGCGGTGTCGGCCGAGGCGTTCGTGCAACCCGTGGGCCTGCAATTCATCGACAAGGCAAGCGGCAGGCCCAGCTATGCCCCGAGCTACATCGGCGACGAGACCCTCGTGGGGTCCATCTGGCGCACGCTGAGCGCCCCTGCCATCGAAGCCGTGGTGCACTACGGCGTGCCCGAAAAGGCGGATGGCCGCGATCGCCGCGCCTGGACGCAGCACCTGCACGCCAGCGTGGACCGGTTGCGGCAGGGCTGAAGGCCGCCACCGCCCTCCTGGGCTTGACCTTGCCCTGTCACGGCTGCGGCCGTGCTGCTGCTGGGGGCAATGGGCCTCAAAGCGGGCATATTGCACAGATGTGGCGGCATTCCGCATCCAAATGGTCGCCAAATTTCCCCAATTCCAGTATCTTTCGCGGCTTTGAGGCTGCCGCGTCGTGCAGTCCGTTTTCCACGGCCGGGAGGGCACATGAATTTGATCGAACGCGTCAAGGGGATTCTTCTTCAACCCAGGCAGACCTGGGCCACCATCGAACACGAGCCGGCCGACATGGCCGGGCTGTACACGCGCTACCTCATGCTGCTGGCGGCCATTCCTGCCGTCTGCGGCTTCATCGGGCTGTCGCTGATCGGCATGGGCGGCTTCGGGGTCACGATCCGCATCCCCCTGCTGGCCGGCTTGGCCAACATGGTGGTGTCGTATGTGCTGAGTCTGGCGGGGGTGTTTGTGCTGGCGCTCATCGTCGATGCGCTGGCACCGACGTTCGGCGGCCAGAAGAGCCAGATCCAGGCGCTCAAGCTGGCGGTGTATGGCAGCACCGCTGCGCTGCTGGGTGGCGTGTTCAGCCTGCTGCCGGCACTGTCGGTGCTGGGGCTGCTGGCGGCGCTGTATTCGATCTATCTCATCTACACCGGACTGCCGGTGCTCATGAAGAATCCGGCGGAAAAGTCCGTGGTCTATACCGTGGTGGTGCTGATTGCCGCCATCGTGATGGCGGTGGTGATGGGTTCGGTCAGCGCGCTGTTCATGCCCCGCAGCGGGAGCCTCTTCGGCGGGGCCGATACGCCGGCCATTTCGCTGGAGACCCCTGGCGGCAAGGTGTCGGTGAACACGGCCGGGCTGGAGGCCGCCGGCAAGAAGATGGAAGAGGCCGCCCGCCAGATGGAGCAAGCCCAGAAGAGCCAGGACCCGACCGCCATCGCGGCCGCCACGGGCAACGCCGCCGCGGCAGCGGCC
>NZ_ACQT01000460.1 GCF_000175235.1 Acidovorax delafieldii 2AN | reverse complement strand
GCCGTGGCTGCGCCCACGCGGCCAGCGCTGGTGGCGCAAGACAGCTTGAGCGCGGCCGACACCGGCTGGATGATGACCTCCACGGCCTTGGTGCTGCTGATGACGCTGCCAGGCGTCGCGCTCTTCTATGCCGGCATGGTCCGCCGAAAGAACGTGCTCAACACCCTGGCCAGCGTGGTGGCCATTGCGGCGCTGGTCAGCCTGCTGTGGTTCGCCGCGGGGTATTCGCTCGCGTTCACGCCGGGCAGCGCGTGGCTGGGGGGGCTCGACCGCATGGGGTTCTCGGGTCTGGATCTCGAGCTGGCGGAGGGCCGGCTGGCCGTGAGCCACGTCGCCCCGCGCATTCCCGAATCGGTGTATGCCATGTTCCAGCTCACTTTCGCCGTCATCACGGCCGCATTGCTGGTGGGCGCGCTGGTCGAGCGCATGCGGTTTTCCGCGATGCTGATTTTCGTGGGCCTGTGGAGCGTGCTGGTCTATGCGCCCGTGGCCCATTGGGTGTGGGAGCCCGGCGGCTGGCTCGCCCGGATGGGTGCGCTGGATTTTGCCGGAGGGTCGGTGGTGCACGTGAACGCCGGGGTGGCGGGGCTGGTGTGCGCATGGTTCCTGGGCCGCCGCACCGGATACGGGCGTGAACCCTTCGAACCCTACAACCTGGGCTTCACCATGGTCGGCGCCGGAATGCTGTGGGTGGGCTGGTTTGGCTTCAATGCCGGCTCTGCCGTGGCGGCGGACGGCAGGGCGGGGCTGGCCATGGCGGTGACGCACGTGGCCGCTGCGGCCGGGGCCATGGCGTGGATGGTGGGGGAGTGGACGGTGCGCGGGCGTCCGTCGCTGCTGGGTCTGTGCTCGGGCCTGGTGGCGGGCCTCGTGGCCATCACGCCCGCTGCCGGGTTTGTCACGCTGCGTTCGGCGCTGGTGATTGGCCTGGTGGCGGGGCTGGCCTGTTACTGGGGCGCCACCGGACTCAAGCGCCTGCTGGGTGTGGACGACTCGCTGGATGTGTTCGGCGTGCACGGCATCGGTGGCATCGTGGGGTCGCTGCTCACGGGCGTGCTGGCCAGCAAGGCCGTCGGTGGCGTCGCGGGCAGTCTGCTGACCCAGGCCATTGGCGTGGGCGCCGTGATGGCATACAGCCTGGTGGTGACGGCGGCACTGCTGTGGACTATCAACTTTGCCATGGGCCTGCGGGTGGACGAGCAAAGCGAGCAGACCGGGCTTGATCTTGCCCAGCAACGCGAACGCCTGGGCGGGTGAACAAGCACCATGCCGCAAGGAGCCACCTGCGGGCTGCCGCACGTGAGGGCGGCGCACGCGAACGGCCCCGAGCCTGGCGGGCGCCGACATAGGCCCGCTGTCGCGCCCCATGCACAGGCTCCATGCGTTGCGCCCGTGGTGCGAATGCCCGGCTCTGCACGCACCGCCGCGACGAATTCACATCGAACTGCCGTAAGGAATTGACCATGTCCGATCCCGACAAGCTTGCCATTGCAGCCCATCTGCATGTGCTGCTGCGGCGCAAGACGGGGCGTGTGACCGACACCGAATGGATGGCGGTCAACGCCGAATATGCGCAAGAGATCGTGCGCTTCGCGCGCCAGCGCGCCCAGGAAGACCAGACCCCCGAACTGGCCGAGTGGGCCGATCGCCTTGACCATGCCCTTGCGCGCCGCGCCTGCCACGGCGCAGCGCAGGCCCTGGCTGG
>NZ_ACQT01000461.1 GCF_000175235.1 Acidovorax delafieldii 2AN | reverse complement strand
CCAGATGGGCCTGCGCCAGGCGCTGGTGCGTGCCGCGCAGCCCGGCAAAGCGCTGCAGTGCGCGCGCTGTGGCCGCGCGGTTGTCGGCAATCCAGTCTCCGGTGGGTTCGAACACGGCCGCCAGCGCGGCCAACCAGAGGTACAGTGCACGGTTGAGCTCGCGTTGGTCAAAGACAGCGATCTGGGCGGGCAGAGCCAGGGTTTCCCAGTCGAGCACCGGCAGCGGAACACGAATGCCACTTCCTGCCAGCCTCTGGAGCCAGCCGCGGGGCCCGCCGTGACGGCTGTCGGCCACCGGTGCCACGCGCACCGCTGCGTCGCCTCCGCCGGCACGGTACAGCAACGCAATGCTCCGGCGCATTTCCTCCAAGGTGACTTGCACATGGGTGCGGTCAGGCTCGGCGACGCGGGTGACGGCACGGTGCCACCATTGGCCAATCCACTCTTCCATCAGTGCTGCTCCTCACGGCGCTGGCGCAGGGTTTCGCGCACGGCGTCGAGGCCCACCTTCCATTCGAGTGTGGGGGTCCGTCCCTGGGCGGACTGGGAGGTGTCGCAGGCCGTCAGGCACTGGCCGCACTGCACACAGGCAAACATCATGCGCTTGATGTTGCGGGGGTTCAGGCGCATGGGGCAGGCGTTGTCGCAAGCGCTGCCGCGTGGCGCATCGCAGGTGCGGCATTCGCGGGCGCGTTCACGCGTGAAGGACACCACCATTCCCTTGGGGTTGGCCATCCAGGCCAGGCTCTGGAACAGCCCCACGGCGCAACCGAAGCGGCAGAACAGGTGCCGCGCCAGCATGAATTCCAGGGTGAAGACGAGGGTGCCAACGCCCAGGAACCGGGCCTGGTTGGCGGTGAGTGTGCCGCGCACCAGGTTGCCCCAGATCTCGACTGGGGGCAGCAGGTACGTTAGCAATGTGATGGCCCAGGTGAAGCCAAACACCAGGCAGGCAGCCAGAAACAGGGGCCACCACCGTTTGTCGGCAGTGCGGCCTGGGCGTGGCGTGGGCGATTTGTCCCATACGCTGAGCTTGCCCGTGGCGCGGTGCAGAAGGTCGTTGAGTGTTTCAACCAATGAGAAATGGGGGCACAGCCACCCGCAATACAGGCGGCCGAAACGGTAGGCCACGGCCAGAAAGGCGGTGATGACCGTCAGGACAGGGAGAATGCCTCTCCACACGATGGCCCATGCGGTCTGGACGGCGGTGGCTTCGCCGCGCAGGAACGCATCAATTCCCAGCGACCAGCGAAAGCCGAGCACCCACAGCTGGGTTTCGTTCAGATCGAAACGCAGCAGGTTGAGTGCGGGTGCAAGTAGAAATATGGAAAAAAAGACAGCCTGAAACCAGCGCCGGCGCCGCTGCAGTTGTGCAGTGGTCGGCAGCGCCGCCGGGGCGCCGCTGTCTTGGGTGGCCAGTGCGCCGGGCGGGAGGGCTGCGGTTGAGCAGCCCGAGGCCGAGGCACAGCCAGAACAATCAGTCTTCATCGCCCACCACCGCGCGCACGACTTCGTCGAGCGCAAGCACGGTCTCGGTGTCATCTGTGAGCGCATCCACCACGGCGGCACGGCAGGCATCGCGCAGCGAGAGGCCGGACGCCACCAGCCGTGCCGCCATGACGAGCAGACGGGTGCTGGCGGTTTCTTCGAGGTCGTGGTCGGTCAGGCGGCGCAGCGCCTGGGCGAGCTGCACCAGGCGGGC
>NZ_ACQT01000462.1 GCF_000175235.1 Acidovorax delafieldii 2AN | reverse complement strand
GCGTGCCCGTGCTGCGCATGCCCAGCGGCGCGGGCCATGACGCCATGAAGCTGCACGAAATCCTGCCGCAGGCCATGCTTTTCGTGCGCGGCGAAAACGCCGGCATCAGCCACAACCCCCTTGAATCCACCACCAACAACGACATGCAGCTGGCCGTGGATGCCTTCACGCACGTGCTGCACCAGCTTGCCGAGGAGCCTCAGCCATGACCACCGACTACACCGCCATCGACGCCTGGATCGACCAGCATTTTGACGAGGAAGTGCGCTTTTTGCAGGCCCTGGTGCGCGTGCCCACCGACACCCCGCCCGGCAACAACGCGCCCCACGCAGAACGCACCGCAGAGCTGCTGCAGGAGTGGGGCTTCTCCGCCGAAAAACATGCCGTGCCAGCCGCCGATGTGCAGGCCTATGGCATGCAGTCCATCACCAACCTGATCGTTCGCCGCCCCTACGGCGCCCCAGGCTCAGGCAGAACCATCGCACTGAACGCCCACGGCGACGTGGTGCCGCCAGGAGAAGGATGGACACACGACCCCTACGGCGCCGAGATCGCGGACGGCAAGATGTATGGCCGCGCCACGGCCGTGAGCAAGAGCGATTTCGCCAGCTTCACCTTTGCTGTGCGCGCGCTTGAAGCCGTGGCCAAGCCCACCCGGGGTGCGGTCGAGTTGCACTTCACCTACGACGAGGAATTCGGCGGCGAACTCGGCCCTGGCTGGCTGCTGAAGAACGGTCTCACCCAACCCGACCTGATGGTGGCCGCAGGCTTCAGCTACGAAGTGGTCACCGCCCACAACGGCTGCCTGCAGATGGAAGTGACCGTGCACGGCAAGATGGCCCACGCCGCCGTGCCCCACACCGGCGTGGACGCATTGCAGGGCGCCGTGCACATCCTGAACGCGTTGTACGCGCAGAACGATGAATACAAGAAAGTCACATCGAACGTCGCCGGCATCAAGCACCCCTACCTGAACGTGGGGCGCATCGAGGGCGGCACCAACACCAACGTCGTGCCCGGCAAGGTGCTGTTCAAGCTCGACCGACGCATGATCCCCGAAGAGAACCCGGTCGAGGTCGAGGCCACGCTGCGCCGCGTGATCGAGCAAGCCGCGGGCGAGCGCGCCGGCATCACGGTGGACATCAAACGCCTGCTGCTGGCCAACGCCATGACACCGCTGGCGGGCAACCAGCCCCTGGTCGATGCCATTCAGAAGCATGCCCAGGCGGTGCTGGGCGAGCCGGTGCCCGCCGTGGGCACGCCGCTGTACACGGACGTGCGCCTGTACGTGGAGCGCGGCATTCCCGGCGTGATCTACGGCGCCGGGCCCCGCACCGTGCTCGAATCGCATGCCAAGCGCGCCGACGAGCGGCTCGAACTCGAAGACCTGCGCCGCGCCACCAAGGTGATCGCCCGCGCACTCAGCGACCTGCTCGCCTGAGTCGGGCGCCGCGCCCCCCCCTCCCTGTGCCAGCCCGGCCCTGCCGGGCTTTTTCATGGGCCAGCCCTGCCGGTTTGTTGATGGTGCCGGCCCTTCCCGGCTTTCTGCGGGGACGGGCCAGCCTGCCATTGCGTGGCCGAGACAGCGCCAACCCATGGCCCCGGGGTAACTCCTTCGGGCACCCCGCCGCCGTCCGCGAAGCAGCCGGCGCATGCACGGCAAGCGGCAGGGCCAATAC
>NZ_ACQT01000463.1 GCF_000175235.1 Acidovorax delafieldii 2AN | reverse complement strand
CAGCCCTGCGTCGGGCGCGCGCCAGCCCACCAGTACGGCAGACCTGATGCTGCGCGTGGTCAACCTGATAGTGGACGGCTACCTCGACCTGCGCCGCGAACTCGCCCGCCAGCTCGACCACTGGCAGACCGAACTGCTCAAGCCCCGGGCGCGCTATGTGAACTGGAGCTCGCTGCTCGATGCGCGGCTGTCGCTGCACCAGCTCGACGAAATCTGCGAAGACCAGCGCACCGCCGTGCAGGACTGGATCGACGCGCTGGAAACCTGGGCCATGCCCGAAAGCAGCGCCGGCCAGCGCGACCTGGACCTGCTCAAGGTGCGCAGCCGCGACGTGCGCGAACACATCGAGCGCGTGGTGCACCACGTGCGCCGGCTGGAGCAGAGCACCGAGACCGCCGTGCAAATGCATTTCAGCGTGCAGAGCAACCGCACCAACGACATCATGCGCACCCTCACGGCGCTGACGGCGGTGTTCCTGCCGCTGAACCTGATCGCGGGTATCTTCGGAATGAACTTTGAGTACATTCCGCTCCTGCACAAGCAAGACGGTTTCTGGTGGGCCATGGGCTCCATGACCGCGATTGCCGCAGGGCTGGTCGCGCTGTTCTGGCGCAAGCGCTACCTGGCGCGCACCGGCGGCGGGCACTGAACCGGCCGCCTGGGGACGCCTGTACCACCGGCGCTGGCTGCGCTGTCACACAAACGGCGCCGAGAGCCCCTCGTTGTCGAGCACGCGCCGCACCGCGGGGCGCTCCAGCATGCGCTGCAGGTACGGCCCCAGGTGCGGTCGTGTCCGCGCCGCGCCCTGGGCGAAACCCCGCGTCCAACGGCACAGGGTGAACACATAGGCGTCGAGGGCGGTGTAGGCACCACCCATGAACCAGGGCCCTCCGTGGCGCGCCAGTTCGGCATCCAGCAGGTCCAGCAGCCCGCCGACGCGGCGCTGGGCATGGCCCTTGAGTTCGGCCACGCCGGCCGCATGGCCCTCGTCCATCCAGCGCTCAGGATAGAAATAGACGACAAGGGTGCTCTGCAACGTGTTGGTCAGCCACATGAGCCATTTGTAGAAGTGCGCGCGCTCGGCAGTGGCCAGGGCGGGCACCAGCCCCGCTTCAGGATGGGTGTCGCAAAGATGCAGGCAGATCGCGGCGGTTTCATACAGCACCAGACCGCCATCGGTGAGCGCCGGCAGCAGCCCGTTGGGGTTGATGCGCAGGTAGGCCGCCGAGCGGTGGTCGTTGCGGTTGGGGTCCACCAGCACGCGCTCGTAGGGCAGCCCCAGTTCCTCCAGCACGATGTGGGGCACCATGGCGGCGGTGCTGGGGGCGTAGTGCAGCAGGATCATGGCGGTCTCGCGGATCAGGAAGGCGGCGGGGCACGGCCGGCCAGGGGCGCGTGCAGACAGTGGCGCACCATTGTTCCATGCCAAGGTGGATGCACGGGCTTGGGCTACGATCAAAGCGTCATACCAGTTCCTTCTTTACATGGTGCCCCCGCCCTCGCGCAGCCCTTCGCCGCCGTTTCGCCCACTGGAGTTCACCGGCGCGGCCATGCTGTACCTGGTGGTGGCGGGGCTGCTGGCGGTTTCGGCATCCCCCCTGGGCCATCTGGCGCTGGTGCGCCCCGGCGCCGGCCTGGCCCTGGCGCTGCTGCTGATGGGAGG
>NZ_ACQT01000464.1 GCF_000175235.1 Acidovorax delafieldii 2AN | reverse complement strand
CTGCCGGCCGCCCCCACCGCTTAGCCCGCGCCCCAGGCGCTCGGCCCCCCGCAACACGCAATCCAGCTCCTGAAAAAACCATGAAAAACCTGAAAATCGGCACACGCCTCGGAGGAGGCTTTGCACTTGTTCTGGCCCTGATGGTCCTGATGACCCTCTTCGGTCTCTGGCGCCTGCAGACCGTGGCCCAGGCCACCAACGACATGACCCAGCAGCCCCTGGCCATGGAACGCATGATCAGCGACTGGTACCGCTACGTCTACAGCGGCGCCCGGCGCACCACGGCCATCGTCAAGAGCACCGACCCCTCGCTGGCGGGCTTCTTTGCCGAAGACGCCGCCATGTCCACCCGTGAATCGGGCAAGCTGCAGGACCGCATCGAACCCCTGCTCTCGAACCCCGCGGAAAAGGAACTGTGGGTCACGATCAAGAAGGCCCGCGTCACCTACCTCTCTTCGCGCGACCAGGCGGTGAAGGCCAAGGCCGACGGCCAGCTCGAAGAGGCCGAGCGCACCCTCACGCAGGTCTACCTGCCGGCGGCCGAGAAATACATGGCGCTGATCCAGCAGCTGCTCGACCTGCAGCGCGCCAGCATCGACGCCACCGCCAAGGACATCCAGGGCGTCTATGCCGAAAGCCGCATGTGGCTGATGCTGCTGTGCGTGCTGGCCGTGGCGGTGGGCGGCGTGTGCGCCTGGTGGCTCACGCACGGAATCACGCGTCCCCTGTCCGAAGCCGTGCGCGTGGCGCGCGCCGTGGCCGACAACGACCTGACCACCACCGTGGAGGTCCATTCGCGTGACGAAACGGGTCAGCTCATGGAAGCGCTCCAGCACATGAACACCAGCCTGGCCCAGGTGGTGGGCCGCGTGCGCGCGGGCACCGAGGGCATCGCCACGGCATCGAACCAGATCGATGCAGGCAACCAGGACCTCTCGTCGCGCACCGAGCAGCAGGCCAGCTCGCTGGAGGAAACCGCCGCCTCGATGGAGGAGCTGACCAGCACCGTGCGCCAGAACGCCGACAACGCCCGCCAGGCCAACCAGCTGGCCTCGTCGGCATCGCAGGTGGCCATGCAGGGCGGCCAGGTGGTGGCCCACGTGGTGGACACCATGAGTGCCATCAATGCATCGTCGCGCAAGATCGCCGACATCATCGGCGTGATCGACGGCATTGCCTTCCAGACCAACATCCTGGCGCTCAACGCTGCGGTGGAAGCCGCCCGCGCAGGCGAGCAGGGCCGGGGCTTTGCCGTGGTGGCATCGGAAGTGCGCAGCCTCGCGCAGCGCTCGGCCGCTGCCGCCAAGGACATCAAGACACTGATCGACAACTCGGTGGGCAAGGTGGACGAAGGCACCCAGCAGGTGGCCGAGGCCGGCAAGACGATGGATGCCATCGTGGACAGCGTCAAGCGCGTGACGGACATCATGGCCGAGATCGCTGCCGCCAGCCAGGAGCAAAGCTCGGGCATCGACCAGGTGCACCAGGCCATCTCGCAGATGGACCAGGTGACGCAGCAGAACGCGGCCCTGGTCGAGGAAGCCGCTGCTGCCACGGGCTCGCTCAAGGCCCAGGCAGCGCAACTGGCGCAGGCGGTGAGCGTGTTCCGCATCGCCGGGCAGCCCGCCTTGCGCGCCGCAGCCCCGCAACCCGCCGCACCCC
>NZ_ACQT01000465.1 GCF_000175235.1 Acidovorax delafieldii 2AN | reverse complement strand
GGGTGAACGCAGGGTTTCCATGCGCGCCGTGGTGGCCCAGGGGCCTTCATGGTCGCGCGGCGCGCGGTCGAGCAGCACTGCGCGAATGCCCTGTTGGGCCAGCGCGGCAGAGGCCGCCAGGCCCCGCCTGGCCCGCGCCGAGGATGAGCACATCCACCACCGCTTGGCCTGCATGGGTGTGCGGCGGCACCCAGCTGCGCGGGGGCCAGCCCAGCATGGACAGGTCGTCGCGCAGGCGTTGCTCCAGCGCAGCCAGCCCCGCTGTGCCTGCCGGCCCGTTGTTGAGTTTGTCGTTCGGTTGCATGGAGTTTCTCGTGTCCTGAAGGCTGTTCAGCGGCGGGTCAGTCGATGCTGATTTTCGCGTCCTTCACCACCTGGGCCCACTTGGCGCGGTCGGTGTGCACCGTGTGGCGAAACTGCTCGGGCGTTTCGATGCGCACCGTGTTGCCGTTCGCCTCGAAGCGCGCGCGCACCTCGGGCAGTTCCAGCACTTCACGCACGGCGGCATTGAGCTTCTTGACGATGGCGGCATCCGTGCCCTTGGGCGCGAAGATGCCGAACCAGATGGAGCTGTCGAAACCCTTGGTGCCCGGCACGCCGCTCGCGGCAATGGTGGGCACCTCCTTGACCGCGTTCACAGGCTTGGCGGTGGTGACGCCCAGCAGGCGCACCTTGTCGGCCTTGTAGTGCGGCAGCACCGTCTGCACCTGGTTCATGATGCAGCAGGTCTCACCGCGCAGCACGGACGAGATGGCTTCGGGGCCCCCCTTGTAGGGTACGTGCACCATGTTCAGGCCCAGGCGGGCATTGAATTCGGCGAAGGCCATGTGGGTGCCGGCGCCGTTGCCGGTGGAGGCAAAGTTGTATTTTCCGGGGTTGGCCTTGACCAGGTCCACGAACTCCTTGAGCGTCTTCACGTCGATGACCGCGGGGTTGACGGTCAGCACGTTGGAGACATCGATCAGCGGCGCCACGGGCACGAAGTCGTCTTCCACATCGAACGGAAGCTTCTTGTAGAGCGCTGCGTTGCTGCCATGCGTGGCGGCCGTGCCAAAGGCGAGCGTGTAGCCATCGGGCTTGGCCCGGGCCACGTATTCGCTGGCGATGTTGCCGGCCGCGCCGGACTTGTAGTCGATGATGACCGGCTGGCCCAGGCGCTGGGCCAGGGGCTCCTGAACGGCGCGGGCGATCACATCGACCCCCGAGCCTGCCGGAAAGCCCAGGATCAGGGTGACCGGTTGCTGAGGCCATGCGGCGGCAGTGGCCGCGTGGACGCCGGTGGCGGCGAGCCAGGAGGCGCAGGCGAGCGCGGCGGCAGGGAGCCAGCGGTGGGAGAAAAAGGTGCGCATGAGAGTCCTTCGGGGTGAGGTGTGCGGGTGGGAATACCCCATTGTCGGAAAGTCATCATGTGCACCGACGTATATGCATATGAAGGTGCCGTGCCTGCAGCGTTGCGCGGTCTGCAACCCGGTTGCGCGTGGTGGCTGTTCTGGCCGGCTGTCCATAATTCGGCGATGGCCGTCGTGGCCACCGCCCCGCTTCTTGAAAGACAAACCCCTATGCCCGACACCGCTTTCGATCCCTTTGCCAGCGCGGCCCTGCTCACCATGGCCCGCCAGGGGCGCATGCCCCGGCCGCTGGATTTGCCTGCAGCGCTGCG
>NZ_ACQT01000466.1 GCF_000175235.1 Acidovorax delafieldii 2AN | reverse complement strand
ATCACGCACCCCGGCCGGCCCCATCGCACGGGCCGACCTTGACGCCGCCGTGCTGCGCACCCTGAAAAGCACCCCCTTGCCCTCGCCCGCCACACGGGCCGTGGAGGCGGTGGCGCCCTCGGTGGTGCGGGTGGTGAGCTATGTCCGCGCCCGCAAGGGCAAGGCCGAAGTCGAGCGCGGCATCGGCACCGGCGTGGTCATCGTCGATTCGGGGGTCATCCTCACCAACCTGCATGTGGTGCGCGGGGCCGCCCGCATCGCGGTCACCTTCCAGGACGGGCTGGAAACCACCGCCAGCATCGTGGGCGTTCAACCCGAGAACGACCTGGCCGTGCTGCAGGCCCACCAGGTTCCCGACGATCTGGCCGCCGCGCCGCTGCGCTCCACCCAGAACCTGCGGCCGGGCGACCAGGTGGTGGCGGTGGGGTTTCCCTTCGGCATCGGGCCTTCGGTGTCGGCGGGCGTGGTGTCGGGGCTGGACCGCGAATTCGAGCCACCCGACGGCAAGAACCCGCTGGCCCATCTGATCCAGTTCGATGCGGCCGCCAACCCGGGCAATTCGGGCGGACCGCTGGTCACGATGGACGGCGAGGTGGTGGGCATCGTCACAGCCATCCTCAACCCCACCGAGGCCAGCACCTTCATCGGCATCGGCTTTGCCGTGCCCATTGAAAGCGCGGCGGCCGCGGTGGGCATGCCGCCGTTTTGAAATGGAACAGCCCCTGAGCCGCTTCGCGCCTTCTCCCTTCGGGGGGGACGACACCCTCGCTGCAGGGCGACCCTTGCTCGGTGTCTCCCGCCTTGGCGGCGCCCGTCGCGTGGGCTTGGGACGGTTTGCACATTGCTGATCACTGACAAGGAAGGAAACCATGGAAGTCACCACCAACACCGCCACGCTGATGGAACAGGTCCTCTACGAGGTCAAGCGCGTGGTGGTGGGGCAGGATCGTTTTCTGGAGCGCATCATGGTCGCCCTGCTGGCCCAGGGGCATCTGCTGGTCGAAGGCGTGCCCGGCCTGGCCAAGACGCTCACTGTCAAAACGCTGGCCCGCACCCTGCAGGGCAGCTTCAAGCGCATCCAGTTCACGCCCGACCTGGTGCCTTCCGACCTGGTCGGCACGCGCATGTACAACCAGAAAACGGGCGATTTCAGCACCACGCTCGGCCCCGTCTTCACGCACCTGCTGCTGGCCGACGAAATCAACCGCGCCCCCGCCAAGGTGCAAAGCGCCCTGCTGGAGGTGATGCAGGAGCGCCAGGTCACGATTGCCGGCGAGACGCACCACGTGCCCGCGCCTTTTCTGGTGATGGCCACGCAAAACCCCATCGAAACCGAAGGCACCTACGCCCTGCCCGAAGCGCAGGTGGACCGCTTCATGATGAAGGTGCTGCTGGACTACCCCAGCGAGGAAGAAGAATTCGTGATCGCCCAGCGGGCGCTCGAAGCGCCCGTGCAGGTACTGCCCGTGGCCACCATGGCTCAACTGAGCACACTGCAGGCCGAGTGCCGCGGCGTGTATGTCGACCCCTCGCTGCTGCAATACGCCGTGAAGCTGGTGGCCGCCACGCGCGCTCCGGCGCAGCGGGGGCTTGAAGACATCGCGCACTGGATCGCCTGCGGCGCCAGCCCGCGCGCCACCATTGCCCTG
>NZ_ACQT01000467.1 GCF_000175235.1 Acidovorax delafieldii 2AN | reverse complement strand
TGGCGGCCATCGAGCAGCACGGGCCGCACCTGCCGCTGTCGGTGGACGCCACGCTGCTGCAGGGCGTGATCGACGCGGCCCTGCCGCTGCTGCCTGCCGCGCTGCCCGCGCTGTTCCTGCCGCCGCAGGTGGTGGGGCTGAGTCCCGAGCACATCCGTTTTCCGGGCACGCTCACGCTCTCGCCCGCCACGGTGATCGCGCTGTGGACCGAGATCGGCGAATGCGTGGCGCGCGCGGGGGTGAAGAAGCTCTTGCTGCTCAACGGCCACGGCGGCCAGGTCAGCGTGATGGACATCGTGGCGCGCGAGCTGCGCACGCGCAGCAAGCTGCTGGTCTATAGCAGCAGCTGGTTCAGCCTGCCACTGCCCGACGCCGTGGCCGGCCAGTTCAGCGCCGAGGAGCACCGCTTCGGCATCCATGCAGGCGAGATCGAGACGTCGATGATGCTGCACCTGGCGCCCGCCACCGTGCACATGGACCACGCGCGCGATTTCCGCTCCACCTCGCAGGACCGCGCCGAGCGCTTCGCCATTCTGGGCAATGGCAAAAGCGCCAAGCTGGGCTGGCAGATGCAGGACTACCACGTGGCCGGTGCGGTGGGCAATGCCGCCGCCGCCACGGCGGAGAAGGGGCGGGCGGTGGTCGAGGGCGCCGCGCAGCAGCTGGTGCGCCTGCTGCAGGAGCTGCACGACCTGTCGCTGGCCACCTTGGTGGACGGCCCCGGCAGCCTGGACGACTGATTTTGGGTGTTTTCTGGCTGTGGCGCTTGCCTGCTGTGCGCCACCAGCTATTATTTTGGTAGTGGCGCGCTACATCACCCGCCCGAACCACCACACCGACAGCCCCGCGGCCAGAACGGCCAGCACGGCCCCCGCCAGCGCCAGCAGCGCCGAGATTTCGGTCTCGCGCTTTTCCACCGCCAGGCGCGAACTCAGGGTTTCATAGACCTTTTTCAGATCGGCCGCCGTGGCGGCATGGAAGTATTCGGCGTGGGTGCGCCCGGCCACGGCCTTGAGGGTTTCTTCGTCCAGCCGCACGCGCATCGACCAGCCCTCGAAGCCGATGGTTTCCCCCTGCACGGTGCCCACGCCCACGGTGTACACGCGCACCCCGCGGTCGGCCGCCCACTGGGCGGCTTCGAGCGGGTCCACCCCCGTGGTGCGCTGGCCGTCGGTCAGCATGATGATGGCGGCCGAGGTGTACGAGCCCGGTGCCACGGGCGTGAACGGCTTGGCCGGGTCTTGGCGGGTCACTTCGTCGAGTGGGCGCGGGTGCATGGCCTGGCGTCCGCCCAGCGCCGCGATGTCGATGCCCGCGTCGGGGAACAACGTGGCCAGCGCCAGCATGATGCCGTTGCCCGTGGCCGTGCCGCGCTGCAGCTGGAAGCTGTCGATGGCTTTGGCCAGGTCTTCATGGCTCTGGGTGGGCAGCTGCGCCAGCTGCGCGCTGCCCGCAAACGCCACGATGCCCACGCGCACATGGCGCGGCAGCTCGGCGATGAAGGCCTTGGCGGCGTTTTGCGCGGCGGTGATGCGGTCGGGCTGCACGTCGGTGGCGCGCATGCTGCCCGATACATCCATGGCCAGCATGATGGTCTGCTGCTCGGAGGGCAGCGTGATCACGGCCAGCGGGCGCGCCGCCGCC
>NZ_ACQT01000468.1 GCF_000175235.1 Acidovorax delafieldii 2AN | reverse complement strand
GGGGGTGCGGATAAAAACTTGGACTGGTTTTATGCCGCAAGTCCAAGGCTCACCCGGTATTCGACAGGGCTGAGAGAGCCAAGGGATATCTTGATCCGCTTCTCGTTGTACCAGCGGATGTACGATTCGACCAACTCAATGAATTGCTCAATGGTCGTGCCCTTCCAGTCCCGAGGATAGAACAGTTCGTTCTTGAGGCGACCGAAGAAGCCCTCGCAGGCAGCGTTATCAGGAGAGCAGGCCTTGCGGGACATGGAGCGGGTGAGATTCGCATCACTCATTCTCGATAGCCAGCCAGGCCAGCGGTAGTGGCCACCGCGGTCGGAGTGAACCACGGGCCTATTAGTGGTTTCTGCCACCGTCTCGATGGCGGCATCCAGCATGGTGTTGACCAGCTCAGCATCCGGGCTCGTGCCAATGGTCCAGCTCACCACCATCCCGTCGAAGCAGTCGATGATCGGCGATAGGTAAACCTTGCCTGCCGGGATCTGGAACTCCGTGATGTCCGTGAGCCACTTCTCGTTGGTGGCTGAGGCCTGGAAGTCGCGATTGATGATGTTCTCAGGCGCTGGACTGATCTCACCCAGGTATGAGGCGTATCGGCGCTTCTTGGGCTTTGGAACGACCAGGTGTGCCTGCTTCATGAGTCGCTGTACCACCTTCTCAGAGATCGGTCCCTGTTGCCTGGCCAGAGAGGCCTGCAATCTGCGGTAGCCGTAGCACCGGTGATTCGACTCAAATATCTCGGTGATGGCCTGCCGCACCTGCAGATATTTGTCGCCCACCACTGCACGGGCCCGGTGGTAAAAGTACGAGTACGGGCCAGCCCCACCTGCACGAGGAGCTCTGGGAGCCCATAGTGCCCTCTAAGGGCGTCAATCAGCAGTGTCTTCTCCCGGTTGGACAGGAGCTGCAGATTGACGCCCAGGCCATTTTTTTAACAGTTCATTGGCCTTATTCAAGAGTTCCTGTTCAAGCCTCAATTGCCGGACCTCGCGGCGCAATGTAGCTACTTGGAGTTCGAGTTCGTCGCGCTCTCTTTGCTGCGGAGATCGATGGGTGTGTTTCATTGAAGCAGGGGCCTCACGTCCCAGAAGTTGGTTCTTCCAGTTGTACAACGTTGGCCGGCAAACGCCGAGCTTGTCGGCAACAGCCTGTGCGCTTTCCTGCCGCGTGCAGAGCTTCACCACTCCCGTTTGCTTCAACGACTCGGGATACCTTCGCTGCCCAACACTACCGACGATTGCTTTCCTGGCCTCAGGAATGGCGTCGCGAATCCACTTGGTGAGCGTTCCACGACCTGGATAGCCCAGGGCCCTCATGGTGGCTGCTATGCATCGATCGTGGGCGAGGTAGTGCTCAAGGGCTGCAGCTTTCTGCGCCTGCGAGAACTTGGGCTCACGCTCTGCATAGCTTTTAGGCAAGTCCTGGCGCTGCTGATATTCCCGATACCAACCTTTCAATGAGTTCTTGGTCGGGTATCCCAACTGCCTGATAGTGGGCCTGACTCGCATGCCCAGCCTGATGAAGAGCTCAACTGCTCGGATTCTGTCTTCGTAGGAATACATGAACTACCTCTTGGTAGTCCAAGTTTTCGTCCGCACGCCC
>NZ_ACQT01000469.1 GCF_000175235.1 Acidovorax delafieldii 2AN | reverse complement strand
CAGTGTGGGCGCCGTGCGCGACTACCTGCTGGGTGTGGTGCTGGTCAACGGCCGTGCCGAGCTGCTCACGTTTGGCGGCCAGGTCATGAAGAACGTGGCGGGCTACGATGTCTCGCGCCTCATGGCGGGCGCCTGGGGCACGCTGGGCTTGCTGGCCGAGGTCAGCCTCAAGGTGCTGCCCCTGGCGCCTGCCGAAGCCACGCTGCGCTTCGAGTGCAACCAGGCCGATGCACTGCGCCGGCTGCACGCCTGGGGCGGCCAGCCCCTGCCGCTCAATGCGAGCTGCTGGGTGGAAGACGCGGGCGTGGGCACGCTGTATGTGCGCCTGCGCGGCCCCGTGGCCGCGGTTGATGCGGCCTGCAAGAGCATGGGAGGCACGCGGCTCGACAACGCCACGGTGGCCCCCGACTGGCAGGCCTGCCGCGAGCAGACCTTGCCCTGGTTCACGGCCCGCCAGACCCAGCCTGGACAGGCGCTGTGGCGCCTGTCGGTGCCCGCCACCGCCCCTGTGCTGGCGCTGCCGGCAGGCGCCTCGCCGCTGGTTGAATGGCACGGCGCCCTGCGCTGGGTGCAGGCGCCCCTTGCGCAAGGCGATGCACTGCGCGAAGCTGCCCGGGCGGTGGGTGGAAATGCTACTTTATTCATAGCTGATGGCGCTGATGAATCAAGCGCTGGCGCACAATTTGACTTGAATTCCCCGGCGCTGGCACAGATCCATGAGCGCATCAAGCGCAGTTTCGACCCGGCCGGCGTCTTCAATCCGGGCCGCATGGCCCCGCAGTGGTGAAGGGTGCGCACGTGGTGGGCAGGGCCCTTCGGCATGGAACGCCGTGGTGCGATGGCGCGGCCGGACACGCCGCACGCTGCCACGCCGGGCGCTTCTAGCATGCGGCGCCTGCGCCACCTCACCGGCCACCACCGCACCGGCGCCAGCAACCGCGTGCTGGGCCTGCTGCTGGCCTTCAATGCCGGGGCCGTGAACGCGGGCGGCTTTCTGGTGGTGCACCTGTACACATCGCACATGACGGGGTTCATTTCCATGCTGGCCGACAACCTGGTGCTGGGCAACATGGTGCTGGTGCTCAGCGCCGTGGGGGCCCTGCTGGCGTTCATCAGCGGGGCGGCCACCACGGCGGTGATGGTGAACTGGGCGCTGCAGCGCAAACTGCACAGCAGCTACGCGCTGCCGCTGGTGCTGGTGGCGCTGCTCATGCTCGTGTTCGGCCTGGTGGGCGCCATCACGCTCGACTGGCGCACGCCGTTTGCGGTGCCCATGACGGTGCTGCTGCTGTCCTTCATCATGGGGCTGCAGAACGCCACCGTGACCAAGATGTCCTCGTCCCAGATCCGCACCACCCACATGACGGGTGTGGTGACCGACTTGGGCATCGAGCTGGGCAAGATGCTCTACTGGAACCGCACCGGCACCGCGCTGGAGAACCAGGTGCGTGCCAACCAGGCGCGGCTGCGGCTGTTCGCGGGGCTGGCGTCGGTTTTCCTCATCGGCGGCATTGCCGGGGCGGCGGGCTTCAAGCACGTGGGCTTCGTATTCGTGGTGCCGCTCGCGCTGGTGCTGCTGGGGCTGTCGCTGCCGCCGCTGTGGGCAG
>NZ_ACQT01000470.1 GCF_000175235.1 Acidovorax delafieldii 2AN | reverse complement strand
TGGCCGCCACCGGCACGCGCTCGGTGAACGCCTGGGTTTCAAGCAGCAGGCCCTGCGCGCCCATGGCCTGGGCGTGGGCCGCTCGCGCCACCATGGCGACCTCGTGGCCGGCGCGCGCCAGCATGCCGCCGTAGTAGCAACCCACGGCCCCTGCGCCCATCACGGCAATTTTCATGTGAACCTCTTTGTTCCTGACTGGTACACGCCCCCGAAAGGCGCGCCGGTAGCTCGCTGCCCGCGCGGCCCCACCCCGGAGGCAAAGGCGCCATTGTGCGATGCCCACATCCGTGCGTGCGACGTGGCGGTGCGAGCGCCGCCATTGCGGGCGAGGGCGGGGGCGCGGAGGGGGCGAGGCGTGCCAGCGGCAGTGGGGCCGTCACCGTGGGCTGCCGGGTGCCGGGGGCAGCCAACGCAGCCAATATGGCCAAAGTGGCCAATGCAGCGCTGCGGCCCCTCGTCACAGCATCCGATGGCGGTCGAGGGGGCAGCGTGGCCTTGCCGAGTGAGGCAGTGGCTTGGGCGTCTGGCCTTGTGACCCACTTGTCCGCTCGGCGGCTCAGTGGCTCAGTCGATCAGTCGATCAGTCGATCAGTCGATCAGTCGATCAGTGGCGGGTCAAGGTTGCAGCGGCTGATGGCAAATTTATACAGAAAGTCGCCATGGCGCTTTTCATGCATGCGTCAAAAGCTATTGAAAACGTAGCAAACGCGTGGCAGGCCTCGTGCAGCTTGTGCGCCGCTGGGTAGTGGTACAGCACGCCTTTACGGCCCCAGGCACCGGGGCGGAGCGGTCGTCGGGCACGGTTGGTCGCGGGGGTGGAGCTGGGTTTTGGTTTTTTGGGTTTTGGGTGCAGGAGTAGGACTGAGATTGGGGCTGGTCCGGCCATGGCTGCGGGGCTGGCGCCTAGAATCCAGGGAACCGGTTTTGCACTTTGCTGTCAGACCCTGGATGCGCGGGTGCCTTGGTGCCCGCAAGAATGTTCAACCCCGAGAGGAGTGTCCGGTTTTGAGTCTGCCCTGGATGCCCAAGCGCACCCCTTTCCCCGCCCCTGCACGGGGGCGCCGCCGCCCCGTGGCGCTGTGGCTCACCGTGTGCCTGTCGGCCGTGCTGGCCGCGTGTTCTGCGCCGGTGAAGGTTTATTCACCGCAAGAAAATTTTGGCTCGGTGGCCACGTATTCACGTCTGTTCGATGCCACGCCCGAGCAGACCTGCGAGGCCGCCCGCCGGGCGCTGCTGAGCCAGGGCTACATCATCAACACCAAGGCGGCCGAGATGGTTGAGGGCAAGAAGAATTTCCAGCCCGAAGCCGAGGCGCACCTGCAGATGCTGATCCGCGTGGTGTGCGTGCCCGAGGGCTCCAATGGCAAGGTGAGCCTGGGGTTCGTCACGGCGCTGCAAGACCGCTACACCCTCAAGAAGTCGAACAACTCCGCCAGCCTTGGCGTGGGGGGCGTGGGCTCGCTGTCGCTGCCGCTCATGGCCAGCGAAGAGGCCCTGGTGAAGGTGGGCAGCGAGACCATTGCCTCGGACGTGTTCTACGACAGCTTTTTCGACCTCATCCGCCGCTACCTGATCTCGGGCGATCTG
>NZ_ACQT01000471.1 GCF_000175235.1 Acidovorax delafieldii 2AN | reverse complement strand
CTACCTGGTGCCCGACCGCGTGACCGACGGCTACGGCCTCACGCCCCCCATCGCCCGGCGCGTGGCCGAGCGCGGCGCCGACGTGCTCATCACCGTGGACAACGGCATCGCCAGCGTGGACGGCGTGGCCGAGGCCAAGGCCCTGGGCCTCACGGTGCTGGTCACCGACCACCACCTGCCCGGCCCCGCGCTGCCGGCGGCCGATGCCATCGTCAACCCCAACCAGCCCGGCTGCACCTTCGAGAGCAAGTCCATGGCCGGCGTGGGCGTGATGTTCTACGTGCTGCTGGCGCTGCGGGCCGAGCTGCGCGCGCGCGGCCTGTTCAACGCCGCCACACAACCCAAGCTCGACCCGTTGCTCCCTCTGATCGCGCTCGGCACCGTGGCCGACGTGGTCAAACTCGACGCCAACAACCGCCGACTGGTCGCGCAGGGCTTGAAGCGCATCCGCGCAGGGCAGATGCCGGCGGGCGTGGCGGCACTCTTCCACGCCGCAGGCCGCAAGGCGCCGGCCGCCACCACGTTCGACTTTGGCTTTGCCCTGGGCCCGCGCATCAACGCCGCGGGCCGCCTGGCAGACATGACGCTGGGCATTGAATGCCTGCTGACCGACGACGCAGGCCGCGCCGCCGAGCTGGCCGCCACGCTCGATGGCATCAACCGCGAGCGCCGCGAGATCGAGGGCGGCATGCGCGATCAGGCCATGCTCATGGCCGAGAGCCTGTTCGACGAGAGCGAGGAGCCGCCGCCTGCGATCAGCGTGTTCGACCCCGACTTCCATGAAGGCGTGGTGGGCATCGTGGCCAGCCGCATCAAGGACAAGCTGCACCGCCCGACCTTTGTGTTTGCCGCCAGCAGCGCGCCGGGCAAGGAGCATGAGCTCAAGGGCTCGGGCCGCTCCATCCCTGGCTTTCACCTGCGCGACGCGCTGGACCTGGTGGCCAAGCGCCACCCGGGCGTGATCCTCAAGTTTGGCGGCCACGCCATGGCCGCGGGCTGCACCGTGGCCGAGGAATCGTTCGACGTGTTCGAGCAGGCCTTTGCCCAGGTCGCGCAGGAATGGCTGGACGCCGCCACCCTCACCCGCCGCATCGAGACCGACGGCCCCCTGGCCCCCGAATACTGCCGCGCCGACATGGTGGACACCCTGCACCGCGAGGTCTGGGGCCAGGGCTTTGCACCGCCCACCTTCAGTGAAGAAGTGCAGGTGCTGAGCCAACGCCTGGTGGGGGAGGCCAAAAACCACCTGTCCATCAAGCTCATCCACCAGGGCAACCCCATCGACGCGATCTGGTTCGGGCGCACCGAGCCCCTGCCCGCACGGGTGCTGCTGGCCTTTCGGCTGGATGTGAATGAATGGAAAGGCGAGCGGCGGGTGCAGTTCCTCGTGGAAGGCGCGCAACTCTAGGCGCGAGCCCGCGCGCCCTGGCACAAACGCGGCCGTACACGCATCACCATCCGCACGGCACGGCACGGCACCGATTCCAGCCATGCCGGCATTGGCACAGCCGACGTGCAGAATCGCTGCGGCCCCAGGCTGCAGCGACGCGCGCTGTGGCCCCAGCGCCGG
>NZ_ACQT01000472.1 GCF_000175235.1 Acidovorax delafieldii 2AN | reverse complement strand
TGACCCGCTGGCGCGGTGAGACGGGCTCGCCGCTTGCCGCCTGCGCGCCAGGGGGCGGTGGAGAGCCCGGGTCGGGCGCTGGCAGCACCGGCCGGGGGCCCGCGCGGCCCATCACGTCTTGCTGCAGCGCGCGGGTTTCATCGCGCAAGCTGCTGGTCAGGGGCATGGAGTGCACGCTGCCTGCGGGCACCTTCAGCGCGCTGACCGTGCCGTCGATCCAGATCGGGTACAGGCGCGCCAGGTTGCCCGGGGCGCGGGCGGGCTGGTAATAGCCTGCGTCCGTGTCTGCACCAATTCGGATGGAAAACCGTGCCCCGGTGGTGGTGGCGGTCACGCCCGCATGGCGCACATCCAGGTCGTGGAATAGCAGCGATGTGCTGCTTTGCGAGCTGGCCAGCTGCAGCCACTGGACCTGGCCCGTGCCACCCGCCACGACCGAGGCGTTCGAGCTCACGCTCAGCAGGCCCAGGCGCACCCCATGGAACCACAGCTTCATGCCGTGGCTGGGGTTCAGGCTCACGCGCAATACCGGCAGGTCCACCCGGTCGAACACCACCCTCAGGTTGTCGCCGCGCAGCAGCAGTTCATGGGCCGTGGCCAGTTGCAGCGTGAAGCACACGGCGGTGTTGTCAGCGCCCACGCGCGGGATGGCCGAAGCACCCTGTCCTGCGCTGATCGTCACGTCATACGGCCTTGGGCGGTTGCCGCCCTGGAGGTCCGCGCCGTAGGTGGTGTCGGCCACCTGGAACGTCCCCCGCCCCAGGAAGAGCCGGTTCTCCGCGCCCGACACCACACGCACCGTGCAGTCGTTGGCGATGATGTGCACATGCCGCAGATTCCCCAGCCGGCCCGTGGTCGGGTCCCAGGGGCGCTCGCGTGCGTCGCGCAGCAGGTTGGCGCGTTCGATCAGTGTGTCGGGTGTGACGTCCAGCGGCGCAGCGTGGGCCAGCGCGGTGGTTGCGTACGCCAGCGCCGCCAGGAGCAGAGAAAGAACAGCGCGTGGAGTGCGAAGGGGTGTCATGCTGTCCGCATGGTACTGGCACCCTGCGCTCGCCTCCATCATGCCGGCATGGGCTGCTGCTGCCCTAGCGTCCTGAGTGGGAAATTCGTTTCATACAGATGCCGAAATCGCCGCCATGCTGCGTTGTCAATCCTCGCGACAGCTACGGCTATCGCTGTGGCTTGCGCCTTGCCTGACGACGATTTCGACACCTTTATTTCTTCAACGAACTTCCCCCTCAGGACACCAGAAACCGCCCTGGCGGCTGCCCCACCGACTTGCGCACCATCGCGCTGAAGGCACTCGGGCTGTAGCCCAGCTCGGCGGCGATCTGGCCCATGGGCATGTGCCCGGCGGCCAGCGAGACGGCCTTGGCCAGGATCACCTGCTGGCGCCACTGCGTGAAGGTGCTGCCCAGTTCCGAGCGGAACAGCCGGGCCACGGTGCGGGGGCTGGCGCCGGTGTCCTGCGCCCATTCGGCCAGTGTCTCGTAGTGCGTGGGGTCGGCCAGCACGGCCTCGCACAGGTGGCGCAGGCGCTTGTCCTGGGGCAGGTCCACGCCCAGTTTC
>NZ_ACQT01000473.1 GCF_000175235.1 Acidovorax delafieldii 2AN | reverse complement strand
CTCGGCCAGGTGCCGGTAGTCGGAGGCCGTGGCCGGGAAGGGCGCGGGGCGGTGGTGCGCACTCATCGGCCCGCCTCCGTGATGGAACGCGCAGCAGCCCGCGCGGTGAGGATGCAGCCGGGCAGAAAGGTGCCTTCCAGCGAGCGCTTGCCGTTGGCGCCGCCACCGCCAAAGCCCGCCGCCTCGCCGACGCAGTACAGGCCGGGAATGGGCTGGCCGGAGCTATCGAGCACGCGGCTCGCCAGGTCGGTGCGCAGGCCGCCCAGGCTCTTGCGCGTGATGAGCTGCATCTGGATGGCGATGTACGGCCCCGCGCCGCGCCGCTGCAGCGGCGCGGGTTCGCAGGTGCGCAGCTTGTCGGGCCCCCACTGGCGCGCGTGCAGGATGCGGCGGATCTGGTCGTCGTTGTGCAGCTTGGCACCGTTCGCGAAGTTGGCGTCGAAGGCGTCGGCCGTGGCCTGCAGCACCTCGGGCCGCACGTCCTGCGTGCCGGTGAGCTGGTTCATCTTCGCGGCCAGGCCGGCCAGCGTGTCGTCCACGAGGAAGTGCTTGCTCTCGGCGGCCATCTGCTTCACGAGGCGGTGGTTGCCGAGCAGCGTTTCCTTGAGGAAAGCGGGGAACTGCATGTCGCGGATGCGCTGGTTGTGCTCGGCGCCCGAGATGGCGAATTCCTTGGCCGCGATGCGCCAGTTCAGCAGGTGCCAGGTCCAGGGTTTCTCTTGCTGCGCCACGCGCTGGCACAGCCAGTGGGTGTCGAAGCCGGTGACCAGCGGCTCGGGGCCGATGCGCCGGCCCTGGTGGTCCAGCCACAGCGCTGACTTGCAGGGGATGGTGGACAGGCCGTGCCCCTCGAAGTGCGGGAAGGGGTGCGGAAAGCCGGCGGCGTAGTTCCACATTTCGCCGGCGTGGGCGATGCGTGCGCCCAGCGCGTTGGCCACCCAGTGGTGCATCTTGCCGTCGGCATAGGGGTGGGCACCGTTGAGCATCGTGGCCGGGATGGGGCGGTCCTTGGGCCAGTTGGCCCGCGTCTGTTCATGGCCGCCGTTGATGCCGCCCATGGCCAGCACCACCACGGGGGCCTGCAGCAGCACTTCGGCGCCGGTCTCCTCGTTCACCGCCTGCACGCCCGAGGGCAAGCCCTGCTGCAGGTCGAGCGCGGTGGCGCGGTGGCGGTGCAGCACGGTGAGCCGTCCGCCCATGTCGGCCTGGCGCATGGCGGCGATCATGCGGCGCGTGAGCTCGCGCGCGGTGCCCCAGACGATGTGGTAGCGCGGCACGCTGTTGCCGTCGCCAAAGCGCCCGCGCTCCACCCAGTTCACGGCGGGCATGAACTTCACGCCCTCGCCGAGCAGCCAGTCGTAGACCTCGGCGCGCGAATGCTCCACGTAGTGGCGCGCCCACTGCAGCGCCAGCGCGTCGCCGGGGTCCAGTTCGCCGAAGCGGATCCAGTCGCGCAGCGCGGTTTCGGGGGTGTCGGGGATCTTCATGCGTGCCTGCAGCGGCGTGCCCACCAGGGCCATGCCGCCGAAGGCCCAAAGGGCCAGGCCG
>NZ_ACQT01000474.1 GCF_000175235.1 Acidovorax delafieldii 2AN | reverse complement strand
CCCGCCCGGCTGGTTGCCGCGCTGCTGGCGCAGCCGCACGTCGAGTGGACACCCCACAGCCCGGTAGCCCGACTGCAACGGGTGAACACGGCCGCGGGCCAACCGCTCTGGCAAGCCCTGGATGCGCAAGGAATCCCGCTGGCCGAGGCCGAATGCGTGGTGCTGGCCGCGGGCCCGGCCTGCAATGCCCTGTTGGCGTCATCGGGCGCGGCCGGTCTTCCGCTGCAACCCGTGCGCGGCCAGCTGTCGTGGGGACTGCAAGGCCCCCTGGCGGCAGCGCTGCCGCCCTTTCCCGTGAACGGCAACGGCGGCCTGGTCGCCCATGTGCCCAGCGAGGAAGGCCTGGCCTGGCACATGGGTTCAACCTTTGAGCGCGATGTGGACACCCTGCCGATGACCCCCGCCGAAGTGGCTGCCGCGCACGCCACCAACTGGCGGCGCCTGCAGGAACTGGTGCCCAGTGCGGCCCCTGCGCTGCGGGCCGCATTCACGGCACGATCCCCTGCGGATGCCGGAGCCGTGCGCGCCTGGGCCAGCGTGCGCTGCACCTCGACCGACCGCCTGCCCATCGTCGGCCCCGTCGACGCAACGGCACTGCCCGGTCTTTGGGTCAACACCGCCATGGGCGCGCGCGGCCTGACGCGCGCCGTGCTGTNCGGGGAACTGGCTGGCCGCCCGGCTGCACGGCGAACCACTGCCACTGGACGCGCGGCTGGCGCGCGCCATGGGCACCGAGCGGATCTGAGCGGGCCCATCTTCGCCCCAGGCGGGGGCCGCTGTGGCGGCAGCCCCATGGCACTGCGCCCGCTCGCCCCAGGATGGGCCGGGGCCTGGGAAACCCGCGCCAGCACTGGCGCATAAGCTTATTCGCATAAGGGCAGCACGAAACAATCGTTTGTTTTCATAAGCAGCCCCCCTACATTCGCACCCATGCATGATTTCATGTTCATCTTTGCGGGTTTCGCCGTCGGGCTCATCGTGGGCCTGACCGGTGTCGGCGGCGGCTCGCTGATGACGCCCGTACTGATCTTCTTCTTCGGCGTGAAGCCCCACCTGGCCATTGGCACCGACCTGCTGTTCGCCGCCTTCACCAAGCTCGGCGGCACCGCCAGCATGGCGCGCCAGCGCCTGGTGCCCTGGCGCGTGGTGGGCCTGCTGTGCGCCGGCAGTATTCCGGCGGCGCTGAGTGCGCTGTGGCTGCTGCACCGCATGGGCCCGGGCACCGAGCGCGTGCAACAGATCATGACGACTACGCTGGGCGCCGCCCTGTTGCTGACGGCCGCCGCCACGCTCTACAAGGTGCTGGCCTTCTCGCCCAAGCACCAGGCCATCGAGCTGGCCGCGCGCAAGGCCAATGCCGCCAACGCCGCCGAGCCGCGCCACTGGAGCCTGCCCGTGCTGCTGGGCGCCGTCATCGGCACGCTGGTCACCTTCACCTCGGTGGGCGCTGGCGCCATTGGCGTCACCGTGCTGCTGCTGGTGTTCCCGCACCTGCCGCTGCCGCGCATCATCGCCGCCGAC
>NZ_ACQT01000475.1 GCF_000175235.1 Acidovorax delafieldii 2AN | reverse complement strand
TCGCCACCGTTGCCGCCGGGTTGCCGCGGTGGCGCCGAGCGTGGCGGCGGCGGCATACGCAACAAAAATGGGCGTGGCCGCCAAAGCAAGGCCATAGGTCGTCAGCACGACCGGAGTCCACAGCATGAACGCGCCCAGGAATGCCCCGGCGGCGATCCGGCAGCGGGGCACCGGTTCACGAAAGCACCGCTGCACCGCGAACCCCAGAAGCAGCCCGTACGCCAGCGCGCCGGCGGACTGCCACCACCCGTTGGCGGACAGCGCGAAATAGATCGGCCACAGACCCAGCACGCTGGCGGTGAAGAACAGCACGGCCGGAAAGCGGATGCGATGCAGCATGGTGCAAGAGGGCTCGAAAAAGGCGCAAGAGAGGCGGCACGCCGCGCCGCTCAAAAGCGGCTGCCCACGGACAGACGCCAGGCGTCCACGGGCGTGAAGTTGGTTTTCGGGTCCCAGGCGAGGCGCACGAACCATTCCGGCCAGTCGTAGCCGGCGGAGAACCCCCAGCGCCGGATGTGCTGGCCCTCCACCAGGCCGGTCTTGTACAGCGCGTCGAGGGTCAGGCGCTCGCCCACGGCCATGGGCTGGCGCCAGGTGAAGTGCAGGTGGCGCTGATCGGGGTTCTGCCGGTTGTCGCGCACGAGCTGGACCATGAACAGCCGGTTCTGCGTGTTGCGATGGCCCGCCGACAGCGTGTAGGCGTCGTTGGGGTCGAAGTTCAGGTTCCAGTAGGGGCGCAGGTTGGTGCGCCCCAGCCCCGCGCCCACGAACCAGGGGTCACCGGTTTCCGCCTGCACGCTGCCGCCCACGAATCCGCCGCTGGCCAGCTGGATCGACGGGCTGATACGCACGGCGGTGCCGTAGCTGTGGTCCCAGCCGGCGCGCCACTGGGTGGTGTCCTGCTGGGCCAGGCGGAAGTAGCCGAGCCAGACATTGCCCAGGTCGGAACTGCGGCGCAGGTTCACGTCCCAGCCCGTGGCGTGGTCGGACATGCGGTACATGCCGGTGGTGAATTTGTAGGTGACGGGCTCGGCAGGCGGCGGCTCGGCCGCAGGCTCTTGCGCGCCGGCCCGGGCCGCGCCCGCGGTGGCAAGCAGGGCGCTCAGAAGAATCGCGGTGCTGGAACGATGGAGGGGTTTCATCGGCGGCATCCAGGGGTTGACGGTGGCGCAATGGTAGGCGGTATCGGGATCGGCGCCCGCGCCCGGTGGCTGGGGGGATCTCGGGGCGGGCTGCGCTTCAGCGCTGCCGCCAGCGCCGCTGCCACTGGCGCTTGATGACCCGCGCCAGGCGCCAGGCCCATGTGGCCCGGGCACGCTCCAGCACGGCGTGCTTCATGCGCATCCAGCGCGCATAGGTCCAGGCAAACCAGTGCAGCTGCAGCAGCGCGGGCTGCGTGAGCGTGAACAACCGTGCCACCACGGCCGTACCCACCACCTTGGCCAGCACGATGACGAGCATGCCCAGCACCACGTGCCCGCGTCCCACGGCCCACAGGGCCAGCAGCTT
>NZ_ACQT01000476.1 GCF_000175235.1 Acidovorax delafieldii 2AN | reverse complement strand
GCCGCCGGTGCCCGTACAGATCGCCCAGCCGCCCGCCCAGCAGCAGGCAGCCGCCAAAGGTGAGCATGTAGGCGTTGACCACCCACACGAGCGAGGTTTCGGTGAAGCCCAGGTCGTTGCGGATGCTGGGCAACGCGACGTTGACGATGGTGGTGTCGAGCACGATCATCAGCTCGCCCAGGCACAGCAGGATGAGGGCGGGCCAGCGTGCGCGGCCTTCGATGGAATGGGTCATGGGCTACACGATCAGCAAAGGGGAAGGGTACGCCGGCGCGTCGCCAGGATGGCGCCCCGGCTGCGGCCGCGCCACCCCTTTCGCCGGCGCTTGCCACCACCCGCACCCGCGTCGCTTTCGGGACGGAAGCGTGCCAATGCGGAGCGCGCGCCGCGCGGCGTCAGGCCGCCCGACCGTCGTAATGGTGCACCGGCACGCTGTCCAGGTCCACGTCCTCCAGGCAGCGCAGATTCACGGCCGCCATGCGATGGCCTGCCGGGTGCACGCCTTCACCGAAGGTGTGGATGCCGCAGGTGGCGCAAAAGCGGTGCTGGATCACATGCTTATGGAAGGTGTAGGTGGCCGCGTCGGCCTCGGGCGTGGTCAGGCGCAACTGCTCGCGCGGCACGAACCACAGCAGCGAACCCCGGCGCCGGCACATGCTGCAGTTGCAGGCCAGTGCACTGTCGATGGTGCCTTCGACTTCGAACGCGACTTTGCCGCAATGGCAGCTTCCGTAGTGGGTCATCGGGGCTCCTCAAAGAAGGCAGCGCACGGGCGCGGCGCGCGGCGCAAACCGGGGCCACGCAGCGCGGCTCATTGTGGCACCACCACCATCCACGCCACGCCGAAGCGGTCGGCCACCATGCCGAACGCGGGAGAGAAGAACGTCCTGGCCAGCGGCACCTGCACCTTGCCGCCGTCGGCCAGCGCATCGAAGAGCTTGCGGGCCTCGGCCTCGCTGGCCGGGCTGAGCGACAGCGACACGCCCTGAAAGACGGGCTGGCCCGAGCCCATGCCGTCCGAAGCCATCACCTGCGTTTCGCCCACCGTGAAAGAGGCGTGCATCACCATCTCGGGTTTCGGGCCTGGGCCGCCACCGGGGTCCGAACAGCCTTGCCCGGCGGCGACGTCGGGGTTGTCCTTGTAGCGCATGAGCATGGTCACCTGGGCGCCCAGTGCCTTGCGGTAGAAATCCAGGGCCTCTTCGCAACGGCCTTCGAAGAACAGATACGGCTCGACTTTCATGGAGACATCTCCTTGCGGTTGGCGGGTCCAACAAAAAAGTGCCCACCCCATTGTGAACACCGTCCACAAACAATAGCAAAGATAATGGACAGTGTCCACATTCTGTTTGGCATGACCGTAACCACCCGAAACACGCCTGCGGCACGCAGCACCTACCGCCACGGCGACCTGCGCCGCGCCCTGCTCGACGCCGGCGTCGAACTGGCACGCCAGGGCGGCCCGGCGGCCGTGGTGCT
>NZ_ACQT01000477.1 GCF_000175235.1 Acidovorax delafieldii 2AN | reverse complement strand
CCACGTCAAGACTCCGGATGCTGCGCGAGCAGTTCGCGCAGATCGCGGGCGAAGCCTTCGAGGTCGGCCTCGATGCGGCCCACGAAGCGCCCGAACACGTTGTAGGCCAGCACGGCAGGGATGGCCACCGCCAGGCCCGCCGCCGTCATCACCAGGGCCTCGCCCACCGGGCCGGCCACGCGGTCGATGGTGATCTGCCCGGCCCCCGCCATGGCAGTGAGGGCATGGTAGATGCCCCACACCGTGCCCAGCAGGCCGACGAACGGCGCCGTGGAGCCCACCGTGGCCAGCAGCACCTGGCCCCACTGCAGCCGGCCCAGCGCGCCGTGCAGCGCATCGCGCAGCACACGGGTCAGCTGCTGCGACAGGCTGCCGGCTGTGGCCAAGGTGGCCTGCGGCGCCGCGGCCCCGTCTTGCGCTACTGAATTTGCAGCAACAACCATAGGCAGCACAAGCGCCTCACGGTCAAATGACTGCAAACGCTGCACAGCGGCATCGAGCGATGGCGCCTGCCAGAACGCTGCGGTGCACCGCGCCACGTCGCCCGTGGCCCGGTGCATGAGGCGCAGCTTCCAGAAGATGACCACCCAGCTGGCGACCGACATGGCCAGAAGAAGCAGCGCCGCGACCTGCGTCACGGCATCTCCTTGTCGCCACCAGTGCAGTGCATCCACGTCGGGCACCTGCGGCGTATCAGTTCAGCCCGAGCACGTCGAACATGTCGAACATGCCGGATTGGCGGTCTGCCAGGAAGCGCACGGCCCGCAGGCTGCCCTGGGCGTAGGTGGCGCGGCTGGACGACTTGTGCGAGATCTCGATGCGCTCGCCAATGCCGGCGAACAGCACGGTATGGTCGCCCACGATGTCGCCACCGCGGATGGTGGCAAAGCCGATGCTCGACGGATCGCGCTCACCCGTCACGCCTTCGCGGGCGTACACAGCGCAATCCTTGAGGTCGCGGCCCAGGGCTTCGGCAATCACCTCACCCATCTTGAGCGCGGTGCCCGATGGCGCATCGACCTTGTGGCGGTGGTGGGCTTCGATGATTTCGATGTCGTAGCCCGTGGCCATGGCCTTGGCCGCCATCTGCAGCAGCTTGAGCGTGACGTTGACGCCCACGCTCATGTTGGGCGCCATCACGATGGCGATGCGCTGGGCGAACGCGGCGATCTCGGCCTTTTGCGCCTCGGTGAACCCGGTCGTGCCCACGACCGCCTTCACGCCCAGTTCGCTGCAGACAGCCAAATGGGCCAGCGTGCCCTCGGGGCGCGTGAAGTCGATCAGCACGTCGGCATTCCTGAGGCCGGCACGCAGGTCGGCCGTGATGGCAACGCCGCTCGCGTGGCCCAGAAACGCGGTGGCATCCGAGCCGATGGCCGGGCTGGCCGCCACGTCCAGCGCACCGGCCAGCACCAGGTCGTCGCTGGCGCGCAGGGCCTCGATCAGCATGCGGCCCATGCGGCCGGAAGCCCCTGC
>NZ_ACQT01000478.1 GCF_000175235.1 Acidovorax delafieldii 2AN | reverse complement strand
GGGCGCAGCACAGGCCCAGGCGCCCGCCCCTTGGCCCACCAAGCCCGTGCGCGTGGTCGTGGGCTTTGCGCCCGGCGGCAGCACCGACGTGATGGCGCGCATCCTGTCGCAGTCGCTGGCCGAATCGCTGGGGCAGTCGGTGGTCATCGACAACAAGCCCGGCGCCAGCGGCAACATCGCCGCTGCGGAAGTGGTCCGCGCGGCACCGGACGGCCACACCTTCCTGATCGCCCCCACGTCGGTGGAAACCGCCAACCCCTCGCTGTTCAAGTCGAACATCCTGCCCTCGCGCGATCTGGCGCCCGTGGGCGGTGTGGGCAAGACGCAGATGTACCTGGTGGCCAAGCCACAGATCGAGGCCAAGGATGCGCGCGAGCTGGTGGCCCTGGCCAAGGCCCGGCCGGGCAAGCTGTCCTACGCCTCGTCCGGTGCCGGCACGCCCCCGCACCTGGCCTGCGAACTGTTCAAGCTGTCCACCGGCACCTTCATCACGCACATCCCCTACCGGGGCGCGGCGCCCGCGCTGCAGGATGTGATGGCCGGGCAGACCGATTTCGTCTGCGACCCTGGCATCGCCTTTCCGCACATCCGCACCGGCAAGGTGAAGCTGCTGGGCGTGGTGAGCGCCAAGCGCTCGCCCTTCTTCCCCGATGTGCCCACCGTGGGCGAGCAAGGTTTCAAGGACGCGGATCTCGACATCTGGTTCGGCATGTGGGCGCCCAAGGGCACGCCCGCGGACGTCATCGCCCGCATGAACCGCGAGCTGGCCAAGGCGCTGGCGCTGCCCGCCACCAAAACCCGCTATGCCGATCTGGGCGCGGAACCGGCCCCGCTCGAAACGGCCGACTTCAAGGCCCTGCTGGCATCCGAAGGTGCGCGGTTGTCCACGCTGATCAAGGAACAGAAGATCATCGTGGACTGAGGCACTGGCTGCGGCGGCAAGGCTCGCCAAGCCAGCGGTCATACCCACCGCGCTACACCATTGATAGCTGCGAGCGCATACGCGAAGAGCGCTGCAGGCTGTTTATCCTTTAGAACATCGCGGGGGAAGCTTTGGAGGCGTTGAGCCGCCCATTCCCCACCGCCCCTGCGGTCCCCGCGCCGGCCATCCACAGGGCCGGCCTGCAGTGCCCTGAAAACGCCCGTCCGACCGCCCGGTCTGGCGCGGGGTTTTCCGGGCCTCAGACCAGCTGGAAGCCCTTGCCCTCCAGCCGCACGGGTGCGCCTTCGGGCACGGGCTGCGAGCGGGTGAAGCGGCGTACCGATCCATCGTCCATGCGCACGCGCACCTCATACACCGTCTGGGTGCGCGTGCGCTGCTCCACCGTGTGCCCCACGTAGCCACCACCAACGGCGCCCAGTACCGTGGCCGCCGTGCGGCCCGAGCCCTTGCCGATCTGGTTGCCCACCACGGCCCCCAGCACGCCCCCGGCGACCGCACCCACGCCCGTGGCAGGGGCGGCATGCTGCACG
>NZ_ACQT01000479.1 GCF_000175235.1 Acidovorax delafieldii 2AN | reverse complement strand
GCGGCCGATCCGGCCTTGCGCCTTTACCACTGGCTGCCCAGCGTGCGCGGCGACCTGCTGGCCAAGCTGGGGCGGCCGGATGAAGCGTGCACCGAGTTCGCGCGCGCCGCCAGCCTCACCCGCAACGCACAGGAAAAGGCCCTGCTGCTGGAGCGGGCCAGGCGGTGAGCGCTGCGCGCCGGTGGACGTGCATTGCCGCGGCGCGTTGACCACAATGGCCGTATCGCCCTGGCGGCGCCATTGCACCGCACACCCATGCCGCACCCTGCCCCCGTCTATCCGCCGGAGGGCGGCTGCACCTGCCGCCATGTCCGCTACCGCATGGCCAGCGCGCCGCTCTTTGTGCATTGCTGCCACTGCCGCTGGTGCCAGCGCGAAAGCGGCGCATCGTTCGCCTTGAACGCCCTGATCGAAACCGAGCGGCTGAGCCTGCGGGCCGGCGCGGTCGATACCGTCGCCACCCCTTCCGAAAGCGGGCTGGGCCAGCAGATCGTGCGCTGCCCGCATTGCCGTGCGGCGGTCTGGAGCCATTCCACAGGCTCGTGGCCTTCGTGCGCGTGGGCACGCTGGACCAGCCGGACCATCTGCCGCCCGACATCCATATCTACACCGCCTCGCGCCAGCCCTGGCTGGCCCTGCCCCCCGGTACGCCGGCGGTGGCCGCGGATTACGACCGCGAGGCCTTCTGGCCCCCCGCAAGCCTGGCCCGCCGCCAGGCCCTGCTGCCACGGATCAACGCCTACCGGGCCGCCTGGGGGCTGGCCCCGGCCTGATTCCGGCAGCGGCGTCAGCGCCCCAGCGGCGCCACGCCGATCAGCCAGGCGTGGCCCCACAGCGCAAACGCGGCCCAGGCCACGCCGCCCACCACCACCGTGGCGATGGTGCCGGCGGCTGTGCCCGGCGCGTACACCGTGCCCTGCACACGGTCGCGCTGGCGGGCGGCGCGAAAGCTCAGCACGGCCCACAGCAGAAACGCGCCGAACAGCACCACATCGGCCAGGTTGCCGTTGGACAGCAGGTGCGCCAGGGCCCAAACCTTCACGCCCAGCACCATGGGATGGTGCAGCCGGGCCTTGATCGTATTGCGCGGCACGTAGGCCGCCGCCAGCAGGAAAAAGGCCAGCAGCGTGAGCAGCGCCGCGGCGTGCCGCATGCCCACGGGCGGCACCCACAGCGCCACCGGCTGCTGGCGCGCCAGACCGTAGCCCCACACGACGAGCGCCAGGCCCACGGCCGAGGCCAGCGAATACAGCCCCTTCCAGGCCCCTTCACCCATGCGTGCCCGCGTTTGCGTGCGCCAGTCGTCGGCCACGATGCGCACCGAGTGCACGCCCAGAAACACCACCAACCCGAGAACCAGATACAGCATGACAAGGCCTTTCGCTGGAAGAAGCGGCGATTATGGGTACGCGGGCCGCGCCAGCCGGCCTTGTCCCTGCGCCGCGCGGGCCGATGGGCCCG
>NZ_ACQT01000480.1 GCF_000175235.1 Acidovorax delafieldii 2AN | reverse complement strand
CCCCGCCGCCCGCGCGGATCGAGCGGCCCGCCTGGATGACCGAGCCCACGTCGATGCTGCCGCGCACCTGCACCGTGCCCGCGAACACGATGGCATCGGCCTCCAGGGTGTCCAGCACCAGCACCGCGCTGGTGGGTCCGAACTGTGACAGCAGCCAGCAGGCATCCCCCACGCGGCCGGCGTTGACCAGCGTGTCGAGCGCCTCCTGGTAGCCCGAACCGTCTTCGACGTGGCGGCTGAACCAGCGAAACCCGTCGGCGCAGGGGTTCTTGGCGCGCAGGAACTTCTTGGTGAATTCCATGGCCGTCACTCCCGCAGCAGCGCGGCGTTGGCCGGCGGAGGGTGGGGTTGGGTGCGGACGGACGGGGGGCCGCTGGCGGGGGTCGGGTGCATGGCACATCTCCTTCAAGGGGCGGCCGGCCGTACCTGCGAACAGCAGTGCAGGCGCAGCACACGGCCGCCATCGCGCGGGGCGGGTGCCCGGCGATAAAGGTTTGCGCAATGTGGTGGAAGGGTTATCGCCGGGCGGTGGAATGTGCGACCGGCTTGTAGGGCCAGATCTCACCCACCATGCCTTCGCCGGACACAGCCATGCCGCGGGGCAGGAACCCGGTGTGCAGCGTTGGGTGGAAGGAAGGCATGGGCAATGCGGAAGGGGTGTTCAGGGCGCGGATGGTAGCAGCCAGGGCTTTTCGCACTGCACTGCCGGGGTTTTGTGTACCAGCCGTGCCAGGCACAGGCCGCGCCGGGTTGAGGCCGCGCCGCAGCCAGCCGCATTGGCGTAACGACACCACCGGCGCCGCATCGATGGTGATGCTGCCCGGTGGGCCGCTGAGAACACGGGACCTCTTTTTGCCGCGCCGTGGCCCGCGCGGCTGCAGGCAGAAATCGCCTCGGTAGACCAACAAAAGTTTTGGCTGCTTTGCGTGGCTTTGCGGCGACCGAAGGGCGCCCGGTATGCCTGCGGCGTTCGGTCACGCTCGATGGCGCACAACGGCACCGCCCCGCCCTGCCCTGCACAAGCCGCGCTTCAGCGCCGCTCAGGACTTGGACCGTGGGGTGCGTGCGGGCTTGGCAGGCACCCGCGCGGGCCGGGCATTGGCCTGCTCCAGCCACAGCAGCGCATCCATTTGCGCGAGAAAGCGGCGCAGGTAGTCGGGCGACAGGGAGCGCATGAGGCTGAGCGAGCGCACCATGAGCTTGTGCGAGTTGAGCGGCCCGGCGTTCTCGGGCCCGCGGTGCTGGGCCTGCAGCACCTGCTGCTCCGCCGCGATGCGCGACCACACTTCGCCGAACTGGCGTACGCTTTTCAGGCCCGACAGGCTGGCTCCGCCATCGCTGCGCGCCGAATCTTCTTCGGCGCGGACGCGGGCGGCGAGCTCGCGGTTCAGTTGGGCCAACGGGGACCCAGGGGCTGCATGCGGCGCAGCGGGGCGCGCGGCCTGCCGGCTTCCGGGCTCC
>NZ_ACQT01000481.1 GCF_000175235.1 Acidovorax delafieldii 2AN | reverse complement strand
CCAGCGCCATGCCCACCAGCCCCGCCACCACCGCCGCCTGCGACAGCAGCAGCCAGCTGCGCCGCCGCCCCAGCCAGCGCGTCAGCAGCGGCAGCGGCAGGCGGTCCACCAGCGGCGCCCACACCCATTTGAAGCCGTAGGCCAGCCCCACCCAGCTCAGATACCCGATGGTGCCCCGGTCGATGCCGGCCTCGCGCAGGCGAAAGCTCAGGGTGCCCAGCACCAGCAGCAGCGGCAGGCCGGCCGAGAAGCCCAGCGTGAGCATGCGCAGGCTGGCCGGTTCAAGGTACACGCGCAGGGTCTGTAGCCAGGGGGTGCGTTGCGGGCGGGCGGGTGGCGTGGCTGCGGCGTTCGGGGTGGAGTCTGACATGGGCGCGAGGGGTTTTTGTCTATTATTCCCGCATGTGTCTTCTGTGCCCTGCTCCGTTGTCCGACGGAGCCCGTTCGTCGCCTTTGTTGCCCTCTTCGGCTGTGCCGCGTTCGCCCATGTGGGTGCCGCGGCGCGCCTTCTTGCTGGCCGCCGCGGCGGCCGCTTCGGCGCCGGCCCTGGCGCAGGTGGACGTGGGTGCGTCCTCCAGCCTGCGCAGGCTGGTGCCGGCCGAAACGCTCGAAGCCTCGGCCACCCAGCAATACAGCCAACTGCTGGCGCAGGCCCGCGCCAAGAACGCCCTGGCGCCCGCAGGGCATCCCCAGCTTCAGCGCCTGCACGCCATTGCGCGGCGGCTGATCCCGTTTGCCGCGCAGTGGAACGAGCGCGCGCGCCAGTGGCACTGGGAAGTCAACCTGATCGGCAGCAAGCAGGTCAACGCGTTCTGCATGCCGGGCGGCAAGATCGCGTTCTACACCGGCATCCTCGAGCAACTGCAGCTCACCGACGATGAGGCGGCCATGGTGATGGGCCACGAAATGGCCCACGCCCTGCGCGAGCATGCGCGCGAGCGCATCGCCAAGAGCAAGGCCACGGGCCTGGGGCTGTCGCTGGGGGCGCAACTGCTGGGGCTGGGCGATCTGGGCAACCTGGCGGCCAACCTGGGCACGCAGCTGCTCACGCTCAAGTTCAGCCGCAGTGACGAATCCGATGCCGATTTGGTGGGGCTGGAGCTGGCCGCGCGCGCCGGCTACAAACCCGAGGCGGCGGTGAGCCTGTGGCGCAAGATGGGCAAGGCCACGGGCAGCGCGCAGGGCGGGCTGGCGTTCCTGTCCACGCACCCCAGCGGCCCCGATCGCATCCGCGAACTCGAAAGCAATGTGCCCAAGGTGCAGGGGCTGTATGCCGCTGCGCGGCGCGGCGGCTGAATTTGCTCAGTTATTGATAGCTGGTTGCGCTTTGTACATGAGCGCATCAGCCCATTTTTATGCATCAATCGCCGTGCCGCCGTGCCGCCGTGCCGCCGTGCCGCCGTGCCGCCGTGCCCGTGCGCTGCACGGCCTTAGCCCAGGCTTACGCGG
>NZ_ACQT01000482.1 GCF_000175235.1 Acidovorax delafieldii 2AN | reverse complement strand
AGCACATCCAGGCACATCACGTTGCCCGAGCCCTCCCAGATCGAGTTGACGGGCGCCTCGCGGAACAGGCGCGCCACCACGCTGCTGTCCACATAGCCGTTGCCACCCAGCACCTCCATGGCCTCGCCGGTCAGTTCCACCGCACGCTTGCAGATCCAGAACTTGGCGGCAGGCGTCATCACGCGCTTCCAGGCGCGCTGCGCGGGGCTGTTGTCGCGTTCGAAGGCCTCGGCCAGGCGCATGGCCAGCACCAGAGCGGCCTCGCTTTCAAGCGCCAGGTCGGCTAGCACCGTGCGCATCAGCGGCTGCTCGGCCAGCCGCTTGCCGAAGGCCTCGCGCCGGCGCGCATAGGCCAGGGCCTGCACGGTGGCCTGGCGCAGCATGGCGGCGCTGCCGATCACGCAGTTCAGCCGGGTGGTGGCGGCCATTTCGATGATGGTGGGAATGCCGCGCCCTTCCTCGCCCATCAGGATGCCCCAGGCGTCCTCGAATTCGACTTCGCTGCTCGAATTGCTGCGGTTGCCCACCTTGTCCTTGAGGCGCTGCACGTGCACCGCGTTCTTGCTGCCGTCGGGGCACCAGCGCGGCACGAAGAAGCAGGCGTGGCCGCCCTCGGCCGTGCGCGCCACCACCAGGTGCGCATCGCACATGGGCGCCGAAAAAAACCATTTGTGGCCGCGCAGCAGGTATTCACCACCGCGCCCGCCCGCACCCAGCGGCGTGGCCAGCGTGGTGTTGGCGCGCACGTCCGAGCCGCCCTGCTTTTCGGTCATGCCCATGCCCAGCCAGATCGAGCGCTTTTGGGCCAGCGGCACGTCGCGCGCGTCATAGTCGCTGCTGAACAGCGGGGTCTGCAGCTGCGCCCACAGCGCGGGCTCCTTTTGCAGCACGGGGATGCTGGCGGTGGTCATGGTGGCCGGGCACAGCGTGCCCTGTTCCACCTGGCCATGCAGGTAAAAGCCCGCGGCCCATGCCGTCCAGCGGCCCGCGTCGTTGCTTTGGAATGGATGCGCGATCAGGCCCTGCGCGCGGTACAGTGCCATCAGCGCGTGCCAGCTGGGGTGGAATTCCACCGCGTCGGCACGGCGGCCCCGTGCGTCAAAGCTGTGCAGCACGGGCGTGTGGCGGTTGGCCTGCTCGGCCAGGTGCCAGGTGTCGGCGCAGCCCAACCGTTCGCCATAGGCCGTGAGGGCCGGCACCGCGCCCTGGGCGCCGGCGCGCTGCAGGGCTTCGCCCAGCGCGGCATCGGTTGTGAGCAGGTTGAAGTCGGTCAGCTCGTCGAATTGGTTGAAAACCTCGTGAGTGGTCCAGGCCATGGTGGTGCGTCTCCGTAGTCAGTCCTGAAAGTCTAGAAAAAATGGCCCCCCCAGGTGTTCGGATTCCGCCGTTGGCGCAAGAGCGCGGCGCGGACGCGCCGCAGATACGGCGGCGCCCGCGCCAGTC
>NZ_ACQT01000483.1 GCF_000175235.1 Acidovorax delafieldii 2AN | reverse complement strand
GAAAATCTATGGACACCCCCGCTTTTGCAAGAGCTGATGAGGCGATGAGGTAGGGTGGCTTGCGTAAATCTATCCGGCGTCTGCAAGGGAAGGCAGTTCCCCGCGCCACGATGAGAGTCGCGCCTGGCAGTCCTTAAAAAAGCCTCGGCTTCGAGTTCGAGCCGTTTTTCATGTCTGGATGCCTGCCAGGCCGAATGGGCCGTTCACGTCATCACTGCTGTCAGCAGTCGCAAAACCCGCTGGGTGTTCCTCGTTATGGGTTGAAAGGTGGAAAGGGTGAGCTGATCAGGCGCTCACGGGCTGCGGTGTGGCTTGGTAGGCCGTGTGCCCTCGCGCCAGCGCCCAGGCCATGCGCGCGAGCTTGTTGGCCAATGCGCAGGCCACGACGTTGGAGTGGCGCCGCGCCAGCAGCGTTCTCACCCAATTCGCCAGAGCAGTGGTGTCGCTGTCCAGGCGCTGCATGAAGACCCGGGCGCACTGCACCAGCAGCCTGCGGATGTTCTTGTCGCCGCGTTTGCTGATGCCCAGCAAAGTGGACTTACCCCCGGTGCTGTACTGCCTGGGCACCAGCCCCAGGGAGGCGGCGAAGTGGCGGCTGCTGGCGAACTGGTGGCCGTCACCCACCTCAGCCGCCAGTACGCTGGCGGTGATCGGGCCGATGCAGGGCAACGTCATCAGCCGCTGGCCCAGGTCATCCTCATGGACCTGGCGGCCCAGCTCCTTCTCCGCCTCGGTAATCTGTGCATCGAGATACTTGAAGTGCGCGTGCAGGCGCTCAAGCACCGCCACCAGTTGCGGCGGCAACTCATGCTCGGCCAGAAGGGTGGGCAGCCGCTTGATGACGGACAAGCCCGTGGGCAGGCTGATGCCGAACTCCAACAGGAAGCCGTGCATCTGGTTGGCCGTCTTGGTGCGGTCATGCACCAGCGACTCGCGTACCCGATGCAGCATCGAGAGCGTCTGCTGCGCCTCGGTCTTGGGTGGCACGAAGCGCATGGTGGGGCGTGAGGCGGCTTCGCAGATCGCCTCGGCGTCGATGAAGTCGTTCTTGTTGCCCTTGACGAACGGGCGCACGTACTGCGGAGAGATCAGCTTGACCTCGTGGCCCGTGGCGATGAGCTTGCGCGCCAGGTAGTGGGCGCCGGCGCAGGCCTCCATGGCGGCCGTGCAGGGGTGGAACGTTGCGAAGAATTCGATGAGTTGCTTGCGGTTGAGCTTCCTGCGGAACACTGGCAGGCCCTTGCGATCCTGGCCGTGCAGGTGGAAGGAATGTTTGCCCAGGTCGATGCCGACCAAAGTCACTGTGTCCATGATGGCCTCCGCTGAAGGAAAAACACCCTGACAGCCTAGGCTGTCAGGGTGAGCGGAGTCAAAGATGGTGCGCTTCGACCCCGCTCAGAAGGGGGTGACCATCTCATT
>NZ_ACQT01000484.1 GCF_000175235.1 Acidovorax delafieldii 2AN | reverse complement strand
GCAGGCGATGGCCTGTTGCACGGCGGATTCGTCGCCGCCGTGCACCACCACGTGCTGGCCGGCGAGGCTGGTGCCTTCGTCCAAGCGGTAACGCAGTTGGTTGCCCTCATGGGCCTCCAAGCCGGAGAGCTTGAGGGTGCGCGGCACGAAGGCACCCACGCCGGTGGCGATGAACACGGCGCGTGCCTGCAGTTGCGTGCCCTGCGCGGTGCCGACGAGGAAGCCCCCTTCGGGCAGTGCCTGCACGGTGTCCACTTGCTGGCCGAGGTGGAACGTGGGAGAGAACGGCTGGATTTGCGCTTGCAGGCGTTGCACCAGTTCGTTTCCGGTGCAGGCCTGGACGGCAGGGATGTCGTAGATGGGTTTGTCCCCGTACAGCTCGGCGCACTGGCCGCCGGGGTGGGGCAGAGCGTCGATGACGTGGGCGCTCAGGCCTTGCAGGCCGAGCTGGAACACCTGGAAAAGGCCCACCGGACCCGCGCCGATGACGATGGCGTCGGTGCTGAGCATGACGAGACTCAAGGAACCCTGCGGCCCATGCGACGGGCGTGGCCCGGACCCATGCCGCCTTGCAAGGGTCCCGCAGCACTGGCGTCACCCTCCCCGCAAAACCCCGCTTTGCAAGGGACGGGAGAGGGCGCACAGCGCCACAGCGGGGTGTGCATTACCGCTGCAGGTCCTTGACCTTGCCGGGCTGGCCGTTCCACTCGTCGGCGTCGGGCAGCGCGGGCTTGCGCTTGGTGATGCTCTTCCAGCCGTCGGCAAAGGCCAGGTCGGCATTGAGCTTGATGAAGGCGATCTGGTCGGCGGGCAGGTCTTCTTCGGCAAAGATGGCGTTGGCCGGGCACTCGGGGATGCAGACGGCGCAATCGATGCACTCATCGGGATCGATGACGAGCATGTTCGGGCCTTCGCGGAAGCAGTCCACGGGGCACACGTCCACACAATCGGTGTACTTGCACTTGATGCAGTTTTCGGAGACGACGTGGGTCATGACAGGATGTGTGTGGGGCGGTGAAAACCCTCGATTTTAAAAGCTTTCACCGACCGGATTGAAGGGGCCCTGAAACCAATGTGGATTCAGAGGGTTGAGGCAGGTCAATTGACCAGGACGGCACCGGCGGTTTTGTGGCTTGCCGTGTCCACCAGGATCAGCGAGCCGAGCACGCGTGCCTGACCAAAGGGTGCCGCTGGCAGGGGTTCCTGCAGCAGCAGGTCCACGTGGCCGATGGCGTTGGGGTCAAGCTGGGCGCTGGGCTCTTCGGCCAGCGTGTTGATGTTGAGCTTGTGCACCACGGCCTTGACCTTGGCCTTGACCCAGCGGTGACCGTGCAGCGCCCAGTACACGCGGCCCGCCACCAGGGGCTCGTCGTCCATCCACGCCACGGTGGTGCGCAGTTCGCAGCTGGCCGGCCAG
>NZ_ACQT01000485.1 GCF_000175235.1 Acidovorax delafieldii 2AN | reverse complement strand
CCTGTTCGCCCTGCTTGCGGGGTGTGCCGCCGTCCGGCATGCCCGGCACGCCCCGCCCTGTGCCGTGCGGCCTGCGGAGCCTTGCAAAACCGCGAAGCACTTTCCCGTTCGCAACCCACGGCCGCCCAAAGGCCCGCGCGGGGCACCACGCGGGTTGTGCGCTGGGTGGCGCTCGCCCATAGGGTCCGCCAGCGCAGCGCCTTGCGCGCGAAGCAGCGGCTGAAAGCCGTGCGCAATTCCTAAGAGCCTGTTCTCGAACTTTGCAGGGTCGCGCAAGTACCTTGCCGGGATGGGCCACCAAGCGCAACACGCAGCCAACAGCCCGCGCTACGGGCAAGCGTTGCAACAACGCAGACCACCCGGCAAGGCACTTGCCAGAAGGGTTGGAGCGACATCGGGCCGACGAACCTGGTGCTTTGGCGCCCCGGCCGCTTGCATGGGCACGAGCCCCCGCGACGCATCCGAAGCATCCACTCCTCCCGACTGCACTCCAACGCGCTCCCCGAACAGATCGCCAACAGGGTTCTAGGGCAGGCTGGCCAGAAACGTGGCCAGCGCGGCATTGACGGGCTCGGGGTGGGTCAGGTTGGCGGCGTGCCCAGCGCCTGGCACCTGCACCATGCGGGCATGCGGAAGCGCTTCGGCCATGGCCTGCGCGCGCGCCACGTCGATGGCATGGTCGAGCGTGCCGTGCACCACCAGCGCCGGCACCGTGATGGCACCCAGCCGGTCGCTAATGTCGTCGCGGCTCCCCAGGGTGGTGAAGCATTGCATCAGGTTGGGCACGGTGAACTGGCGCCACTTGGCCTGCCACTGCGGCGTGCCCGGCCAGCCGTCGCCCAGGATGGTGCGGGCCACCACGGCGGCAATGTCGTCCGTCAGCCCACCGGCAAGCCAGGCGTGGATGAGCGCCTCGTGCCCCACCATCTTGGCCGGGTCTTCCTGCAACGCCTGGGTGTCGATGAGCACCAGCGCACGCACCAGCGCCGGGTGGGTGAGCGCGCACCTCAGCGACAGGTAGCCGCCCTGCGACATGCCGGCCAGCACCGCCGTCTTCACCCCCAGGTGGTCCAGCAGCGCGGCCAGGTCGTTGGCCGAGTCGTAATAGCTGAAGGGCTCACAGCGCTGCGGATCGGCCGTCTGGCCATGGCCGCGCTCGTCCCAGGTGATGCAGCGCCACGCGCCGCGCAGGGCCTGCACCTGCGGCGCGAACATGCTGCCATCCATGAGCAGCCCGTGCGAGAACACGATGGCGGGACCGTCGCCCCCCGTGTCCTCGTAGTAGAGCTTCTGGCCATTGACCTGCGCGAAAGGCATGCGGTTCTCCTGTTCCGATGAAGGCGCCATCTTGGGCGCCATCCCGGGCCGCGCGCAACGGGCGCGACCCGCACCGGGGGCTACCC
>NZ_ACQT01000486.1 GCF_000175235.1 Acidovorax delafieldii 2AN | reverse complement strand
GGGGGCCAGGCGCCCTGCATAGGCGGCCCGGGCGTTGCCCGCCAGGGTCCAGCCTGCGGGAACCTGCACGGCCTCGGGGGCGCACAGGCCAAAATCCTCATCGGCGCTCCAATGGCCTGCAAGCCCGCCAGGGCCCGGGATCCATTCGCAGTGCGCCACATACACCTCGCCCATGCGGGCGTCCAGCGTGGCCACCACCCGGGTGCAGCCGTGCTGCTGTCGGGCTTCCTCGGCCACTGCGAGCAGTGTGTCCACGGGCAGCACCGGCACGCCGGCGCCGCCGCGCGCACCAAAGGCCAGCCCCTGGGCCACCGCGCATGCCGTGCGCAAACCCGTGAACGACCCTGGCCCCCGACCGAACACGATGGCGTCCAGCGTGTCGAACGACAGCCCCGCCTGCGCCAGCAGACCGCGGATGGCAGGGATCAGCGTGGCCGAAGCCTGTGCACCGCCGGGGCCGGAGTGCTGCCACACGGCTTCCCCCGCCTGTGCGGCGATGGAGAGGGTGTCGGTGCTGGTGTCGAAGGCAAGCAGTTTCATGGGGCCGGAAGGGTCTTGGTTCGGGGTTGCGCAGTGCCCGCCGCCTCCACGCAGGTGCCAGGCCGAAGAAGGCACAGCGCTGGCGGCCGGGCGGCAGACGCTGCACCCGTGGCCGCCGCTGCGGGCGGCAGAAAGCGGGCACGTGGCGTGAAGCGCATGGCGCAATTATCAGGGGCGCGCCGCCGGGACGTGGGGCATGGGGGCTCACGGCCAACACCAGCGCTAGACTTGACCGATGAAGATTCTCCGTGCCGGCGGCCGTGCCGCTGTCGTTTGCTGGGGGCTCGCGTGTCTGGCGGCCCTGGCCGGCGTGGCCCGCGCGCAGGCGCCTGCCCCGCTTCCTGCAGAAGTCGATGCCGCCCTGGTGCGGGCGCGCCTGCCGCGCGAGGCGCTGTCGGTGCTGGTGGTGGATGCGCAGGGCGGCCGGCAGGCACCGCGCCTGGCACACCGCGCGCAGGCGGCCATGAATCCCGCCTCGGTCATGAAGCTGGTCACCACCTTTGCAGCGCTCGACCTGCTCGGCCCAGCCTACACCTGGAGCACGCCGGTCTATATCGATGGCACGGTGCAGGGCGGCGGCCTCAAGGGCAATGTCCATATCCAGGGGCAGGGCGATCCCAAATTGGTGATGGAGCGGCTGTGGCTGTTGCTGCGCCGCCTGCAGGGCCAGGGCATCCAGGCCATCGTGGGCGACATCGTGCTGGACCGCACGGCCTTCGACGTGCCCGAGCATGATGCGGCCCGCTTCGATGGCGAGCCGCTGCGCCCCTACAACGCCGCGCCCGACGCCTTGCTGCTGAACTACAACGCGGTGGCCATGACCTTTGTGCCCGACGCTGCCGCCGGGCTGGCGCGCATC
>NZ_ACQT01000487.1 GCF_000175235.1 Acidovorax delafieldii 2AN | reverse complement strand
GGCGGGTCTTGGCGTCCTCATCGACACCCGCCTCGAAGCGGCCCCGCACCACGGCCGCCGTCTCCACCGGCAGCGGCCTGGGCGCAAACGCCCAGGCCAACAGGGCGCCCAGCACCACCAGCGCCCCGCCACCCCATATCACCGTTTTCTTCTGCATTGCCGTCCTCTTCTCTTGCCTGCCGTTTCTGTCATATCTGCCGCCTGCGTCATTCGCGCGTCTTGAGCGCGCCCACCATGTCCAGGCGGTCGATCTGCCGGCGCACCACCAGGGCGCTGGCCACGCCCGCGGCCACCACGCACAGCCCGGCCCAGGCATACGTGCGCGCACTGATGACCACCGGAAACAGGAACTGGTCGTTCTTGAGCAATTCCACCAGCAGGTGCACCAGCCCCCAGCCCATGCCCATGCCCAGCGGTAGCGCCAGTGCGATGCCGATGGCCAGTTCGCCCAGCAACAGCGCCGACACCTCGCCGCGTGTGAAGCCCAACACGCGCAGGCTGGCCAGCTCCCAGGTGCGCTCGGCCAGCGCAATGCGTGCATTGTTGTAGACCACGCCGACGGCAATCACGGCCGCGAACAGGGTGAGGATCGTGCTCATGATGCGAACGTTGCGCGCGCTCACATCCTGCATGTTGCGCAACAACGTGGCCTTGCTGAAGGCGCCCGCCACACGCGGCAGGGCCTTGGTGGCCTCCAGAAAGCGCGCCTCGGAGCCGGGCTCGAGCGACACGTCGAACTGCGAGGCCACGTCGCCCTCCTGCAGCCACTGGTTGAGCACGTCGCGCTGCACGTAGGCGTTCAACCCCATCATTTCACGCACGGTGGCGCGCACGGGCAGTTGCAACGTGCGCTGGCGGCCCTCGAGCACTTCCACGCGCACCACATCGCCCACGCGTGCGCCCAGCTTGTCGGCAAGCCGGTCGGTCAGCAGCAGGCCCGAATCCGGCACGGCGCTGAGGCGGCCCTGCACATCGATGACGCGCAGCAGCTGCGCGTCTGCGGCCACGCCCTGCACGCCCACACGCTCGCTGCGGTGGCCATAGGCCATGCGCACGGCAACGCTGCGCACGGGCTCCACGGCAGTCACCCCCGGCAGGCGCGCAAGCTGCAAACGGGCCAGCGCATCGACCGGCTCGGTCATCCACACATTCACATCGCTGCGCATCGCCAGGTGAAACGTGGTGTCCACGATGTGGTCGATCGCATCGCGAAAGAAATTGCCCATCACCACGATGGCCACTGCCGCCGCCGTGCCACCAATGGTCAGCGTGGTACGCAGCGGCTTGCGCTCCATGTTGCGCAGGATCATGCGCAGCCCGGCGGGAATGCGGCGCACCCCGAGGCGTTCCAGCAGGGTGCGCCGGTACTGGCCCGGCGCCGGCGGGCGCATGGCCTCG
>NZ_ACQT01000488.1 GCF_000175235.1 Acidovorax delafieldii 2AN | reverse complement strand
TGGCCGTTCTTGCTGGTGGTGCTGGTGGGCGCCGCAGCCGCCGCGGCGGTGCGCTGGTGGGCCTGAGTGGCAAGGCCCTTTGAGGATAGCTGTGGGCAAGGCCGGCAACGCCCGGCGGGGGAGCAAGGCCTTGGGCCTCGGTATGGAGACCCTCGCTGCGACAAGTGGAGGAACACGCCCTAGACTGCAGCCTTGCCTTTTCTTCAACACCTTCGCATTCCAGGAGATGTGCCATGCTGCATGATGACGCCCGATCCGATGTCAACGCCTTGCTCCCCGGTCGTTCCACCGAGGTGGGCGCCACCCGGCGCACCGCTCTGCAGGCCGCCGTCGGTCTAGGCTATGCGGCAGCGGCAGCACCCCTGATGGCCCAGACGGCCATTGCCACTTCCGCCGAGGGGCTGGACGCGGGTGACGTGAGCTTCACCGTGGGCGGCTTCAAGGTGCCCGCCTACCGCGCCGCGCCCGCCGGCAAGACCGGCCTGCCGGTGGTGCTGGTGATCCAGGAAATCTTCGGCGTGCACGAGTACATCGCCGACACCTGCCGCCGCTTCGCCAAGGCCGGGTACCTGGCCATTGCGCCGCAGCTCTATGCGCGCCAGGGCGATGCCGCGGGTTACACCGAGATCGGCCGCCTCATGACCGAGGTGGTGTCCAAGGTGCCTGACGCCCAGGTGATGGCCGATCTGGACGGCGCGCTGCAGTGGGCTGGGGCCAACGGTGGCGATCTGGCGCGGGCGGGCATTACCGGTTTCTGCTGGGGCGGGCGCATTGTGTGGCTCTATGCCGCGCATGGGCCGGTGAAGGCCGGCGTTGCTTGGTATGGCCGGCTGGTGGGCCAGGCCAGCGAGCTCACGCCCAAGCACCCCGTGGACGTGGCGCCCATCCTCAAGGCGCCGGTGCTGGGCCTGTATGGCGAAAAAGATTCGGGCATCCCCCTTGACACGATTGATAAGATGAAAATGGCCCTGGCAGGCGGCACCGCCGCCGCCAAGGCTTCGCAGTTCGTGGTGTACCCCGACGCGCCGCACGCCTTCCATGCCGATTACCGCGCCAGCTACCGCAAGGTGGCGGCCGAAGACGGCTGGAACCGGGCGCTGGCCTGGTTCAAGGCCCACGGCGTGGTCTGATACAGCCTCCGCGCGCACAGCCGCCCCGGCGCAGCAGGGGCGGCTTCTTTTTTGCAGGCCGCGGGCCGTGAATTTTGGTCAAAACGTGCCCTGGTGCACATATATCAAGCGCATACAGCTATGACTTTGGTAGCAATCATCCTCGCCACCCTGTCCGCAGGCATTGGCAGCGTCTGGCTGGCGGCGCTCTTGATGGGGGCCGGGCTGCGGGGCGAGGACGGCAGCGTGGGGCCGCAGCGGCTGCTCAGCCTGGCCGCCGGCG
>NZ_ACQT01000489.1 GCF_000175235.1 Acidovorax delafieldii 2AN | reverse complement strand
CATCCACCACCCCTGCGCACTCTGCGCCGGGCTGACCATAACGAACCAGTTTCATGTGTGTCTCCTCGCCTGTGATGGGTGGTGTCCGGGGCTGCGGCGTGGTGGCCCCGCACCGGCCAGCGCCGCACGGTTTTGGCCGAACGGCGGGCCAGCGGCTATCGTAGTGCCGCGGCGGGCCCCTGCGCCCAGCCGCTGTCCACCCAGCCATCAACAAGCGTGATGCCCCTATCGCCGTTCACGATGCCGACGCCGCTACGCCCGCCCGTGACGGCGGCGTACCATTCCTGCACGCTGCCAGCGTGGTGGGCGCGCACCCGATAAACTCCTGTTTTCATAGCTGCCTGCGCTGACGGTGATTGCGCCACGGCCCTGTTTCATCATTTTTCATGTCCTCACCCTCGCCCAACCCCGTCCCCACTGAAGCCTGCGGTGAAGCGCAGCCCCGGCCCCGCAACACGGGCGACCTGTTCTGGTCGTTCACCTGGCTGGCGCTGCAAGGTTTTGGCGGCGTGCTGGCCGTGGTGCAGCGCGAACTGGTGGAAAAGAAACGCTGGCTGACCAACGAGGAATTCGTGGAAGACTGGGCCGTGGCCCAGATCATGCCGGGCCCCAATGTGGTCAACCTCTCGATCATGATCGGCGATCGCTATTTCGGCCTGCGCGGCGCCATGGCGGCCCTGGCCGGGATGCTCATCTTTCCGCTGCTGCTGGTGCTGGTGCTGGCGGTGGTCTATGCACAGTTCGCCAGCCACCCCGCCGTGGCGGGTGCGCTGCGCGGCATGGGCGCCGTGGCCGCCGGGTTGATCGCCGGCATGGGCTTCAAGCTGGCAGCAGCGCTGCGCAAGCACCCCCTGGGGCTCTGGCCTTGCATCGTGCTGGCCGGCCTCACCTTCGGAGGCATGGCCCTGCTGCGGTGGCCGCTGGCCTGGGTGCTGCCCGCGCTGGGCGGCGCAGCGTGCGTGCTGACCTGGCGAAGGATTGCGCCATGAGCCGCGCACAGCCCTGCCCCGCCCTCTGCACCACGCCGTACCGCCACAGGAAGACGCCATGAACACATTGGCCATCACCTTGCAGCCCGTCGACTGGCTGAACCTGTTCCTGTACTACCTGTCGCTGTCGCTGCTGGCGGTGGGGGGCGCCATCGCCACGGCGCCCGACATGCACCGGTTCCTGGTGGAACGCCAGGGCTGGCTGACCGATCTGCAGTTCAACGCTTCGATCGCCATTGCGCAGGCCGCGCCCGGACCCAACGTGCTGTTCATCGCGCTGCTGGGCTGGAACGTGGGCATCAACGCCGGCGGCACGGGGCCTGCCGGCTGGGCCAGCGGCACCCTGGGCATGCTGCTGAGCATGGTGGGCATCATGCTGCCCAGCACCACCCTCACCTGG
>NZ_ACQT01000490.1 GCF_000175235.1 Acidovorax delafieldii 2AN | reverse complement strand
GCACCGGCCGCGCAGGCGCCCCGTGCAGCCTCGGGGTTCGATGACATGGATGACGACATCCCGTTCTGAGAAATCCCCTTCCGTCTTGGCAATCCACAGGCTTCTGTCCCCTTGGGGCAGAAGCCTTTTTGTTGGCATCGTTCTTGGCGGCCCAGCGCGGCTATGGCCGGGAGGATGGCCCCAGCGATCCCGTCGCGGCGCCTTTCATGGACGGAAAACGATCTCTTTCGCCAAGGCTTTGGCCCCGGGCCACCGCTTCCGGCTGGCGCCAAGCCGCACAGGTCACCGGCTTTTTTCCGACGGACCAGAACGGGCATGGGCCCCTGGATAACCGCACCTGCCCCTGGGCTACCCCGAAAACTGTATAAATCACCAGTTTTCAGGCCTCTTTGATTGCCCCGGGTCGATGCTCCCTCCCCACCGCTACTACTACCTGCACAACTTCCAGCGGGCACTGGCCTGGGTCGGCGAACGCTATGGCGATCTGCTGAACCCGGCGGAGCAGGGCTTTCTCATGCAGTTCGCGCAGTTGCCGCAGCCCTCGCAGGCGCTGATGGTGCGCATGCTGATGCGGCGCGGGCCCTGGTTTCGGGCCAGCAAGCTGGTGTACGACGAGATTGCCAGCACCACCGATGCCGCGGCGCCGCTGCTGGAGCGGGGTTGGCTCGATGCGCAGCATCCCATGGAACTCGACGAGCTGTTCGCACTGCACACCAAGCCCGAGCTGCTGCAGCTGTTCACGCATGGGCCGGTGCACGCCGGCATGCGCAAGACCGAGATGCTACAGGCGCTGCAGGCGGCATATCCCCGGCCGCAAACCTATGCCCAGTGGCACCCCCAGTCGCCAGAGGCCGCATGGCGCGTCATGGTGGGCGACCTGTGCGAGCGCTTTCGGCTGATGTTCTTCGGCAATCTGTACCAGGACTGGTCGGAGTTCGTGCTTGCCGACCTGGGCATCTTCCAATACGAGGCCGTGGCGTTCGATGCGGCCTCGCGGGCCTTCCAGGCACGGGCCGATGTGGACGGCTACCTGGCGCTGCATGCCTGCCGCCAGGCCCTCGACGACGGGACGGAAGTTGCCACCGTCCTGCAGGCCGTGGCGCTGTGCGCCAGCGACAACCCCTGGCTGGAAAAGCGCCGCGCCAAGGTGCTGCTGCGCATCGGCCAGGCCTGCGAGCGCGCCCACGACTGGGCGTGCGCCGAACAGGCCTATGCACAAAGCAGCTACCCCGGCGCGCGCCACCGGCGCATGCGTGTGTACGAGCGCCTGCAGCGTTTCGACGACGCCCTGGCGCTGGCGCTGGCCGCCCAGGCCACGCCGGAAAGCGATGAGGAAAGCCAGCGGGTGGCGCGCATGCTGCCGCGCCTTCGGCGCAACCTGGGGCA
>NZ_ACQT01000491.1 GCF_000175235.1 Acidovorax delafieldii 2AN | reverse complement strand
CCACCTGCTGGTCGGCCACCAACAGGTCGCGCTCCGCGTCGAGCACCTCCAGGAAGGCCGCGGCGCCGTGGCCGTAGCGCAGTTGCGACAGGCGCGCGCGCTCGCCCTGCGCAGTGCGGGCGGCTTGGGCAATGCCGAGCTGGCGGGCCAGGGCCTCGCGCACGGCCAGCGCATCGGACACGTCGCGGAACGCACCCTGCACGGCTTTTTCATAGTTGGCCACGGCGATGTCGCGGCGCACTTCGGTCACGTTGAGGTTGTTGCGCAGCCGCCCGGCATTGAACAGCGGCACGGAAATGGTGGGTGCGAACGTCCACGCCTGGCTGCCATGATCGAACAGGCCGCCCAGTTCCGCGCTGGCCGTGCCCAGCGAGCCCGTGAGGGCGACGCGCGGGAAGAACGCCGCCCGCGCCGCGCCGATGTTTGCTTCGGCGGCGCGCAACTGGTGTTCGGCCGCAATGATGTCGGGGCGCTGCGTGAGCAGATCGGAAGGCAGGCCCACGCGCAGCGGGGGCATGGCCAGGCTGTCCAGCGGGGTGGTCATGGCCGCCGGGGCCGTGGGCGCGCCCATCAGCAGCGCCAGGGCGTTGGCCTGCTGCGCGCGGGCTTGCTCGAGCTGGGCGCCCAGTGCCTGTGCCTGGGTGAGCAGCGTCTGCACCTGGGTCAGGTTCAGCCGCGAAGCCGAGCCCACGTCCACACGGCGCTGGAAGATGCGCAGGCTTTCCTCGCGGCTCGTGATGGCCTGGCGCGCCAGTTCAAGGCGCTCATCGATCTCGCGCAATGCCAGCGCACTGTTGGCAACCTGTGCGATCAGGCCCACGGTCACAGCACGGTGGGCCGCCTCGGATGCAAGGTAGTTTTCGAGGGCGGCGTCCCGCAAGCTGCGCACGCGCCCCCAGAAGTCGATTTCCCAACTGGCCAGGCCCAGGCCCACCTGGTACTGGTTGCCCAGCAGGGGCTGGCGCGTGAGGTTCAGGTCGGCCGGCACGCGCGAGCGTTCCATGCCCGCCTGCGCGCCCAGGGTGGGCAGCAGGTCCGCCCGCTGGATGCCGTAGGCGGCCTTCGCTTCCTGCACACGCAGCATGGCGGTGCGCAGGTCGCGGTTGTTCTCCAGCGCCTGCGCTATGAGGGCCTGCAGTTGCGGATCGGTGAAATAGTCGCGCCAGGCCGTATCGGCCGCCGTGGTGCCCGCGTCGGCGCTGGCGCCGCCATAGCGCGCAGGCACCGGCAGTGCAGGTGCTTCATGTGGTGGAACCATCGATGTGCAGCCCGTGAGCGCCAGGATGGCTGCGGCCAGCAGGCTGCGCGGGCTGTGGCTCCGGGCACAAAGGGAAGGGCCCGGAAGCATGCCGCTGCAGGCAGCGCCGAGGCGCTCGGGAGCAT
>NZ_ACQT01000492.1 GCF_000175235.1 Acidovorax delafieldii 2AN | reverse complement strand
CGCAGCGCGCGCCCCGGCTGACGCTCGGTGCGCAGCCCGGTCCCAGGCTTTTTCATGGAAGAAAAAGGCCACGGCCTGCACCGTGGGCTCTAGCAGGCTCAGGGTGAGCGAGGCCCACAGGTTGCCTGTCACGGCGTAGGCCACCAAGGCGGCCACCGCGATATGGATCACGTAATAGCTGCCCGTTTTTATTAGCATGGTCTTGTTCTGGCGGGCGACTTGGCGGATGCGGGACATGACGGGCTCCTTTCTTCGTGCAGCAGTTGGGCCTGTTGGCCAGCTTGCTGCAATGGTAGGTGCCATCCATAGCTCAGGCCAATTGATCTGATCTAAAACAGAGATAAGAACTATTGTTCGGTGCACCAGCGCTTCGCACAGCCGACAGGGCGCGCGGACATCGCGCAACGGCCAAAAAATGCTGCGGAATGCAAAGCCCCCGTTGCTATGATGGCCGCTCTTTTCACCTCCAACCTTAGCCAACCAACGGGAGTGCGCATGGCCCTCATGGACTTCATCAAGAAACAGTTCATTGACATCCTCCAGTGGACCGAGGACGGCGACGGGACGCTGGCATGGCGCTTTCCGATGGAGGGGATGGAAATCCAGAACGGCGGCACGCTGGTGGTGCGCGAGTCGCAGATGGCCGTGTTCGTCAACGAAGGCCAGGTGGCCGACGTGTTCGGCCCCGGCACCTACAAGCTCACCACGCAGACCCTGCCGGTGCTGACCTACCTGAAGAACTGGGACAAGCTGTTCCAGTCGCCCTTCAAGAGCGACGTGTACTTCTTCAGCACGCGCCAGCAGATCGACCAGAAGTGGGGCACACCCCAGCCCATCACCATCCGCGACAAGGACTTCGGCGCGGTGCGCCTGCGCGCGTTCGGCAACTACGCCTTCCGCATCGCCGACCCCAAGTTGTTCCATACCGAGATTTCGGGTACGCGCGATGTGTACCCCGTGGCCGACCTCGAAGGCCAGCTGCGCGGCCTGGTGCTGCAGAACATCAGCAATGCCATTGCGGGCAGCGCGATTCCGTTCCTCGACCTGGCGGCCAACCAGCAGGCCTTTGCGGCTGCCCTGACCAAGGAGCTGCAACCCGAGTTCGCCAAGCTCGGCCTGCTGCTCGAAAACCTCACGGTCCAGAACCTCTCGCTGCCGGAAGAGCTGCAGAAGATCCTCGACCAGAAGATCGGCATGGGCATGGTCGGCAACGACATGGGCAAGTTCATGCAGTACCAGACGGCGCAGGCCATCCCGAAATTCGCCGAGGGTGTGGGCCAGGGTGGCGGCGTGGCGGGCGACGCCATGGGTCTGGGCGCCGGTGTGGCGCTGGGCCAGGTGCTGGCGCAGAACCTGCAGCAAGGCCTGCAA
>NZ_ACQT01000493.1 GCF_000175235.1 Acidovorax delafieldii 2AN | reverse complement strand
GACGGCGCGCGCGATGTCCGCCGCACTGCCCCGGGCGCTGCGCGCGATAACCTGGCCGGTGGATGGATCCTCGACGCCGATCGTGCGGCCGTCGGCCGAAGGAACCCAGTCGCCATCGATGAAATGGGCGTACTCCGCTCGCAGTGCGATGCTCATCGTGTCCAAGCCTTTCCGGTCATTGAACGGGGTCGGATTCGCCGACATAGCGGCCGCCGTCCACGATGAACTCCACGCCGGTGCTGAAGCGCGATTCATCGCTTGCGAGGAAGGCTACGAGGTTGCTCACGTCCTCGGGTGCGCCGGGTTCCTTGATGAGCTGGTTGGGCCGGATCGGCGCGTTCAGACCCGCCGTTAGGTCCGTCACGATGCGGCCGGGGTGGATTGAGTTCACGCGGATGTGGTGCTGCGCCAGTTCCAGCGCCGAAGCCTTGGTGATGCCGCGCACGGCCCACTTGGCGGCCACGTAGCCGACGGTGTTGGGCAGCCCGAGCATGCCGGCGATGGACGAGACGTTGATGATGCTGCCGCCGCCTGCGCGGATGAGCGAGGGCGCGATGGTCTTGGTGCCGAGAAAGGTTCCGTTCAGGTTGACCTGCACCACCGCATCGAAGTCTTCCAGCGTGCTGTCGAGCACCGTGCCGAGCTTCTGGATGCCGGCGTTGTTCACCAGGATGGAGATGGGGCCGAAGGCCGCCTCGGCCTGCTCGCGCGCGTGCAGCCAGGAGGCCTCGCTGGTCACGTCCAGTGGTACGAAGAGTGCGCGGTCTGCGCCGAGTTCGGCCGCGAGTGCACGGCCTTCCGTTTCGAGCAGGTCGCCGATGACCATGCGTGCGCCTTCGCGAACGAAGCGCCGAGCGTGGGAAGCGCCGAGGCCACGGGCGCCGCCGGAGACGAAGGCGACCTTGCCGCCGAGACGTTGAGACATAGGGATTTCCTTGTGTATATGGAGGAAAGGATGGGATCAGGAAGAGAGCGGGGCCAGGCCCAGGCGCTCGCGCAGCGGTGCGCGGCGGCGTCCGGTTGGACGCAGGCCGCGCTGGCGCAGCAGTGGCACGACTGCGTCGACGAAGATGTCAAGGTCGCGCGGCAGGAGGTGCGGCATCAGCATGAAGCCGTCTGCCGCGCCGCTCGAATGCCAGTGTTCGATGTGGTCGGCGATGTCGGACGGCGTGCCGGCCACGGTGGCGTGGCCGCGACTGCCTGCGAGCAGGTGCAGCAGCGCACGCACCGTGCGTGGCTGCTCGCGCGCGATCATGTCGGCGATTACGCCGAAGCGGCTTCGGATGCCCTCGAACTGCGCCACGTCGCCCAGCTGCGGCGGCAGCGGGCCATC
>NZ_ACQT01000494.1 GCF_000175235.1 Acidovorax delafieldii 2AN | reverse complement strand
GCTACTACGCCGGCGAAGCACGCTTCCATCTGCCCGGAAGCGGCATGCCGCTGCTGCTGATCCTGGGCATCTTCTTCACGAAGTACATCGTGGGGGTCGAACTGGCACTGCAACCCGCACTGGCCCGCGACACCGCCTTCACGCTGCAGGTCGCCGCGCTCTACGGCCTGTTCAACGGCGTCTTCCTGGCCCGCGCCACTCGCCTGTGGCGCCTGACCCGGAGCGGCGCCCCAACTCCTGTCCTGGCCACCGCCTGAGCCCTCTGCCCCCGAAAGGAACCCCGCCATGTCCACCACCCACGGCCCCCTCGCCTCCGACCTCGAACACCTGGCGCGCCGCCGCGCCCGCGCCAAGCTCGGCTGGTATGCCCATGCCAGCGTCTACATCCTGGTGAACCTGTTCCTGGCCTTCGTGTCCTCGCGCCACACCCATTCCTGGGCCGTCTTTCCCGCGCTGGGCTGGGGCCTGGGCCTGCTGATCCACGGCGCCGCGGTGTGGCTGACCATACCGGGCGGCAACCTGTATGCGCAGTTGCTCGAACGCGAGCGTGCCGCCATGCGACGCCAGGCGCCGCACTGATCCACACGCTTGCAGGCTTGAGCAGGCTTGGCCCTTTGGACGCGCATGCCCACCCCACGGGTCGGTGCGGAGAAAGTGCACCGGCCTGCCGCACAATGGCCAGCCGATCATCCATCCCGCATGCCGCACTTCGATTTCCGCTCTTTCCTGCAGCACGGCCTCATCTCGGCCGCGTTCTGCTGCGCCATTGCCGTGGCGCTCACCCTCACGGGCCAGGGCGCGTGGGACGTGCAGCTGGCCTACTCGCTGGGCATCGGCCTGGTGGCCTGGCTGGTCATCGACCTCGGCCGCGCCGCCATCGTCCATTTCACGCACGAGGCCTGGCCCCACGGCTGGCGCGGCATCCTGCTCATCGCGGCGGGCATTGCCACGGGCTACCTGGTGGGCTCCGCCATCGGCAACGCCTACAGCGGCGGCGCGCAAAGCCTGCCCCACCCGCACGGCCCGTTGTCGGGCCTGGCCATCACCATCGCAGCCGGCGCGGGCATCTCGTTCTTCTTCTACAGCCAGGGCAAGGCGCGCCACCTGCAGGCCCACATGGCCCAGGCCCAGCGTGATGCGGCCGAGGCGCGCCTCAAGCTGCTGGAGGCGCAGCTCGAACCGCACATGCTGTTCAACACCCTGGCCAACCTGCGCGTGCTGGTGGCCACCGACCCGCAGCGCGCCCAGGCCATGCTGGACCACCTGATCGCCTACCTGCGCGCCACGCTGGGCGCCTCGCGCGCCATGCAGCACCCGCTGGCCGACGAATTC
>NZ_ACQT01000495.1 GCF_000175235.1 Acidovorax delafieldii 2AN | reverse complement strand
GGCGTGCTAGTGGGCTGGGTGTACCTGCGGCGGCAGTGGCACCGGGCGGCGCCGCTGTTTCCGGTGGATCTGCTGCGCATCCCCGTGTTTGCGTTGTCGATGGGGTCGTCGGTGGGGGCGTTCTGCGCGCAGACGCTGGCCTACCTGGCGCTGCCCTTCCTGCTGCTGGATGGCTTTGGCCGCAGCCACCTCGAGGCGGGCCTGCTGATCACCGCCTGGCCCCTGGCCATCGTGGTGACGGCGCCTCTGGCGGGCCGCCTGATCGGCCGCTATCCCGACGGGCTGTTGGGCGCCATCGGCATGGGCATCTTCGGCTGCGGCCTGCTGCTGCTGGCGGCCTTGCCGGCACAGCCCGCGCACCTGGACATCGTGTGGCGCATGGCGTTGTGCGGAGCGGGCTTTGCGCTGTTCCAGTCGCCCAACAACCACACCATCGTCACCTCCGCGCCCCTGGCGCGCAGCGGCGCCGCCAGCGGCATGCTGGGCACGGCCCGCCTTACGGGGCAGACGATGGGCGCCGTCATGCTGGCCGCCATCTTCACGGTGTGGCCCTCGCACGGTGGCCGGGCGGAGTGGGTGGCCCTGTTGGTGGCTGCGGCGTTTGCTACGGTGGCAGGCGTGTGCAGTTCGTTGCGCATGCGCACGGCGCACTGACGGGGGCGGGCGTTGGCGCGCAGCGCCCGCGGCTTGCTTTGCCAGACCGCAGACCGCAGACCGCAGACCGCAGACCGCAGACCGCAGACCGCAGACCGCAGACCGCAGACCGCTGGCGGCCGCGGTGCGGCGCAGATGGCCATGATTATTGGTCAAATACGCCTGTAGCGATTGCTGTGCATGCGCTACGTGCTATCTATGTGATAGTGAATCAAGCCGCCTCAGCGGGGCGCCCCTTCGGCAGACGCGCGCCATTGCGGGGGCAGCAGGGCGTACAGCGGCGTGGGGTCGCGCACGAAGAGGCGGGGGTTTGGGGCGGGCAGGATGGTCAGCACGGCGCCTTCCTGGCTGACGTCGATGTTGGCGAGTTGCTGCATCCAGGCGATGTCGACCGTGCCGGTGCTGGCGGGCCGTGAATAGATCATCTGCAGCATGCGCTGGGCGGGTTTGCTGCCGGCGGATGCGGCAACCTGGTAGAGCCGGATGGCTTCGGCATAGTTGGCGGGCACGCCGTCGCCGCGGTGGTAGCGGCGGGCGTCTTCAAACCATTCTTGCGGCGTATGGCTGCGCGAGGGCTGCGCCTCGGCGGCCTGCATGCGGACGGCCAACAACTGCGCATTGGCGGCAGCGGCGGGGGACTGTGCGGCCGCGCTGCGGAACTGCTCGAGCGCCT
>NZ_ACQT01000496.1 GCF_000175235.1 Acidovorax delafieldii 2AN | reverse complement strand
CGCACAGGTGCACGCCGCGTGCTGCATGGCGGCGCCGCTGCAGGCCCGCATCGAAGCACGCTGGGGCGGCGCCCGGCTGGTGCTGGCCGATGGGCAGAGCCAGTTTCCCGCCAGCCTGCTGAGCGGACTGGGCACGCCCTGGAACACCCTGCAGCCCCAGGGCCAGCTGGCCCTGCAGACGCAAGGCGTCGAGGCGGTGTGGGCCGCCGGCCGCCTCGTGCTGGCGGGCACGGCGCAACTCGATGCGCGGGCCATGTCCTCGCGCCTGTCCACCTTGCGGCCCATGGGCAGCTACCGCCTCGTGCTGCAGGGCGGTGAGGTGCCCACGCTCACCCTGAGCACACTGGACGGCCACCTGCAGCTGAGTGGCAGCGGCCAGTGGGTGGGCCAGCGCCTGCGCTTTGCGGGCGAAGCCAGCGCCACGCCCGAACGCGAGGCGGCCCTGGCCAATCTTCTGAACATCATCGGACGGCGCAACGGCGCGCGCTCCATCATCACCGTGGGTTGATCCTATGACTACCAATCTTTCGCCACGACTGCGATTCGCTCTCAATACGATAGCTGCTTGCGCTTTATTGGCAAGCGCAAGCGGCCATATTCATGCCCAAACGGCGGTCGGAACCGGCACCAGCAGCGTGCGGCCCGGCGAACCCGTCACGCTGAATTTCGCCAATGCCGAGATCGAAGCCGTGGCCCGCACCATGGCCACCATCACCGGCCGCAACGTGGTGGTGGACCCGCGCGTCAAGGGCCAGCTCACGCTGATCACCGAGCGGGCCGTGACGCCTGCTGCGGCCTTCCAGCAGTTCCTGGCGGCGTTGCGCCTGCAGGGCTTCACGGTGGTCGAGGCGGCCGGCCTGTACAAGGTGGTGCCCGAGGCCGACGCCAAGCTGCAGGGCGGCAGCGTGAGCGTGGTGCAGGGCAGCGCGGGCAGCGCCCCCGCTGGCGGACAGGTGGTCACCCAGATCTTCAAGCTGAACTTCGAGAATGCGGCCAATCTGGTGCCGGTGCTGCGTCCGCTGATCAGCCCCAACAACACCATCAATGTGAACCCCGGCAACAACTCGCTGGTGATCACCGACTACGCCGACAACCTGCAGCGCCTGGCGCGCATCGTGGCGGCCATGGACGTGTCGAATGCGAGCGACGTCGAGGTGATTCCGCTCAAGAACGCCGTCGCCACTGACCTGGCGCCCCTGGTGGCGCGGCTTATCGATGGCGGCGGTGCCACCGCGCCGGCCGCCGCCCAGGGCCAGACCGACACCTCGTTCAAGACCACGCTGGTCGCCGAGCCGCGCAGCAATGCCCTCATCCTGCGCGCCG
>NZ_ACQT01000497.1 GCF_000175235.1 Acidovorax delafieldii 2AN | reverse complement strand
CTGAATCGCCCCGGGTTCCGTGGAGGCTGTTTGGTTTAAGTCAGGCCCCCACCGTGGCGGTCTGACTGGCGAGTTGCCGGTAGTAGTTTGCCTCAGCTTCTGCAGGCGGGATGTATCCGATGGGCTCCAGCAGTCTGTGATGGTTGAACCAGGCCACCCATTCCAGGGTGGCCAGTTCCACAGCCTCCTTGGTCTTCCAGGGTGCGCGACGATGAATCAGCTCAGCCTTGTACAGCCCGTTGATCGTTTCGGCCAGCGCGTTGTCGTAGCTGTCCCCCTTGCTTCCCACCGATGGCTCTACGCCAGCCTCGGCCAGGCGTTCGCTGTATCGAATGCTGACGTATTGCGATCCCCGATCCGAGTGATGAACCAGGCTGCTGTCCGGCTCAGGTTGGCGTGCGTACAGTGCCTGCTCCAGCGCATCAAGCACGAAGTCGGTTCGCATCGAACTGCTTACCCTCCAGCCCACGATGCGTCGGGCATATACGTCGATGACGAAGGCCACATACAGCCATCCCTGCCAAGTTGAGACATAGGTGAAGTCCGAGACCCATAGCTGATTGGGTCGATCCGCTTTAAATTGCCGGTTGACCCTGTCCAGCGGGCACGGTGCTTTGCTGTCGCTGATCGTGGTGCGCACGACCTTGCCGCGCATTACGCCGCGCAGCCCCAGGCGCCGCATCAAACGCTCGACCGTACATCGCGCCACGACCGTTCCCTCGCGCGCAAGTTGGCGCCATACCTTGTCGGCACCGTAGACCTGCATATTGGACTGCCAGACGCGTTGTATCTGCGGTACCAGCGCCTCGTCGCGACGGGCCCGGGCACAGCGCCTGTCGGGCTCGCGCAGCAGCGCCGCGTGTCTTCGATACCCCGACGGGGCGATCTGCAAGACGCTGCAGATCGGCTCGACCCCGAAGGTGCCGCGATGCTTGTCTATGAAATCCCTCAGGACTTCAACCGGCGGTCGAGCTCCGCCTGGGCGAAAAACGCACTGGCCAGCTTCAGTATCTCGTTGGCCCGGCGCAGTTCCTTGACCTCGCGCTCCAGATCCTTGACCCGCTGCGCCTCGCTGGTAGTGACGCCTTCGCGCACGCCAGCATCGACTTCGACGCGCTTGACCCATTCATGCAGCGTCTGCGGCACGCAACCAATCTTGGGGGCAATAGATTCAATGGCTGCCCATAGCGATGGGTAATCCCCCCGGTGCTCCTGCACCATCCTCACCGCCCGCTCGCGGACCTCGGGCGAGAACTTGTTCGACTTCTTCATGGCTCAATCCTCTCAGAGAAAAGAGCCTCCTCAAAAACCGGGGCGATTCA
>NZ_ACQT01000498.1 GCF_000175235.1 Acidovorax delafieldii 2AN | reverse complement strand
CGCGCGGGCGGCATCCTGTGGATTGGGCGGCTGGCCCCCGGTGATGGCAAAAAGGCAGTCAGTGCTGGCGTTTTGCTCTGTTGAGCAGCCATCTGGTGCAGGTTGGGGCATTCCCATTGCCGCGCCGCCCGCGGAAACTGGTTTCCATTCTGGAGACCTTTCCACCATGCGCACCACGGCCCCCACCTCCACCCTGTACCTCAGCGCCCCCGAGATGGCCGAACTGGTCCGCCGCAAGGGCGTGCACACCTGCATCGCCGGCATCGCGGACTATCTTCGCGACGACTTCCTGCGCTGGCCGCAGTTCGACAAATCCGCCCGCGTGGCCAGCCATTCGCCCGACGGGGTGATCGAGCTCATGCCCATCGCGGACGCCACCACCTACAGCTTCAAATACGTCAACGGCCATCCCCGCAACACGCTGCGGGGCCTGTCCACCGTGATGGCCTTTGGCGTGCTGGCCGATGTGGCCACGGGCACGCCGCAGCTGCTCAGCGAACTCACGCTCACCACGGCCTTGCGCACTGCCGCCATGTCGGCCCTGGCGGCACGCGCCCTGGCCCGGCCAGACAGCCGCGTGATGGCGCTCATCGGCAACGGGGCGCAAAGCGAGTTCCAGGCGCTGGCGTTCCAGCACCTGCTGGGCATCACCGCGCTGCGCCTGTTCGACACCGACCCCGCCGCCACCGCCAAGCTGGTCGCCAACCTGGGCGGCACGGGCCTGCAGGTGACGGTGTGCGCCAGCGCCGCCGAGGCCGCGCGTGGGGCCGACATCGTGACCACCATCACCGCCGACAAGACCAACGCCACCATCGTCACGCCCGCCATGGTGGCGCCCGGCATGCACATCAATGCCGTGGGCGGCGACTGCCCTGGCAAGACCGAACTGCATGCCGATGTGCTGCGCCAGGGGGCCGTGTTCGTCGAATACGCGCCGCAGACGCGCCTGGAGGGCGACATCCAGCAACTGCCGGCCGACTTTGCCGTGACCGAGCTGTGGGAGGTGCTGGCGGGGCGCCAGCCGGGGCGCAGCCACGCCGCGCAGGTCACGGTGTTCGATTCGGTGGGGTTTGCGCTCGAGGATTTCTCGGCCCTGCGCTTCATGCGCGACGCCGCGCTGGAGCTGGGGGTGGGCGAGCGCATCGCACTGGTGCCCGCCCTGACCGACCCCAAGAACCTGTTTGCCGTACTGCGCCAGCCCGCCGCCGCGCCACGGATGCCCGCGCCGGCGCTGGGCGCGGTGGCGTGAGGATGGGAGGGTGACGCAAGTGCTCTGGCCGTGGACGGGCCAGCGCTCCTTACCGGAATCGGCGGGC
>NZ_ACQT01000499.1 GCF_000175235.1 Acidovorax delafieldii 2AN | reverse complement strand
CCGGCCGTGAGCGCACGCGGCAGGAACCGCGACAATCACCCGCTCGGCGCCGCCCCGCCGCAGACCCCGACTCCCCTTGCCGGCACCGGCTCCCATTTTTTATCTGGACATTTCCATGACCCGACCCTTCTCCCCGATCCGCGCACTGAAGCTGGCGCTGGCTGGCGCCGCCCTGGCCCTGGCCGGCCTGGCGCAGGCCCAGGCGGTCTTCAAGATCACGGCGATCCCCGACGAATCGCCCACCGAGCTGGCGCGCAAGGCGGCGCCGCTGGTGAAGTACCTGGAGCAAAAGCTTGGCACGAAGGTGGAATTCACGCCGGTGTCCGACTACGCCGCAGCCGTGGAGGCGCTGGCCAACAAGCAGGTGGACATGGCCTGGTATGGCGGCTTCACTTTTGTGCAGGCCAGCATCCGCTCGGGCGGCAAGGTCGTGCCCCTGGTGCAGCGCGAAGAAGACGAGAAGTTCCGCTCGGTGTTCATCAGCGCCGACCCGGCCATCCGTTCCCTGGCCGACCTCAGGGGCAAGACCGTGAGCTTTGGCGCGCAGTCCAGCACCTCGGGCCACCTGATGCCGCGCAGCTTTTTGCTGCAGGCCCAGATCGACCCCGACAAGGACTTCAAGCGCGTGGCCTACTCGGGCGCGCACGACGCCACCATCGCCGCCGTGGCCTCGGGCAAGGTGGATGCGGGCGCACTGAACATCTCGGTGTGGGAAAAGTTCGTGGCCGACAAGAAGGTGGACACGGCCCGGGTGAAGGTCATCTTCACCACCCCGGCCTACTTCGACTACAACTGGACCGTGCACAGTGACATGCCGGCAGCCCAGCGCGAAAAAATCGCCAAGGCGTTTCTCGACCTGAGCCCCGCCACCCCCGAAGGCAAGGAAATCCTCGCGCTGCAGCGCGCCACGCGCTTCATTCCCACCCAGGCCAGCAACTACAAGGGCATCGAGACCGCAGCGCGCAGCGCGGGCCTGATCAAGTGACCGCAGTTGCTCTGTTTTTAGTAGCTGACAGCGCATATTTGACAAGCGCTGCAGCGTGATTTCCCCATGAAACTGCGGTTGACGAACACCACCGTGCGCCACCCGGCTGCACGCGCCAGCGCGGCGCCGGCGCTGCACGGCCTGGACTTGGCGGTGGCACAGGGCGAGCAGGTCGCCGTGATCGGCCCCTCGGGCGCGGGCAAGACCACGCTGCTGCACTTGCTGGCCTGCGCGCAGCGGCCCGCCCAAGGCGCCCTGACCCTCGATGGCTGCCGATCCCTGGGCCCTGCCCCGCAGCGCATTGCAGCGCCTGCGCGGCCG
>NZ_ACQT01000500.1 GCF_000175235.1 Acidovorax delafieldii 2AN | reverse complement strand
CGGGTGGTGGTGCCCTTTGCCGCCGGCGGCGCCACCGACGTGATTGCCCGCGTGCTGGGTGAGCGCATGGCGCAGCGCTTCGGCCAGTCGGTGGTGGTGGACAACAAGCCGGGCGCGGCCGGGCTGATTGCCGGCGAGGCGGTGACCAAGTCACCGGCCGACGGCATGACGGCGCTGCTGGGCACCACCTCGTCGATGCTGACGAACAAGTACCTGTACAAGAAGACGCCCTACGACCCGCTGACCGAGCTGACCCCGCTGGTGCGCGTGTGCCTGGCGCCGATAGCACTGGTGGTCACGGCCGACACGCCCGCGCAGAACCTGCCGGAGTTCATGGCCTGGATCCGGGCCATGAAAGGCAAGCTGTCCTATGGCTCTTACGGCATCGGCTCGCACGGGCAACTGGCCTGCACCACGCTCAGCGAAGTGGCCGGCGCCGACATGGCGCACGTGGCCTACAAGGGCGAGGCGCCGATGGTGCAGGACCTGCTGGGCGGACAGATCAAGATCGGCATGGGCAGCCTGCTGTCGCTCAAGGCGCATATCGATGCGGGCAAGCTGCGCGCGCTGGCCGTGACCGGCCCGCGCCGCGTGCCGCTGTTGCCCGAGGTGCCCACCTTCACCGAGGCCGGCTACCCGCAGGATGCGCTGTCCATTGTGGGCTGGCTGGCCATCGCGGGCCCCAAGGGCCTGCCGGCCGACGTGGCCCGGCAATGGGCCCAGGCCGCCAACCACGCCGTTGCCAGCCGCGATGGCATGGCCCGCATCATTGCCGCCGGCTTCGTGCCGGTGGACGACGACACCCCTGAAAAATTTGCGCGGCTCTGGGCACAGGAGGCACCGCTCTGGGGCCGCCTGCTGCAGGCTGCGGGCGTGCAGCCCAGTTGAAGCACAGGACTGAATCGCCTCGTATGCTTTCCCTCCAGAGAGGGGAAGCTGCCAGTGGTTGGGCGAAGCCCGCTCCAGGGCGGCCATGGCGCAATGTCTGTCATGGGACCGATGCCGGCGACCCCGGGTGTGCGTCGCCAAGCCCTGCTGCAGCACGGCGCACGGCTGCGCGCGCCGTGGCGCGTGGCGCGCAACTTCAGAAGAGAAAATTGGCGGCGCCTACGCCCCGGCAGGGGTCGGCTGGCGTGCGATGAGTTTGAAGCTGCCGGTGGCCAGGGCCACCAGGGTGCCGTCCTCGGCGCGCACCTCTCCGCGCACGAAGCTGATGGAGCGGCCGCGCCGCTCGCAGCGCGCGGTGGCAATGAGGTCCCCGGTGCCCGCGGCGACGTAGTGCAGCGTCAGGTCGATGGT
>NZ_ACQT01000501.1 GCF_000175235.1 Acidovorax delafieldii 2AN | reverse complement strand
GGTCTGCGGCACTTGGGGGCGGGCGCCGTGTTCGCCGCCACCGGGCGCTTGTCCGATGCGTGCCGTTCTTGCGTTGCGCTGCGCGGCGCCTGGGCTGACAATGCCCATCCATGCCGCCACCGGGGCTGAAATACCCGCCATGGCGCCCGTCTGACCGCGCCCCGCGCAGCACCTCGAGCACAACACGCCTGACCGTATGGAAACCTTTGTCTGGGATCAGAACTTTGTCACCGGCTTGCCCGTCGTCGATCAGCAGCACCAGGCGCTGGTCGACCTGTTCAATGAGCTCAGCCGCTCGCTGTTTCTGGAAGGGGGCGACCGCGAGGCGGTGCTGGCGGACACGTTCGGACGGCTGGAGGCCTATACCCGCGAGCATTTCCGTGACGAAGAAGAGCTGATGCGTGCCGAGGGCGTGGACGCGCGGCACATCCAGGTGCACCGCGCACTGCACGACGAGTTCGTGGCGCAGGTCCGCACGATGTGGGGGCGCCGCAACGACATGGCCGAGCCTGCCGAAACCTTCGTCGGCTTCCTCACCGCGTGGCTGGGGTTGCACATCCTGGGCATCGACCAGGCGTTGGCGCGCCAGATCCGGCTGATCCGCCAGGGGGTGCCGGCCGCCGCGGCGTTCGAGCGCGAGGGGGCCACGCAGGACCTGGGCACCCAGGCCCTGCTCAAGATGATCGGCAAGCTCTACCACGTGCTGTCGATGCAGAACGCCGACTTGGCGCGCGCCAACCTGCACCTCGAAGACCGCGTGGCGCAGCGCACCCTCGAGCTGGCCCGCGTCAACGAGGACCTCAAGCAGGCCAATGCGCGGCTGGAGGCGTTCTCGCGCACCGACGGCCTGTTGCAACTGGCCAACCGTCCGTATTTCGACGGCCGGCTGGCGCAGGCCTGTGCCAATGCCTACCGGCAGGGGCGCCCGGTGGGCCTGCTCATGATCGATGTCGACCATTTCAAGCGCTACAACGACACCTACGGCCACCAGGCGGGTGACGCCTGCCTGCAGGCCGTGGCACGCGCGGTGCAGGGGGCGATGCTGCGGGCCACGGACCTGGTGGCGCGCTACGGCGGCGAAGAGCTGGCTGTGATCCTGCCAGACACCGACGCCGTCGGCTCAAGCGCCATTGCGGCGCGCGTGGTGGACGCCGTGGCGAGCCTGGGGCTGGCGCATGCGGCTTCGGACGCAGCACCCCATGTCTCGGTGAGCGTGGGCGCTGCCAGCCACATTCCCACGCAGCGCGATGCCTGCGCGCCGTTGCTGCTGGCCCAG
>NZ_ACQT01000502.1 GCF_000175235.1 Acidovorax delafieldii 2AN | reverse complement strand
CGTGGCCGCGCAGGTCGATGCCGAAGCCTTCGAGCCAGCCCAGCGATGCTTCGGGGGGAATCAATGCGTCGAGCCGCGCCTTGCGTGCCAGCGCTGCTTCGCCGCTGGCCTCGATGGAAGGGCTGAGGCCGACGACCACGCGCGGCGCATCGGCCCGGCCTGCCGTCTGTGCGCGGGAGCGCAGGTCGGCGCGGAAGTCGCGCGCGGCCTCTGGGGTGCCCTGCGCGGTGAAGACAATGTCTGCATGGCGCGCGGCGAAGTCCCGCCCGTCCGGCGAGGAGCCAGCCTGTACCAATACCGGGCGCGTTTGCACCGGGGCAGGTACGCCGTGCCGGCCTGACCAGAGCGAGAGCACTTCCTGCACCACGGCGTCGGCGCACGTGTAGCGCTCGGCGTGGGGCACTGGCCGTTCCAGCCCGAAATTGGCCGCGGCCCTAGGTTCGCCGTTGGTCACGATGTTCCAGGCCGCGCGACCCGCGCTCAGGTGGTCGAGCGTCGAGAACGCGCGTGCGATCTCGACGGGCAGGGAAAAGCTGGCCGAAGCGGTGGCGATCAGGCCCAGGTCCTCGGTGACGGCGGCGGCCGCTGCGAGGACGGTCAGCGGATCCAGTTCCCAGCGCGGGCTGTGAGCGATGCCGGGGTAGAAGACGAAGAAATCGGCCACGAACATCGCATCGAAGCCGCCGCGTTCGGCTGTGCGCGCGAGATCCTGGTAATAGCCAATGTCGCGCAGGCGCTGCGGCTGGGCCTCGGGCATGCGCCAGGCCCCTTCGTGGTGGCCGGTCACGAGGGCGTTGAAGAACAGCAGCGGTGCGGTGGTGGATTCAGTGTCCGGCATGGGGCGTGTGCTGCGTGGCAGAGTCGTCGAGAGAGCGGGCCGGGCGTGGCAGTCCGAGCCGGCCGCGCAGGGTGTCCGGGGTGCCGGGGGAGCATGGGCCTGGGACGTTGGCCGGGATTGCGGCAACCACCGCCGCGCCGGATGCGGGATGCCGGCCGATGTCCGCGCCCAGTTGCATGTCTGCCAGGAGCTCCGGCGCAGCCGCATAGCGCACGGGGTGACCCTGCGGCGGACGCGGAATGTCCATGGGCCCGGCCGTGCGGTAGAAGGGCCCTTGGTGGAGGGGTGGGCGGATGCCTGCGGTGTCCACATAGCGGCCGCTTGCCCGGTCGACGCGGTGCAGGCCGTCGGCCCAGCTGTCCCAGAGGGCGGTTGCGGCAGCCACATAGTCGGCGGCGCGCGGGGCTTCCAGGCCGGGCGGCAACATCCACCCGATG
>NZ_ACQT01000503.1 GCF_000175235.1 Acidovorax delafieldii 2AN | reverse complement strand
CGCTGGATGGCTCGGGCAGCGCGCTGCAGGTGCTGCGCGACCCGGCCGCCATGCCCAAGGCCGAGGCCATTCTCGATCTGCTGTCCGAGCAGCATGAACGCGTGGTGGTGGGCCTCAACGCATCGGGCCAGGTGCGCGAGCTGCAGCTGCGCCTGCGCGTGCGCTTCAAGCTGCGCACGCCCGCGGGTGACGAGCTGATCCCTGACACCGAATTGCTGCAGCAGCGCGAGATCAGCTACAACGAAACCATCGCTCTGGCCAAGGAAGCCGAAGAGGCCCTGCTGTTTCGCAACATGCAGACCGACATCGTGCAGCAGTTGCTGCGCCGGCTGTCGGTGGTCAAGCGCTGAGGGCCTTGGCCTCGTTGCCCCTGCGGCGGCAGCCCCGCCGCGTGGGGCCGGCGTGCAGGTTCAAGCCGCAGGCACGCGCATCAGCGTGCTCTTGCCGAAAAGCGATTCCACCAGATCCACGGCCAGCAGCGCCGTCTTGTTGCGCACATCGAGCGCCGGATTGACCTCGACCACGTCCAGCGACGCCAGGCGGCCGCTGTCGGCAATCATCTCCATGCACAGCTGCGCCTCGCGGTAGGTGGGCCCGCCGGGCACCGTGGTGCCCACGCCGGGGGCGATCTCGGCATCGAGGAAGTCGACGTCGAAGCTCACGTGCAGGTGGGTGTTGCCGTCGAGGCCGTCCAGCGCCTGCAGCATGGTCTGGCGCATGCCCACCTCGTCGATGAAGCGCATGTCGAACACTTCCAGCCCCTGCTCGTGCACAAAGCGCTTTTCTCCGGCGTCCACGCTGCGGATGCCGATCTGGCGGATCTGGTCGGGCCGCAGGGCCGGGCCCCCGCCGGGCATGCCGGCCAGGCCGGTCAGCTCCTGCGGTCCGAAGCCGCACAGGCAGGCCACCGGCATGCCATGCACGTTGCCGCTGGGGGTGAGCGCACTGGTGTTGAAGTCGGCATGGGCGTCGAGCCAGAGCACGCGCAGCTTCTTGCCCGCTTCGGCGCAGTGGCGCGCTACGGCGCTGATGCTGCCCAGGCCCAGGCAATGGTCGCCGCCCAGCAGGATGGGCAAGTGCCCCTGCTGCAGCTCCGCATACACCGCGTCGAAAACGCTCTGGTTCCACTGCACCACCTCGGGCAGGTGGCGATAGCCTTCGACGGCGGGCTGCCAGGGGTTGGCGGGGCCGCCCAGGTTGCCCAGGTCGCGCACCTGCAGGCCCCGCGCTTGCAGTGCCTGCTGCAGGCCCGCCACGCGCAGGGCCTC
>NZ_ACQT01000504.1 GCF_000175235.1 Acidovorax delafieldii 2AN | reverse complement strand
CATCGGTGCGGCGGCGCAGGATGGCGCGGATGCGGGCCAGCAACTCGCGTGGCTCAAAGGGCTTGGGCAGGTAGTCATCGGCGCCCAACTCCAGGCCGATGATGCGGTCCATGGGGTCGCCCTTGGCGGTGAGCATGAGCACCGGCACCTGGGCTGCCGGCCCGGGCAGCGCGCGGATGCGGCGGCACACGTCCAGGCCGTCCATGTCCGGCAGCATGAGGTCGAGGATGACCAGGTCTGGCAGCGGGCCTGCGTCGGGCCCCACCAACTGGGCCAGGCCGCTGTGCCCGTCGGCGCGGTGCGTGACCTGCAGGCCGGACTGGCCGAGGTATTCGCCCACCATCTGCGCGAGGCGGGCGTCGTCTTCGATCATCAACAGGTGCGAGCTCATCGTGGCAGTGTAGTGGGCCGCGGCGGCTGCAGCGGCAGGGCATCCATGCTCGCGCGCAGGCGTCTCGCTGCGTTGAAGCCGCCGTAAAGTTCCGGTAAAACCGGCAGGCCTGCGTCAGATCAAATGCTATATTTTGTATAGCTACTTGCGCATATCCATCAGGCGCTAGATGCGGTTTTTATGCGCGAAGCCAGCCACACGAGCATCAGCACCGGCAGCCCCAGCAGTGCCGTGGCAGTGAAGAACTGCGCGTAGCCGAAGGCATCGACATAGTCCCCCGAGAAGCCGGCCACGAACTTGGGCAGCAGCAGCATCATCGAGCTGAACAGCGCGTATTGCGTGGCCGAGTAGTTCACGTTGGTCAGACTCGACAGATAGGCAATGAAGGCGGCCGACGCGATGCCGCCGGCCAGGTTGTCGGCCGACACCACGGCAATCAGCGCCGTCACATCGTGCCCGTGCCCCGCCAGCCAGGCAAAGAGCAGGTTGCTGCCGGCGCTGAGCACGGCGCCCAGCATCAGGATGCGCATCACGCCCAGGCGCATGGACAGCACGCCCCCCACGAATGCGCCTGCCAGTGTCATGATGACGCCGTAGATCTTGGTGACCGCGGCCACCTCGTCCTTGGTGAAGCCCATGTCCACATAGAACGGGTTGGCCATGATGCCCATGACCACGTCGCTGATGCGGTACACGGCGATCAGCGCCAGGATCTGCGCCGCCTGCCAGCGGTAGCGGCCCAGAAAATCGGCAAAGGGTTCGATGACGGCGCCCCGCACCCATTCGGCGGCGTTCTTGGCGGGCGGCAGCGCCACGGGCACGGGCTCGCGCGAGAACAGCACCGTGACGATGCCCACGGCCATCGAGGCGGCCATGG
>NZ_ACQT01000505.1 GCF_000175235.1 Acidovorax delafieldii 2AN | reverse complement strand
GCGCGTGCGCCAGCAGGTGCCTTGGCTGGAGGCGTCGAGCTCCGGCATCGGCCAGGGCACGTTCTCCGCCCGGCTGCGCATGGTGTGTGCCGTGCCGCCACGCGCGACCCCCGGCATCTGCGCCGCACCCGACCAGCACCGCTGAGCCAGGGGATGGCACTTTAGTGCTCCCATCGCGGTCATGCGCTGGAACCACATGCCCGACTAGCTATTGAAAAGTGAGCACACGAATACCCCGATGGCTGCAGCGTGCCGAGTCTGCCGCTAAGGTGTCTGCCTGCTCACCCCACCCTGCCGAGCCCCATGACCACCCCACTGCACCCACGCATGCATCCACGCACCTTTCACAGCTACGAACCCCGCCTGGGGCATGGCCTGCCGCACGACCCGTTCAACGCCATCGTGGGGCCGCGCCCCATCGGCTGGATTTCCACGCAAAGCGCCACGGGCGCGACCAACCTCGCGCCCTACAGCTTCTTCAACGCCTTCAACTACGTGCCACCCATCGTGGGATTTGCCAGCATTGGCTACAAGGACACGGTGCGCAACGTGCAGGCCACGGGCGAGTTCGTGTGGAACCTGGCCACGCGCGACCTGGCCGAGGTGATGAACCAGAGCTGCGCCGCCGTGCCACCCGAGGTGAGCGAGTTCGACCTGACCGGGCTCACCCCCCTGCCCTCCACCCGCGTGCGCCCGCCGCGCGTGGCCGAAAGCCCGGTCACCTTTGAATGCCGCAGCACGCAGGTCCTGCAGTTGCAGGGGGTGGACGGAGCACAGGTGGACACCTGGCTGGTGCTGGGCGAGGTGGTGGCCGTGCACATCGACCAGGCGCTGCTGAAAGACGGCGTGTACGACACGGCCAACGCAGGCCATATCCTGCGGGGCGGTGGGCCCGCCGACTACTTCACGGTGGGGCCGGAGCAGCTTTTCAGGATGCACCGGCCCCGGTCATGAGGCCCTTGGCGCCGTTCGCATCCGGGCCTGGCGGCACGGCCCCGCAAAGCCCCGCAGCCGGGTTGCGCGCCCACTGTTCCGTCCAGGACCACAGCTGCTGCACGCCGTCCACGCCCGCGGCGTGCCGCTGCAGGCCATGGTCTGCGCCGTCCATGCGCCGCGCGCACCAAGGCATGGCGCGCACCGACGCCCGCTGTGCAAACCGCTGGTACGCCGTGGCAGGCACCAGCACATCGTCACTGCCCCACACCTGCAGCACCGGCCAGGGGCCTTGCAACAGCGGCTGGGCCAGCGGCCAACG
>NZ_ACQT01000506.1 GCF_000175235.1 Acidovorax delafieldii 2AN | reverse complement strand
CGGAGGGTTTGCAGCGGGTGCGTGCTCTGGCCCAGGAGGGGCTGCGCGTGGTGGCGGTCGCGTCACGCCAACGGGCGGATGGCGCCAGTGCTGCGCAGACGCTGTCACCCGCCGATGAAACCGATCTGGTCTTCGAGGGCCTCTGTGCCTTTGCCGACCCGGCCAAGCCGACGGCGGCTGCGGCCATCGCACGGCTGTCGGCGGCCGGCGTGCGCCTGAAAATCCTCTCGGGGGACGACCCCGTGGTGGTGCAGCGGCTGGCGCAGCAGGTGGGTCTGCGCGCCGAGCGCGTGCTGACCGGTGCCGACGTGGCGGCCCTCACCGACGATGCGTTGGCGGTGCAGGTGCAGGCGGTGGACATCTACGGGCGCCTCGCGCCGGACCAGAAGGCGCGCATCGTGCGGGCCCTGAAGTCGCGTGGCGCCGTGGCGGGGTTCCTGGGCGACGGCATCAACGACGCCCCCGCGCTCAAGGTGGCCGACATCGGGCTGTCGGTGGAGGGCGCCAGTGGCGTGGCCCAGGCGGCGGCCGACATGATCCTGCTGGCCTCGGATCTGGAGGTGGTGGCCGACGGTGTGGAAGAAGGCCGGCGCACCTTCGTCAACATCCTCAAATACGTGCGCATGGGGGCCAGCTCGAACTTCGGCAACATGCTGTCGATGGCGGTGGCGTCGCTGTTCCTGCCGTTTCTGCCCATGCTGCCCACGCAGATCCTGTTGAACAACCTGCTCTACGACTTTTCGGAAATCGGTATCCCGCTCGACAAGGTGCCGACCGCGGCCATTGCCCAGCCGCAGGTCTGGGACATGCGGGGCCTGCTGCGTTTCGCGGGGGTGATGGGGCCGCTGTCGTCGCTGTTCGATCTGGCCACCTTTGGCGGTCTGCTGTGGTTGTTTCGTGCCACCCCGGAGGAGTTCCGCACCCTGTGGTTCATGGAGTCCATGGCCACGCAGATCCTGGTGATCTTCATCATCCGCACCCGCGCGGTGCCCTGGCGGGACCGGCCCCATTCCGCCTTGGTGGGCTCGTCGCTGGTGGCCCTGCTGGTGGCCATGGCGCTGCCGTTCACGCCGCTGGGGGCATGGTTTGGCTTTGCCACGCCGCCCACCGCCATGCTGACCGGCGTGGGCGCCCTGGTGCTGGTTTACCTGGCGTGTGCGCAATGGCTCAAGGCGCAGGCCCTGGCAGGGGGGCGTGGACCGGTGGCGCCGGCCGCTTGAGGACGCCTGCGCGCCCGAGACTCAGTGGCGGCAA
>NZ_ACQT01000507.1 GCF_000175235.1 Acidovorax delafieldii 2AN | reverse complement strand
TGGGCTTCCCCCAGTTTCCCGGACACATCCAATGACATGATGTGTTCAGGAGATAGGCATGACAAGAACTCGAAGGAGCTTCACGGACGAATTCAAACGTGAGGCAGTGAAGCTGTGCAAGCAGCCAGGCGCCACCGTCACGCACATTGCACGGGACTTGGGTATTGAGGCCAGTGTGCTCAGGCGGTGGGTCACCCAGGAGCGTGGCGGGGTGTTGGACCTCAGGCCGAACCGGCCGCTTCGCAGTGAGGCCGCCACCGAGGTGGAGCGGTTGCAACGCGAACTGCGACGTGTGACCACGGAGCGCGACATCCTAAAAAAAGCGCTCGGCTACTTTGCCAAGGACCCGCAGTGAAGTACGGCTTCATTGCGCGGCATCGTAGTGTCTGGCCCACCCGCACCATGTGCCGGGTTCTGGCGGTCTCCCACAGCGGCTTCTACGAATGGATGAACAGAGCGCCGAGCCAGCGCAGCCAGGACGATGCCAGGCTCACCCGCCTCATCCGAGAGAGCTTCGAGCTCAGCGACCGAACCTACGGTAGTCCACGTGTCTGGCACGACCTGCGAGCGCTGGGCGAGAGTTGCGGGATGAACCGGGTCATCCGGCTGATGCATCTGGCCAAGCTGCAAGCCCGCCACAAGCGACGCAGGCTACCTGGCGATACGGGCAGCAGGCTTGAGAATCACATCGCACCCAACCATCTGCAGCGTGACTTCGAGGCCAGTGGTCCGAACCAGAAGTGGGTGGCTGACTTCACCTACATCTGGACGGCCGAGGGCTGGCTGTATGCGGCAGCGGTGATGGACCTGTACTCACGCCGCATCGTGGGGTGGTCGATGAGCGACACCATGCAGGCCAAGATGGTGAGCGACGCATTGTTGATGGCTCTATGGCGACGCGGCAAACCCAGCTCGCTGATGCATCACTCGGACCAGGGCAGTCAGTACACCAGCGACGACTTCCAGCAGCTGCTCACGGCACAGGGCATCACCTGCAGCATGAGCCGTCGCGGTGAATGCTGGGACAACGCTGCGATGGAGAGCTTCTTCTCGTCGATGAAGACCGAACGGCTCAGCCGCAAGGTTTACCGGACAAGGGAAGAGGCCAGGTCCGATGTGTTCGATTACATCGAGCGCTTCTACAACCCGGTACGCAAACACTCAAAGCTAGACTTCCTCAGCCCAGTCGACTTTGAGCAAGGCTTAATGGGCTAAGCAAACCGTCCGGGAAACTGGGGGAAGCCCA
>NZ_ACQT01000508.1 GCF_000175235.1 Acidovorax delafieldii 2AN | reverse complement strand
CGCACCCTGGTGTTCACCGTGGACCTGCCGCTGCCCGGCATGCGCCACCGCGATACCCGCAATGGCATGGCGGCCCGGGGCACGCGGCCCGCGCTCCTCCGGGCGCTGCAGGTGCTGGCGCGCCCGGGCTGGCTGCTTGATGTGGCCGTGCAAGGCAAGCCGCTGCACTTCGGCAACCTCACGGAGCAGGTGCCCGGCGCGCGCGACCTCAATGCCTTCAAGGCCTGGGTGGACGCACAGTTCGACCCCAGCGTGACCTGGAAGGACATCGAGTGGCTGCGCGGCCACTGGAAGGGCCGGCTGCTGCTCAAGGGCATCCTCGACGTGGAGGACGCCCGATCCGCCATGGCCGTGGGCGCCGAGGGCATCGTCGTCTCCAACCACGGCGGGCGCCAGCTCGACTCCGTGGCCTCGTCCGTGTCCAAGCTGCCCGCCATCGCCCAGGCCGTGGGCACGCAGACCGAGGTGCTGGTGGATGGCGGCGTGCGCAGCGGCGTGGACATTTTCAAGGCCCTGGCGCTGGGAGCACGCGGCGTGCTCATCGGCCGCCCCTGGGTCTGGGCGCTGGCGGGCGGCGGCGAAGCCGGGCTGAGCGCGCTGCTCGCCACGCTGCAGCGCGAACTGCTGCTGGCCATGACCCTGGCGGGCGTCACGCGCACGGCCGACATCGGTCCCGGCCACCTCGATACGGATTGACAAGAAAAAATGGCTGCAGTTCTTTCCTGCAAAGCGCAAGTAGCTATGAATACAGTAGCAAGGAGATTCCCATGAACGGCGCACAAGCCCTGATGAAGACCCTGGCCGATGCCGGCGTCGAGGTCTGCTTCACCAACCCCGGCACCAGCGAGATGCACTTCGTGGCGGCGCTCGACAGTGAGCCCCGCATGCGCGCCGTGCTGTGCCTGTTCGAGGGCGTGGCCACGGGCGCGGCCGACGGCTACGCGCGCATGGCGGGCAAGCCCGCCGCCACGCTCTTGCACCTGGGCTGCGGCCTGGGCAACGGCCTGGCCAACCTGCACAACGCACGCAAGGGCAAGGTGCCCGTGGTCAACATCGTGGGCGACCACGCCACCACCCACACGCAGTACGACGCGCAGCTGCAGTCCGACATCGAGACCGTGGCGCGCAACGTCTCGCCCGGCTTCGTGCGCACATCCCAAAGCACGGCCCAGCTCTGCCAGGACGCGGTGGACGCCATCGCCGCCGCGCGCGGCCTGCCGGGCCAGGTGGCCACCCTGATCCTGC
>NZ_ACQT01000509.1 GCF_000175235.1 Acidovorax delafieldii 2AN | reverse complement strand
CCCGCGCCCCGCGCCCTCATCGCCGAGGACGAACCCCTGCTGGCCGCCGCGCTGCGCCATGAGCTGGCCCTGGCCTGGCCCGCGCTGCAGGTGGTGGCCACCGTGGGCGACGGCCAGGCCGCCGTGCGCGAGGCGCTGGCGCTGCGGCCGGAGGTACTGTTCTTCGATATCCGCATGCCCGGCCAGAGCGGGCTGGAAGCCGCCGCCGAGCTGGCCGATGCCTGGCCCGATGGCCAGCCCTTTCCCGCGCTGGTGTTCGTGACGGCCTACGACCAGTACGCCGTGCAGGCTTTCGAGGCCCAGGCGATGGATTACCTGCTCAAGCCCGTGCAGGGGCCGCGCCTGCAGAAAACAGTGCAAAAACTGCAGCAAGCGCTTGCCCAGAAAGCGCTACCAGCTACAAATATGGAAGCAACCATGGCGCAGCTGCGCCGCCTGCTGGCCGCGCCCGGCGTAACGACGCCTGGCGTGGCGGCGTCCGCCCCCGCTACCGCGCCGCTCACGATCATCCAGGCCAGCAGCGGCAACCAGATCCACTTGGTGCCCGTGGCCGAGGTGCTGTACTTCGAGGCCGCCGACAAATACGTGCGCGTGCTCACCGCCGAACGTGAATACCTGATCCGCACCCCGCTCAAGGAACTGACGGCGCAACTCGACGCGGCCGAGTTCTGGCAAGTGCACCGCGGCGCGCTGGTGCGCGCCAGCGCCATTGCCAGCGTCACGCGCGACGAGGCCGGGCGGCTGCACCTTGGCGCTGCGCGCCCGCCCCGAGCAGCTGGCCGTGAGCCGGCTTTACGCCCACCTGTTTAAGGCCATGTAGCCCTTGCCCCGCCGGGCAGGCACGCGCCGCTAGAATTCCCCCCCGGGTGTACGCGCAGTGGGGCGCGGCAGGTTCATGCGCTGGTCGGGCCGCCGCGCGGCTTTCGCTCGCCAGGCCTTCCATGACACCCTCCTCCGTCCACACCGTTGCCGCCGTGCTGTTCGGCATCGCGCTGCTCCACACCCTCTCCACCAAGCAGTTCGAGCGGCTCGCCCACCGCTACCCGCGCCATGCCGGGCTGTTCCACCTGCTGGGCGAGGTGGAAGTCGTGTTCGGCTTCTGGGCCATGGTGCTCATCCTTGCCATGGCATTGCTGACCGGCGGCACCCAGGCGCTGCACTACGCCGAGTCGCGCAACTACACCGAGCCGCTGTTCGTCTTCGTGGTGATGGTGATTGCCGCCTCGCGCCCC
>NZ_ACQT01000510.1 GCF_000175235.1 Acidovorax delafieldii 2AN | reverse complement strand
GGCGCGAGACCGTTGGAGACGTGGTGCGCTACGTGGTCAACCGCAACATCAACTACACCAACGTCTGCCAATACCGCTGCAAATTCTGCGCCTTCGCCAAGGGCCGCGGCGCGGACGACCTGCGCGGCCAGCCCTACGACCTGGCGCCCGATGAAATTACGCGGCGCGTGGCGGAGGCCTGGCGGCGCGGCGCCACCGAGGTGTGCATGCAAGGCGGCATCCACCCCGCCTACACCGGCGACACCTATGTCGAAATCTGCCGCATCGTGAAGGCCGCGCAGCCCGGCATGCATGTACACGCCTTCTCGCCGCTCGAGATCCTGCACGGCGCGCAAACCACCGGATCGGACATTCCGGCCTTTCTGCGCCGCCTGCGCGATGCGGGCCTGGGCACGCTGCCCGGCACCGCTGCGGAAATCCTCGACGACGAAGTGCGGGCGCTGATCTGCCCCGACAAGCTCGATACCGCACAGTGGCTCTCTGTGATCGAGGCCGCGCACCGCGAAGGCCTGCGCACCACCGCCACCATCATGTTCGGCCATGTGGAGCGGCTGGAGCACTCGGCGCGGCACCTGCTGCGCATCCGCGACCTGCAGGCGCGCACCGGCGGTTTCACCGAGTTCGTGCCGCTGCCCTATGTGCACATGGAGGCACCCATGCACCGCCGCGGCATCTCGCGCTGCGGCCCCACGTGGCGCGAGGCGGTGCTGATGCACGCCGTCGCGCGGCTGGCGCTGCATCCGCTCGTGCCGAACATCCAAACCTCCTGGGTCAAGATGGGCCGGGAAGGTGCGCAAGCCTGCCTGCGCGCCGGCGCCAACGACCTGGGCGGCACACTGATGAACGAAAGCATCTCGCGCGCAGCGGGCACGGTGCATGGACAGGAGTTGCCGCCAGAGCACATGGACGCGCTGATCCGCGCCACAGGCCGCACGCCGCTGCAGCGCAGCACGCTGTATGCACCGGCGCCCTCGGAGCGCTGCGCAGCTTCTTACGAGGCATGCGCATTGGCACCCGTGGTGCTAACACCACCGGTGCGCCGCAAGTCCGCCCTCTCCTCTTCTGCCTTGGAAATTGCCCTATGACTTCATCCCCCCAAACCATCGCCGTACTGGGCGGCACCGGCGCCGAAGGCAGTGGCATCGCGCTGCGCCTGGCGCATGCCGGGCATACGGTGCTCGTCGGCTCGCGCGATGCCGACAAGGCCGCCCGCGTCTGCGAAGAGCT
>NZ_ACQT01000511.1 GCF_000175235.1 Acidovorax delafieldii 2AN | reverse complement strand
CTTGGGCGCCCCCGCGCCGGTGCCCTGGCCGCTGCTTTGCACAGCCGTGACGGCGCTGCCGCCCGTGGTATCGGCCGCTAGGATGCGCAGGTCTCCGCTGGCCCGGCGCAGGCTGGCGCTGGCGCGCAGGGCCGCGCCGGTGGTGTCTACACTCCATTGGCCGTCAAGCGCGATGTCGCTGGCCAGCCCCATGCGGGCCAGCAGCGGCTGGGCAGGGGGCCCCGCGGCGGCGGGCGTTTCTCCCACCCCCAGCGCATCGAGCCAAGCCAGGGGCAGGCCCTGCAGCGTGCCCTGGCTCTGCAACCGCAGCGCGGTGCCAGACGACCATCGCACGGGCTGCCAGTGCAGCGCCACGGTGCCCGGCAACGGCCCGGTCACCCGCGCTTGCCCGGCCGATGCATGTATGCCGACGGACGTGCGTACCGCGGCTGCCGCTGCATGCTCCGCAGCACCCGCTGGGGCGGCGCCGGCCTGCACGGTCATGTCCAGCGGCTGCGCCAGTTGCAGGGCCCAGGGCCCGGGGTGCTGCGCGGCCTGCGCCTGCAGGCGCAGTTCATCCCACTGCAGCTGCCACTGTCCGGCTGCAACCTGGGCGCTCGTGACGCGGGCCTGCACCGTCGCACCGAGGGCTTGGGGGGGCGGTGTGCGCACTTCGCCGCGCAGCGCCAGGCGGGCCTGGGCCAGGCTGCCCGCCAGCTCTGCATTCACGGCGCGCAACTGCAGGGACGTGCCTGGGGCCACGCTGCCGTCCGCACCGCGGTTGGAGGGCAAGGCCAGGTCCATCTGCGGGGTATTCAGCGTGGCCTGCAATTCAAAGGGCGCCTGGCGGTGCGCCGGCGCCGTGCCAGCACGGGTTGCCTGCAGCTGCTGGGTGAACGCCTGCCAGCCGCCCTTCCAGCGGGCACTGAACTGTGCGGCGCCTTTGGCGCTGGCGCCAGCAAGGGCGTGCTGCACCGAAGGGCCCACCAGCGGCAGGTCGGCCAGCCACTGCAAGGTGCGGCCTGCGTCGCTCCAATGCACCTGCAGCGCACCGGTGCCGGTTTGCGGGGCGAGCGTTCCCTCGGCCTGCGCCGTGGCGCCCGGCACGGCCATGGTGATGCGGCCCTGGGCGGATTGCGCGCCCGGCAGCACGCGCAGATTGCTGGCTTCGACGTGCGCCTGCAGGGCGTCAACCAGCAGGTGATCAATCCGTACCACGCTGCTGACCGGCGCGGACGCGGTGCCTTC
>NZ_ACQT01000512.1 GCF_000175235.1 Acidovorax delafieldii 2AN | reverse complement strand
GCCGACAACAGCACGGCGGCCAGGGCCAGCGAGGTGCGCCAGGGTGCGCGGTGCGCTGCCGGCGCGGTGGATGTGCCGAAGCCGGCGGCGGTGGATACGGAAAGAATGGGGCGCTGGGTCATGGTGTGTTGTGCCTTGTGCACCTCCGGAAGGGGAGGCCGCATTAACCTGGCGCGATGTTAACTGGGTGCGCCAGCGGTGGCTGTCTCGGCATTTGCGTGTGCGTCTTCTGCAACGGCTTTCCCATCGCTGCGCTTCGGAATGGTGACGCGGGTCCGGGCTTGCGGTAGCGCGAGCCCGGTCGCGTGCGACCTGCTCGGTATTGGCGGGGTGAGGGATGTGTCTGCGAAAGAGCGGGGAAATCGCGGTTCGCAGATCAGAACCGCTCAGAGCCGCGCCAGGCCCAAGTGGGAAAACCGCCCGCTATGCCGACCCACTTGGTAAGAAACCGTGCGTCTTTGGGGGGGGCGTCTGGTGCGGTTGCGGTGCGGTGATGGTGGTGCATGCAGCGGGTTACCGCGATGGAAAGAGAGGCTCGGCCGGGCCGTTGCCTAGTGGGCAGGGGGCCTTGGTCGTCCCATTGCCGGGAAGGCAACGGCTGTTGCGATGGGCACCCCTCTGGCTAGCCGTTGCGGGGATGTCCGTTCACGGTGCCCGCCTGCCCATATCGGAGTCGCTTTTGAGAAAGAGGCCGCATTCCAGCTTGCCGCGGCTGTGTCACGCCGCGCCAAGCGCGCCCTGCGGCGCGGTGCATCTGCTTTGAAAAATGGATGGAACCGGGCCGTGGCGCCAGCCAGTACCCACATGGCACGAGAGCCGGTTTGCAGGGCGAGTGAAGCCCGTGGCAACCCGGGTGTGCCCCGCCAGAACGGCAGGGCCCCGCCGGGCTTTAGCGTTGCGGGAGTCTGTTGGGTGTTTCAGCGGTTGAAGGAACCGCGGGAGCCGCCGCCGGAACCGCGGGGACCGTTGCCACGGCCACCGGCGCCACCACCGTAGCCACCGCCACCACCGGAATTCCGGTAACCGCCGCCACCGCCACGGCGGCCGCTGCCGGCCATGCTGTCCACGCTGGTGCGCATCGGGTCAGGTTGACCGCCCGCCGTATGGCCCGCATTGCGCTGGCCCGGGTTGCTGTGGCCCGAATGGGTGCCCAGGTGGGCATTCGGACGGGGAGGTTGTGCGTCGTCGTAACGGTTGCCACCGCCCTCGTAGCCGCCGCCACC
>NZ_ACQT01000513.1 GCF_000175235.1 Acidovorax delafieldii 2AN | reverse complement strand
TGCCAGCCCTGCTGGACGTGGACTGAGCCCCTGCCGCGGCCTGACCGCGCCTGCGCGGTGCAGCGGATGTCGCGCGGCAACAACCCTGTCGCTGAACTGACAGTGGATGGGCGGTGACCTCGTTAGCCTGCGCCGCTGTTCCATTGTTGCGGGCGTAGTTACACCATGAGTCGTCGTCAATTCCTGTTGCGTGCCACCCAGGCCGCCGCCATCACCGGCCTGCCGGCCTGGACGCAAATCGCGTGGGCATCGGAAGAGTCGATGTCGGCGCGGCATGTGAACCTGGGTTGCTCGATCGCGCTGTCGGGCCCGCTGGGGCAGGCGGGCATCGAACAGGTGGCCGGCATGAAGGCCGCGTTTGCCGAGCTGAACCAGGCCGGCGGCGTGCATGGCCGCGAAATCCGCATGGAGGCCAAGGACGACGGCTACGTGGCCAGCCGCACCCTGCAGAACGTTACCGAGATGCTCGAGGCCCAGACGGTCTTCGCGCTCATCTCGCCGCTGGGCACGGCCAACACGGCCGCGATCCTGCCGCTGATCGAAAGCAAGGGCATCCCTACCGTGGGGCCGGTCACCGGTGCGCCTTCGCTGCGCAGCGCCGAGCAGCGCCATGTGTTTTTCGTGCGCCCCAGCTACCGCGATGAAAGCCAGCGCCTGGTCAAGCAGGTGGTGGAGATGGGCCTCAAGCGCATTGCGGTGGTCTACCTCGACAACCCGTTTGGAAAAGAGGTGCTCAAGGACATGTCGCTGGCGCTGGACAGCGCCAAGGTCGAGCGCGCCGGCCAGTTCGCCCTGGCGGTGGACGGCAAGAACGCGGCCGAACTGGCCGACAAGGTGGCTGCCGAGCGCCCCGGCGCCGTGCTGCTGGCCACCACCGGCACGGCCAACACGGCTTTCGTGCTGGCATTCCGGACCAAGGCCCAGGGCGTGCCGCTGGCGGGTTTGTCGGTGGCGGTGGTTTCTTCCGAAATGCCCAAGCTGGCGGCGGCCACGCGCGGGCTGGCCCTGGCGCAGGTGTTCCCGGATGCCACGTCGCAAAAGTCGGTGGTGGTGCGCAAGTTCCAGGCGACCATGAAGGCCGTGGGCGCCAACCCCGCGTACCTGACCAGCGGCAGCAGCCTGGAAGGATGGCTCAACGCCCACGTCATGATCGAAGGTCTGCGCAATGCAGGCAAGGACCTCACCCGCGAGCGCCTGCGCGCGGGCCTGGCCAGCATC
>NZ_ACQT01000514.1 GCF_000175235.1 Acidovorax delafieldii 2AN | reverse complement strand
AGCGACGTGCCGCTGCTGGTGGTGGGCAATGCCCGCGAGTGGACGGCGCTGGTCGGCATCGCCCTGTCGGCCCCCGCGGGCGATGCGCACATCAGCGTGCAAAGCCCTGGTGGCACCCGGCAGGTGGCCTATGCCGTGGCCCCCAAGCGCTATGCCGAGCAGCAACTGAAAGTCGCGCCGCGCACGGTGGACCTCTCGCCCGAGGACCAGGCCCGCTACGAGCGTGAACGCGACCACCAGGCCGTGGTGATGGCCACCTGGAGCGAGCCCGCCAGCGCACAGCCATTGCTGCGCATGGCGCAGCCCACGCCCGGGCGGCGATCCAGCTCGTTCGGGCTGCGGCGCGTGTTCAACGGCCAGCCGCGCAATCCCCACAGCGGCATGGACATCGCCGCCGCCACCGGCACGCCCGTGGTGGCACCCCTGCCCGCGCGGGTGATCGACATTGGCGACTATTTCTTCAACGGCAACACCGTGTGGCTGGACCATGGCGGCGGCCTGTTGACGATGGTGTGCCACCTGAGTGCCATCGACGTGCAGGTAGGCGACGTGCTGCAGACCGGCCAGCGCCTGGGCGCCGTGGGCGCCACCGGCCGCGTGACGGGCCCGCACCTGCACTGGGGCGTGATGCTGAACCGCGCCATGGTCGATCCTGCGCTGTTCCTGGGGACATGAGCCGGTGCCCGCACCGCACCACCGATTACTATTCATTTGATAGCTGCACGCGCTTGCCCATCAAGCGCAAGCGGCATGCTTCACTTAAAAACTGCCCCCTTGCATGAGCCCGCGCCTGATCCGCTTCAACAAACCGTATGGCGTGCTGAGCCAGTTCACGGCCGAGGGCCGGTGGCAGGGCCTCAAGGACTACATCGACCTCCCCGGCGTGTACGTGGCCGGGCGGCTGGATGCCGACAGCGAAGGCCTGCTGCTGCTCACCAGCGACGGCAAGTTGCAGGCCCGCATTGCCGATCCGCGCTTCAAGATGGAAAAGACCTACTGGGTGCAGGTGGAGGGCATTCCAGACGAAGCCGCGCTGGCGGCGCTGCGCCACGGCGTGGTGCTGAACGATGGCCCCACCCTGCCCGCCCGCGCGCGGCTGCTGGAGCCCGCACCTGCGGTATGGCCGCGCAACCCGCCCATCCGCGAGCGCAAGGCCATCCCCACCGCGTGGATCGAACTCGCCATCCGCGAGGGCCGCAACCGCCA
>NZ_ACQT01000515.1 GCF_000175235.1 Acidovorax delafieldii 2AN | reverse complement strand
AGCAGGGCCTGCGACGCATTGCGGTCAAGGCGCCGGCCGAACAGGCCTACGTGGCCATGGCGTTCCGGGTGCCGGGCATGGAGCGGGTCGATGCACTCACCGATGGGGACCGCGATGCGCTGGCGCTCATGGTGCTGTCGGCGGTGCTCAGCGGCTATGACGGTGCGCGCCTGGAGCGTGCCCTGAGCCAGGGGCCGCAGCGCGTGGCCGACAGCGCGGGCAGCTCGGCCATGGTGACGGGGCGGGGGCCCAGCCTGTTCCTGCTCAGTGGTGTGCCCGCCGATGGCAAGACGGTCCAGCAGGTCGAGGATGCCCTGCGCGCCGAGGTGGCGCGCGTCGCCCGCGAAGGCGTGAGCGAGGCCGAACTGGCGCGCGTGAAGACCCAGTGGATCGCCTCCAGCGTGTACCAGCGCGACTCGGTGCACGAGCAGGCGCAGGACCTGGGCAGCAACTGGGTGCAAGGCTGGCCGCTCGACGCGGAGGAGCGCCTCCTGGCGCTGCTGCGCACCGTCACGCCCGAGCAGGTGCAATCGGTGGCCGCCCGGTATTTTGGCGACGACCAGCTCACGGTGGCCACGCTGCTGCCCCAGCCGCTCGACCCCAAGGCCAAGCGCGCAGCGCCGGCCACACCGATGCGCCATTGAACCCCTGCAGAAACTCCGCATGATGACTATGAAAAGAATAGCTGTGAGCGCTTTGCTGGCAAGCGCTGGCGCTTTGTTTGGTGCAAGCCCCGCGTGGGCGCTGCTGCCCATCCAGCACTGGAGCGAGCCGAACGGCGCCCAGGTCTGGCTGGTGGAAAGCCCGGTGATCCCGATGGTAGACGTGCAGCTCGATTTCGACGGCGGCAGCCGCCGCGACCCGGCGGCCCAGGCGGGCCTGGCGCGTGCTGTGGCGACCATGGCGTCCAAGGGCGTGCTGGGCATGGCGGCGAACGGTGCCCAGGGGCAGGGCGCGGCCCCTCCGCTCGACGAGAACGCGCTGGGCGAGGCCTGGGCCGATCTGGGCGCCAGCTTCGATGCCAGTGCCGACAGCGATGCACTGCACTTTTCGCTGCGTTCCCTCACCGATCCGGCCTTGCTCGAGCGCGCAGCGCTCTTGGCGGCGCGCCAGATGGGCGAGCCCAGCTGGCCGGCCGATATATGGCAGCGCGAACGCGCCCGCTGGAGCGCCAGCATCAAGGAGTCGCGCACGCGCCCCGC
>NZ_ACQT01000516.1 GCF_000175235.1 Acidovorax delafieldii 2AN | reverse complement strand
GGCGGGCGCGGCGGGCGCGCGCGCGCCATGGCGGCGCAACTGGCGCAAGTGGGCATCCACGGCGCCTACGAAGGGGCCCTGCAGTTCGTGGGCAACCCTGAACTGATCTCTCGCACCCATTTCGCGCGCTTCCTGGTGGAAACCCGGGTGTGCCGCGATACGGCGGAGGTGTTTCGCAAATACCTCACCGAAGGCAAGCCGGGCTACGTGCCGCACCACTGGGCATCGCTTGGGGACGCCGTGCGCTGGATCACCGAAGCCGGCGGCGTGGCAGTCATCGCCCACCCCGCGCGCTACAGGCTCAGCGCCAACGAGGAATACGCGCTGTTCTCCGAATTCAAGGCCCACGGCGGCCAGGGCGTGGAAGTGGTCACGGGCAGCCACAGCGCGGCCGAATACGTGACCTATGGGGCCATGGCACAAGAATTCGGCCTGACCGCCTCGCGCGGCAGCGACTTTCACAGCCCGAACGAATCCCACACCGATCTGGGCACACTGCCGCTGCTGCCCGGCACCCTCAAGCCCGTGTGGGAACTGCTGGCCGAGCGGGTGCGCCCGGCCGCCTGACAACTATCTGGAGGCGTTGGCTGACATGGCCCAGTATTTCGAAGTCCACCCCGACAATCCCCAGCCCCGGCTGCTCAAGCAGGCTGCCGCCCTGCTGCAAAAAGGCGGCGTGGTGGCTGTCCCCACCGATTCGAGCTACGCCCTGGTGTGCCATCTCGACGACAAGGACGCCGTTGACCGCCTGCGCCGCATCCGCCAGGTGGACGACAAGCACCACCTGACCCTGCTGTGCCGCGACCTGTCCGAACTGGCCAACTACGCACGCGTCGACAACCGCCAGTACCGCCTGCTCAAGCTGGGCACGCCAGGCCCATACACCTTCATCCTCGAGGCTACCAAAGAGGTGCCGCGCCGCGTGAGCCACCCTTCGCGCAAGACCATCGGCCTGCGCGTGCCCGACCGCAAGGGCCTGCAACTGCTGCTGGAGCTGCACGGCGCGCCGCTGCTGGCCACCACGCTCATCCCCGCCGGCGAGACCGCTCCGCTCAACGACCCCCAGGAAATCCGCGAGCGCTACGAAAAGCTGGTGGACGCCATCGTGGATGCCGGCGCATGCCCGCTCGAACCTACCACGGTGATCGACCTCACCCCCATGGGCATGGGGGGTGGGAACCCGAACCGTGGTGCGCGAAGG
>NZ_ACQT01000517.1 GCF_000175235.1 Acidovorax delafieldii 2AN | reverse complement strand
GACAGGGAAAACAGCGCAGGGCGTCGGGGCATGAGAACAGAAACCAATCATCAGGGAAAACCCTTACCACCATAGCAGCATATGGGCCAGGCGTGTTTTGCTCTTAATGCGATAGCACCTCACGCAATCCGCACAAGCGCATGAAGCACATTGCGCATGAAAATAGGCGCAGCAGAAGATGGAAACCAAGGCCGGGACACGCGGACTGCCCGCGCCCATCAGGGCCCAACCCGGTGCAAGCACGCCCGGGCCGACAAGCGGTGACGCCGAGCACCAACGCGGATGCGTTTCCGCCCGGCCCGCCGGCGCCTGCAGGGCCGCGCCAAGCGCACGTGGCACCGCTGCCCAGCCGCGCAAAGCCCTTGAATGTGCTCACCAAGGCCCCTGCACTGCCCGCCTCGCCCGCGCCTGGACGGCCAGCCTTCGTTGCAGGGAAAGGGCTGCGCACTGCACTGCAAATGATGGCTTAATTTGATCGATAAAAGTCAGAACCGGAGCAGCCTGCATCGCCAAGCCAAGGCAAGATAAGAGCTATCCGTTCAACTTCTCAGGGAGCATCCATGAAATCATGTCTGATTGTGATTGATGTGCAAGAGTCCTTTCGCTATCACCCCTTTTTCACCGGCGACGGCCTGGCCGCCTTTTTGGAGGCGCAGAACGCGCTGATCGAAGGGTGCATGGCGCGGGGCGTACCGGTGGTGCGCGTGCTCCACTGTGACGGGCCCGCCACGCCGTCCAACCCCTTCGCGGCCGAGTCGGGCCATGTGCAGCCGCTTGCCGGGCTGGTGCCGTTCGAGGCGGCCGCCACTTTCACCAAATCACGCCACAGTGCGCTGGTGGGCACCGGGCTGGATGTATGGCTCACGCGGCAAGGCGTGCAGCGCCTCATCGTGAGCGGCATCCGCACCGAGCAATGCTGTGAAACCACCACCCGCCACGCTTCCGACCTGGGTTGGCAGGTGGACTTCGTGACCGACGCCACCCACACCTGGGACATGGTGCAGCCCGATGGCCGGCCGCTGGCCGCTGCCGACATCAAATCCCGCACCGCCACCGTGCTGCAGGGGCGGTTTGCCACGCTGTGCAGCGTGCCCGAGGCGCTGCAGCGCTGCACTCCTGACGCCGCCACCGGGGCTGCCGCGTGACCGCCACCTCCACCCAGCAGGTGGCCATCCTGGTGTTCGACGAGATCGAGGC
>NZ_ACQT01000518.1 GCF_000175235.1 Acidovorax delafieldii 2AN | reverse complement strand
TTAAGCAATGATCTTGGCCACGACGCCAGCGCCGACGGTACGGCCACCTTCGCGGATAGCGAAGCGCAGACCTTCTTCCATGGCGATGGGGTTGATCAGCTTCACAGTGATCGACACGTTGTCGCCGGGCATGACCATTTCCTTGTCGGCTGGCAGCTCGATGGCACCGGTCACGTCGGTCGTGCGGAAGTAGAACTGAGGGCGGTAGTTGTTGAAGAAGGGGGTATGGCGGCCGCCTTCGTCCTTGCTCAGCACATACACCTCAGCCGTGAAGTGGGTGTGGGGCTTGATCGAGCCGGGCTTGCACAGCACTTGGCCGCGTTCCACGTCTTCGCGCTTGGTGCCGCGCAGCAGCAGGCCGACGTTGTCGCCAGCTTGGCCTTGGTCCAGCAGCTTGCGGAACATTTCCACGCCGGTGCAGGTGGTCTTTTGCGTGTCGCGGATACCGACGATTTCGATTTCTTCGCCGACCTTGATGATGCCACGCTCAATACGGCCGGTCACCACGGTGCCACGACCGGAGATGGAGAACACGTCTTCCACAGGCATCAGGAAGGCACCGTCCACAGCGCGCTCGGGCGTGGGGATGTAGGTGTCCAGGGCTTCGGCCAGCTTGTCGATGGCTTGTTCGCCCAGGGGGCCCTTGTCGCCTTCCAGGGCCAGCTTGGCGGAACCGCGGATGATGGGGGTGTCGTCGCCGGGGAAGTTGTACTTGTCCAGCAGTTCGCGCACTTCCATTTCGACGAGTTCGAGCAGTTCTTCGTCGTCCACCATGTCGCACTTGTTCAGGAACACGATGATGTAGGGCACACCCACCTGGCGGGCCAGCAGGATGTGTTCACGGGTCTGGGGCATGGGGCCGTCAGCAGCCGAGCACACCAGGATGGCGCCGTCCATCTGGGCAGCGCCGGTGATCATGTTCTTCACGTAGTCGGCGTGACCGGGGCAGTCCACGTGGGCGTAGTGGCGGTTGGCCGTTTCGTATTCGACGTGGGCGGTGTTGATGGTGATGCCGCGGGCCTTTTCTTCGGGCGCTGCGTCGATTTCATCGTACTTCTTGGCTTCGCCGCCGAACTTGGCAGACAGCACCGTGGCGATGGCCGCCGTCAGCGTCGTCTTGCCGTGGTCCACGTGGCCGATCGTGCCCACGTTCACGTGGGGCTTGGTCCGTTCGAATTTGCCTTTTGCCATTTTT
>NZ_ACQT01000519.1 GCF_000175235.1 Acidovorax delafieldii 2AN | reverse complement strand
ACTCTCTGCACGAATCCCCGTGCGATGTGGCTGAGCAAGCCTGAAGCTCAGACAATAAGCGTATGAAGCAAAGCAGCTTGGGCCTGAGCAACACCGTCAAACGCACCCGCAAGCGCGAATTTCTCGATGCCATGGAGCTGGTGGTGCCCTGGGCTGAGCTGGTCACGCTGATAGAGCCCTACGCACCCGAGAGTGGGCGCCGGGGCCAGCAGCCGTTTGCAGTGAGCACGCTGCTGCGCATCCACTTCATGCAGCAGTGGTTCAAACTCAGTGACCCAGCCATGGAAGAAGCCTTGCACGACGTGCCAGCCTTTCGGGACTTTGCAGGCCTGTCCCACTGGGACGAACAGATCCCCAGCGAATCGAGCATCCTGCGCTTTAGGCATCTGCTGGAACGCCACAAGCTGGCCGATCAGATCCTGGCCACCGTGAATGCGCTACTGCAAGCCAAGGGGTTGCAACTCAAAGCGGGCACCGTGGTGGATGCCACGCTGATTGCTGCGCCCAGTTCAACCAAAAACCAAAGCCACGAGCGTGACCCCGAGATGCATCAAAGCAAGAAGGGCAACCAGTGGTACTTCGGTATGAAGGCCCACATTGGGGTGGATGCAGACTCGGGCCTGGTGCATACGGTGCGAGGCACCAGCGGCAATGTCGGTGATGTGGTCGAGGCCAACAGCCTATTGCACGGGCAGGAGACAGACGCCTTTGGAGATGCGGGTTACCAGGGGGTGGACAAGCGAGCTGATGCCAAGCCAACGGTGCGCTGGCATGTGGCGCTGCGTCCAGGGCTGCGCCGGGCGCTGGACAAGGACAAGCCTCTTGAGGCGTTGATCGATCAGTTGGAGCGCACCAAGGCCAGCATCCGGGCCAAGGTCGAGCATCCTTTCAGAGTGCTCAAGCAGCAGTTTGGGTATGTGAAGGTGCGCTACCGGGGGCTCAAGAAGAACACGGCGCAGATCGTCACGCTGTTTGCGCTCTCAAACCTGTGGATGGCGAGGCACAAGTTGCTGACTTGCATGGGGCAGGTGCGCGTGCAGGGGGCGTAGTGCCTCCAATATCGGGGCAATAGCCCTCGCGCAGCGCCTGCGGGAAGCGCTGCGCCAGTCCAATTGCTCAAAGTGAGTGCTGTTTTAGTTCAGGCATCGCCGTGACACAGCCAGAACTGATTCGTGAAGAGCTTCCC
>NZ_ACQT01000520.1 GCF_000175235.1 Acidovorax delafieldii 2AN | reverse complement strand
GGGCGAGCTGTGGACGCATGTCAAGGTGAGTGCGGGCCGGGCGCTGGCCGGGCTGGCCATCGGCGGCGGCCTGGGCCTGGTGCTGGGGCTGCTGACCGGTTCGGTGAAGCTGTTCGAGACGCTGCTCGATTCCACCATCCAGATGGTGCGCAACATCCCGGCGCTGGCGCTGATTCCGCTGGTGATCCTGTGGTTCGGCATTGACGAATCGGCCAAGCTGTTCCTGATTGCGGTCTCGGTGTTCTTTCCGATCTATCTCAACACCTTCCACGGCATCCGTGGCGTGGATCCGGGGCTGATCGAGATGGGGCGCACCTACGGCCTCACGCGCTGGCAGCTGTACCGCCAGATCATCCTGCCCGGCGCGCTGTCGTCCATCCTGGTGGGGCTGCGCTTTTCGCTGGGGCTGATGTGGGTGATCCTGATCGTGGCCGAAACGATTTCGGCGCAGTCGGGCATCGGCTACCTCACCATGAATGCCCGCGAATTCCTGCAGACCGACATCGTGCTCGTGGGCATCCTGCTGTACGCGCTGTTGGGCAAGCTGGCCGACGTGTTTGCGAAGGCGCTGGAGCGCTATTGGCTGCGCTGGCATCCGGGATATCAGCAATGACACCCCCTGAGGCGCAACCGCTCGGTGCAGCCGCCAGAGGCGTCAGCCATCGGGACTGTCCCAACCCGCGCAGGCAGGCCTGGAGCCGCAGTCCTCTGCCCCCGCTCGCGCGCCGCCGCGCGGGCGGGGGGACGACGCCAGTGCGGAGGGGCGTCCCTCGCCTGGGTCCCGCCCTGTGCGAAGGCTGCGGTTGATCCCCTCACATTTTTATAGCTGCTAGCGCTTGATAGATAAGCGCAGGAGATCATTTTGACCATCAAATCATCCCCGCCACCCCAAGGCGTGCGCCTGGAAGTGCGCGGCGTGGACAAGCGCTACGGCGCGCGCGACGTGCTCAAGAAAGCCGAGTGGTCATCGAGCCCGGCCAGTTTGTCGCCATCGTGGGCCGCAGCGGCTGCGGCAAGAGCACGCTGCTGCGGCTGGTGGCGGGCCTGGAACCCGCCTCGGGCGGCGCGATCCGCCTGGACGGCAAGAACATCGACGGTTTGAGCAGCGGCACCCGCATCATGTTCCAGGACGCGCGCCTGCTGCCGTGGAAGCGCGTGGCCGACAACGTGGCACTGGGCTTGC
>NZ_ACQT01000521.1 GCF_000175235.1 Acidovorax delafieldii 2AN | reverse complement strand
GGCCGATCCGCGCCACGGCGCGCGCCTGGGCCTGCGGATCGAGATCCCCCCCAACGCGCTGGCCTGCAGCGTGATTGAGGACAGCGGCGTGCGCAGCTCGTGGGCCACCTCGTTGGCCAGGCGCCGCTCACGCACCAGCGCAGCCTGCTGCCGGTCGAGCAGGGTGTTGATGGACGCGACCACCGATTCGAATTCACTCCAGGCATGGCGCGATGCCAGCCGCTGCGCGCTGGAGGGGTCGAGCGCGCTCACGTCGGCCGAGAGGGCGTACAGCGGCCGCAACCCCCGCCGCAGGGCCAGCCCAAGGGCCAGCGCCACCACGGGCAAAAGCCACAGTCCGGGCTCCACCATCTGCTCGGCAATGTCCCGCGCCAACTCGTCCCGCTCACGCAGCTCCAGCAGCACCATGACCTTGCGAGTCCTGGCCGCGTCCCACTGCGAAAAACTGCGCCAGGCCACGGCCTGCGACCCCAGGCGAAGGTCGGCGAACCCCTCCGAGTCATCGAAGGCCGGCAGCGGGGCGCGGCCACTTTGCGCCAACAGGCGCCCCGCGGCGTTCCACTGCACCACGCTGATGGACTGCTGGTAATCGTGCGCCTTGAGCCAGGGCGTGGCCGCGCGCTGGGTTGTGGCGGCCTTTTCGACGGCTTCGGAAGCCTTCAGATTGATCAGCAGCGCGGCCACGCCGGCCAGATGCCCATCGGTGAGTTCATCGGCCTCGTGCACGCCCGTCTGGTAGCCCATGTACACAAAGCTGGCCCACACCAGCACCAGCGCACCCAGCGACCACAGCAGCAGGTGGAGGGTCAGCGAGTGGCGGCCCTTGCCCGGCAGGGACGCAGCAGCTTGGGGGGCCGGTGTCACGCGGGCTCCTGCGGCATGAAATAGCCCACGCCCCGCATGGTCTGGATGCACGCGCTGCCCAGCTTGCGGCGCAGGTGGTGGATATGCACCTCGACCGCATTGCTCTCAATAGCGGACTGCCAGCTGTACAGGCGCTCTTCGATCTGCTGGCGCGAGAGCACGCGCCCGCGCGCTTGCAGCAGTACCAGCAGCACCGAGAACTCGCGCGGCGACATATCCACCGGCCTGCCGCCCCGCACCACCGTGCGGGCCGCCGGGTCCACCTCGAAGTCGGCATAGCGGATGGTGGGCGAGGCGCGCCCCGCGGCCCTGCG
>NZ_ACQT01000522.1 GCF_000175235.1 Acidovorax delafieldii 2AN | reverse complement strand
TGTGGTGTCTCAAAAATAGATAGAACTATTTTGACCGGTGTTGGTCGAATCAGCTTCCTTATAGGAGACTACGCTGATGGCCCACCCTGGACGCCCCGCCACGAAGCTGCAGATCACCGATGCCGAGCGCGCAGAGCTGCATGCGCGACTGCGCGTACGCAAAGCGCCCGAGGACGAGAAGCTGCGCATGCGAATCGTGCTGGGCTGCGCAGATGGGGAGTCGGGCACCATGATTGCCCAACGCTTGGGCACGACGGTGCAAACTGTCTCCAAGTGGCGGCGGCGCTACCGGGCGTATCGTCTGGCGGGTTTGACCGATGCCCCGCGCGCTGGCCGCCCGCGCAGTGTGGGCGACGAGCAGGTTCAGCTCATTGTGGACAAGGTTCGCCAGAGCAAGCCTGACAACGCCACGCACTGGAGCGTGCGCCAGATGAGTCGGCACGCTGGCGTATCGCCCGCGACGGTGCAGCGCATCTGGCATGCCTTTGGGCTGAAGCCGCACCTGCAAGAAACCTTCAAGCTATCGACGGATCCCCATTTCGTGGACAAGGTACGGGATGTGGTGGGGCTGTATATGGCACCACCCGATCGCGCCTTGGTGCTGTGCGTGGACGAGAAGAGCCAGATCCAGGCTCTGGATCGCACCCAACCAGGGTTACCACTGACGTTTGGCAAACCCAGCACGCGCACGCACGATTACAAGCGCCATGGCACAACGTCGCTGTTTGCAGCGCTGGATGTGGCCACTGGCAAAGTCATAGGACAGCTCAAGCGCCGTCACCGCAGTGTGGAATTCCTGCAGTTCCTCAAAGCCATCGATGCAGCGGTGCCTGGCGAACAAGACATCCACCTGATCATGGACAACTACGGCACGCACAAGACGCAGGCAGTGCGGGCCTGGCTAGCAGCCCATCCTCGCTACCACGTTCACTTCACGCCCACCTCAGCGTCCTGGCTCAATCTGGTCGAGCGTTTCTTTAGCCAGATCAGCGAGCAGTGGATCAAGCGCAGCGCCCACACCAGCGTTGCTCAGCTGGAGCAATCCATACGGGAATACATTGATCGTCACAACGAGGATCCCAAGCCGTTCGTGTGGCATAAAAGTGCGGACACCATCTTGGCATCTGTGGCGCGGGCAGCGAGTACCATTATTTGATGCTTACTTTTGAGACACCACA
>NZ_ACQT01000523.1 GCF_000175235.1 Acidovorax delafieldii 2AN | reverse complement strand
GGGATGCTCTGCACGAATCACTTGTGAACGTGCCACGCCCGCCTGACAGGTAAAACCAGCCTCGACCAAGTCGCCAAGCTCAGTTCAAGCGCGTATCGAGCGTAATTCCCCCGGTTTGGCGGGCATTACGCCCCTTGCACGCGCACCTGTCCCAGGGCCTGCAACTTGTGCCTGACCATCCACAGGTTGCTCAGCGCAAACAGCGTGACGATCTGCGCCGTGTTCTTCTTCAGGCCGCGGTAGCGCACCTTCACATACCCGAACTGCTGCTTGATTATTCGAAACGGGTGTTCCACCTTGGCCCGGATGCTCGCCTTGATCTTCTCGTGCTGCTCGATCAACGCATCTACGGGCTTGTCCTTGTCCAGCGCCTGGCGCACGCTTCGTTTCATGGCCACATGCCAGCGCACCTCCTTCTTGGCGTCGCTGCGTTTGTCTACTCCCTGATAGCCCGCATCGCCGAAGGCGTCTGTCTCCTGCCCGTGCAGCAGGCTGTTGGCTTCAACCACATCGCTCACGTTGCCGCTGGTGCCCCGCACCGTGTGCACCAGGCCCGAGTCCGCATCCACCCCGATGTGCGCCTTCATGCCGAAGTACCACTGGTTGCCCTTCTTGCTTTGGTGCATCTCGGGGTCGCGCTCGCCGCTTTGGTTCTTGGTGGAACTGGGCGCGGCAATCAGCGTGGCATCTACCACGGTGCCGGCCTTCAGTTGCAGTCCCTTGGCCTGCAGCAGTGCATTGACCGTGGCCAGGATCTGATCGGCCAACTTGTGGCGCTCCAGCAGGTGACGAAAGCGCAGGATGCTCGACTCGCTGGGGATGTGTTCGTCCCAGTGGGACAGGCCCGCGAAGTCCCGAAAGGTTGGCACGTCGTGCAAGGCTTCTTCCATGGCGGGGTCACTGAGTTTGAACCACTGCTGCATGAAGTGGATGCGCAGCATCGTCTGCACCGCAAACGGCTGCTGACCCCGGCGCCCGCTCTCGGGAGCGTAGGGCTCTATCAGCGACACCAGTTCCGCCCAGGGCACCACCAGTTCCATGGCATCGAGGAATTCGCGCTTGCGTGTCCGCTTGGTGGTGTTGCTCAGGCCCAGGCTGCTTTGCTTCATGCTTGTATTGTCTGGGCTTCAGGCATGGTCAAGCACATCGCAGACGGATTCGTGCAGAGCATCCCTAA
>NZ_ACQT01000524.1 GCF_000175235.1 Acidovorax delafieldii 2AN | reverse complement strand
CTCGGCGGCGGAGCAGCCGCGCAGGGCGCGCCCGCTCAGACCGATGGTGCGGCCATCCTGGGCCACATCTTTGGCACCAGCCAGGAGCGCGCCGAGACGGGCCTGGGGCAGGCCACGGGGCTGGGCGCGGGGGCCGGGCAGCTGCTGCAGATGCTGGCGCCCATCGTGATGTCGTTCCTGGCCCAGCGCATGCGCGCGGGCGGCATGGACGCGGGCGGGCTGGGGCAGGTGCTCGGCCAGGAACACGCCCGCGTGCAGCAGCAGGACGGCCTGGCTGGCGGCCTGCTGGGCCGGCTGCTCGACCAGGATGGTGATGGCCAGGTGGGCCTGGGGGATCTGCTCAAGATGGGCAGCGGCCTGCTGGGCGGGCGCCGCTGAAGCGGGGCGGCCAGCGCACCGCCGCAGAGAAAAGTGCGGGGTGTATGCCGCATGGGCGCGTGGGCGCCTGTGGCCCCGGCGCAAGAGCCGGGCTTGCGCACCGGTCCGCTCGGCAGCGCGCCCACGGATAGGGTGTTGCGCGGGGCCTGCCGCGTGGGGTCTGTGGCCGGTCCGCTTGCTCTTCGGTGCATGCGGTGTTGCGCGCAAGGCAGGATGCGTTGAAACTCCCCCATGTCAGCCATCACTTTCATGGAGGCCTCTCATGACCGCCGTCGCAGACATACTCAGATCCAAGAGGGACAACACCGTCCACCGTATCGGGCCGGACGATTCCGTGTTCGACGCGCTCCAGCGCATGGCCGACAAGGGCATCGGTGCCCTGCTGGTCATGGAGGGTGACGCCATCGTGGGCATCGTCACAGAGCGCGACTACGCCCGCAAGATTGCCCTGCTGGGGCGCAAATCCTCGGCCACGCTGGTGCGCGACGTCATGACGGCCGACGTGATGTACGTGCAGCCTGCGCAGACCAGCGAGGAATGCATGGCCCTCATGACCGAGAACCGCCTGCGCCACCTGCCCGTGGTCGAAGGCGGAAAGCTGGTGGGGCTGATTTCCATCGGAGATTTGGTCAAGGACATCATCTCCGAGCAGAAATTTATCATCGAGCAGCTCGAGCACTACATCACCGGCGGCGGGCGCTGAAACGGGCCTGGCGCTGGCGCGGCAGGTATCGCTGCGCTTGCACGGCTTGCATGGCTCGCATTGGCCGGCAAGCCCGCGTCTGCACGG
>NZ_ACQT01000525.1 GCF_000175235.1 Acidovorax delafieldii 2AN | reverse complement strand
AGGTGGCGCCCCCCAGCCGCGAAACCCAGGCCTGGGAGGCCGCCGGCCTGCACTGCAGCGCCAACGAGCGCCGTGCCGATGAGGCCAGCCGCGATGTCGAGGCCTGGCTCAAGTGCAAATACATGCGTGAGCACCTGGGCGAGGAATACAGCGGCGTGGTGAGTGCAGCCACGAGCTTCGGCATCTTCGTGACGCTGGATGCAATGTATGTGGAAGGCCTGGTGCATATCACCGAACTGGGGGGCGAATACTTCAAGTTCGACGAGGCGCGCCAGGAACTGCGTGGTGAACGAACAGGCATCCGCTATTCCATTGGCACGCGGGTGCGGGTGCAGGTCAGCCGTGTGGACCTGGATGGGCGCAAGATCGACTTCCGCCTGATCCGCGAGGGTGAGGAGCTGGTCGGCCGCACGCTCAAGGAAAAGGGCGTCGCCGCGGAATCCTCGGGTGCCCGAAAGGCGGGGCGTTCGGGCAGTCACAAGCGGGCCCAGGCGCCAGAGCCTTCGACCACCGAGCGCGCCGGTCTGACCCGTGAGCAGGCGGCGCGCTCGCCTGCCCGTGCCACCAAGGCATCGGCCAAGAAGACGGCCTCGAATGGCAAGGCGGGCAAAAGCAAGAGCCGCAAGCCGCGCCGTAGTTGAGCCGCCTGCGGCGTGCACGCTGCAGGGAAGGGTTTGCTCTTTTATTGATAGCTGCTTGCGCTTGATCCACAAGCGCAGCAGCTATTTTTTAATAATTTGTGATGTGACGCGCCAGCGCGCCGGCCGTCAATGTGCAGCCGGCAGGCCAGCGGTCGGCAGCAAGGCCGTGCAGGTACACCGCTTCCGTGGCAGCACGCAGGGCATCGGCTCCCGTGGCCCTGCCGTTTGCCAGGCCGGCGCCGACCATGCCCGCCAGCACGTCGCCAGTGCCGGCGGTGGCCAGCCGGGCGTTGCCAGTGGGGTTGATGGCCGGGGTCTGCCCCGGTGCCGCGATCACTGTGCCGGATCCCTTGAGAACGACCACGCAGTGCCACTGCCGTGCCAGTTGCTGCGCTGCGTGCAGCCGGTCGGCCTGCACCTCGGCGGCAGATGTGCACAGCAGCCGTGCCGCTTCGAGGGGGTGGGGTGTGAGCACCGTGGACAGCCCGGCCCATCCGGTTGACCACCAGGGACTGCAGCGCCGC
>NZ_ACQT01000526.1 GCF_000175235.1 Acidovorax delafieldii 2AN | reverse complement strand
GCGCACCTTGGCGCGCACCGGGCGCTGCGCGCTCGGCACGAACAGGTGCGGCGTGAGCGAATCCACGTACGACAGCGCCCGGCGCGCGCGCGGCGCCTGCGCAATGGCCGGGGGCGGTTCTGCTTTTGGCATGTTGGCGATAGAAATTGGCTCACTATCGTAAACCTGCCGCACAGGTCTTGCCTAAGATCATGGCCATGACCCAACCATTGCCTGGCGCATCCGGCGCCCCACCCTTGCGGCAGGACGCCCGCACCATCGGCCTCATCGGCCTGGCGCATGGCAGTTCGCACTTCTTTCACATGCTGCTGCCGCCCCTGTTTCCGTGGCTGATTGGCGAGTTCGGCTTCAGCTATTCCGAGCTGGGCCTGCTGGTCTCGGTGTTCTTCGTGGTATCGGGCGTGGGGCAGGCGCTGTCGGGCTTCCTGGTGGACCGCGTGGGCGCGCGGCCGGTGATGTTCTTTGCGCTGTCGAGTTTTGCGGCCGCCGGACTGGCTGCGGGCACCGCGCAGGGCTACACGGGCCTGCTGCTGGCGGCGGCTCTGGCCGGGCTGGGCAATGCGCCGTTCCACCCGGTGGACTTCACCATCCTGAACAAGCGTGTGTCGCCCCAGCGCCTGGGCCATGGCTTCTCGGTGCACGGCATCAGCGGCAACCTGGGCTGGGCCACCGCGCCCGTGTTCATGGCGGGCATTGCCACGGCCACGGGCTCGTGGCGTGCGGCTTGCCTGTGCGGCGCGCTGCTGGCCCTCACGGTGCTGGCCATCATGGTGTGGAACCGTGATGCCATTGACGACCGCCAGGGTGCCTGGGCGCACCAGGCCAAGGGCGCTGCGGGCGCCGTGGCGCAGGAGCACCCGATGGCCTTCCTCAAGCTGCCGTCGGTGTGGCTGTGCTTCTCGTTCTTTTTCTGGAGCACCTGTGCCCTGAGCGCTATCCAGAGCTTTGCCAGCCCTGCGCTGCAGTCCATGTACGGCCTGCCGCTCAGCGTGACGGCCCTGGTGGTCACCGGCTACATGCTGTGCGGTGCGGCAGGCATGGTGGTGGGGGGCTTCCTGGTGGGCCGCGTGGTGCGGCTGGAAAAGGTGATTTCGGTGTGCCTGCTGGCATCGGCCGCGCTGCTGGTGCTGGTGGGCACGGGATGGCTGCCGGGC
>NZ_ACQT01000527.1 GCF_000175235.1 Acidovorax delafieldii 2AN | reverse complement strand
AACACGGCGCTGGGCGCCGGCTGCACGGTCTGCTGCATCGCACGGATGGCGTCGTAGCGGTCGATCATCAGCGCGTCGCTGGCGGCCGCATCGCGCACCACCACGGGGCGCAGGAACACCATCAGGTTGGTCTTCTTGCGCGAGCGGTTCTCGCTGCGGAACAGATTGCCTAGCAGAGGGATGTCGCCCATCAGGGGCACCTTGTCCTCGCCCTGCGAATAGCTGTCTTCGAGCAGGCCGCCAATCACGATGATGTTGCCGTCTTCCACCAGCACATTCGATTCGATGGAGCGCTTGCTCGTGGTGGGGCCGTTGGCGTTGGAGACCGTGGCCTCGTCAATCTTGGACACCTCCTGGTAGATCGCCAGCTTGACCGTGCCGTTCTCGTTGATCTGCGGGCGCACCTTGAGCATCAGGCCCACGTCCTTGCGCTCCACGGTGGTGAACGGGTTGACGGCGCCGCTGTTGCCCCCGGTGTTGGCGTACGAGCCCGTGACGAAGGGCACGTTGCTGCCGATGATGATCTTGGCCTCTTCGTTGTCCAGCGTCATCAGGTTGGGGGTGGAGAGCACGTTGGCGTCACCGCTGTTTTGCAGGAAGTTGGCCAGCGCGCCCAGGTAGTACTGGCCGTTCACGCGCGGCGCGAGCGCCACGTTCAGCCCGCCGCCCAGCTTGCCTGCGGCCGTTGCCGCAGCGGTGCCGCCCTGCGCGATGCCGGCGGCAAGCCCGATGATGTTGGCGCCCGCCAGGCCCGAGTTGGTGCCGATGGCGCCCACCATGCCGTCGCCCTTGCTGCCCAGCACGCTCTGCCACTGGATGCCGAACTCGGCCAGCTTGTTGGTGGACACCTCGACGATCAGGCTTTCGACCAGCACCTGTGCACGCCGGCCGTCGAGCTTGTCGATCACGGCGCGCAACTGCCGGTACTGCGGCTCGGGCGCCGAGATGATGAGCGAGTTGGTCGTCGGATCGGCCTGGATCTGCCCGCCGGTGGAGGGCTGGTTGGCGTTGGCACTGCTGCCCGATCCGCCGCTGCTCCCCATGCCCAACCCTCCGCCGCTGCTGCCCGATCCCAGGCCCGAACTGCTGCCCGTGGTGCCGCTGGCCGCGCTCAGCCCGGTGGTGGACGAGGTGGACAGGCCACCCG
>NZ_ACQT01000528.1 GCF_000175235.1 Acidovorax delafieldii 2AN | reverse complement strand
AGTCTCGGGGCCAGCCGCACTCCGCGCCGTGCCCCGCCACGCATGCAGTCGCCATGGAGGGGGCACGCGGCGCGCTGCCGGGTTTCGGGTTGGTGGTTTGCTATGTTTTGAATAGCTATTGGCGCTTATTTTTCATGCGCTGCAAGCCGATTGACGCTCAAGTCCGTCGGTCGTCCATCACCACGCCTTCGCGCCGGGGGGGGGCTGCCTCGCCCAGCCACCTCTTCTTGCCATGCGCTTGCCGCGGGTGATGGCCTGTTGCGGCATCATTGCTATGTTTTAAATAGCTTTTGGCGCAGATGCTTCAAGCGCTGCAAGCCGATTCGGCTCCAATTTCCGTCAATCCCCCATCACCACGCCTTCGCGCCGGGGGTCGGCCCCGCCCAGCCACATCTTCTTGCCATGCACCTGGCCGCGGGTGATGGCCTGCAGGCCGCTGGTCATGTTCATCTCGCGCACCTCGGCGCCGCGGGCGCGCAGGGCCTCCACCGTGGCTGGCAGGAAGCGGTTTTCTTCCAGCAGCGTGGGGCCGTTGAACGTGCCGAAGTTCGGCAGGTTGATGGCCTGCTGCGGCATCAACCCCCAGTTGAGCACGCCATACAGCGTCTTGGCCGTGTAGTGGATGATGGCCGCGCCGCCGGGGCTGCCACCGCTCATCAGCAGCTCGCCGCTGGCCTTGTCGAACACCAGCGTGGGCGCCATCGACGAGCGCGGGCGCTTGCCGGGCTGCACGCGGTTGGCAATGGGCTGGCCCTGCGCATCGGTGGGGGCAAAGCTGAAGTCGGTGAGCTCGTTGTTGAGCAGAAAGCCGCCGGGGCGCGCGGCGTTGGTGGTGACCATCTGGCGCGAACCGAACTGGTCTTCGATCGTGGTGGTCATGGCCACCGCGTTGCCGAAGGCGTCAACGATGCTGATGTGGCTGGTGCCGTATTCGGGCTGGTCGGGCATGGGGGCATGGCTGGTGCGCACGCCGCCCGGGGTGCCGGGCTGCGCCACTTTCATGCTCTGCGCTCCGATCAGCTGGGCGCGGCTGGCCAGGTAGGCGGGCTCCAGCAGGCTCATCCAGCTGCCTGCGGGGGGCTGCACGAAGTCGGGGTCGGCCACGTACTGCGCACGGTCGGCAAAGGCCAGGCGCGCAG
>NZ_ACQT01000529.1 GCF_000175235.1 Acidovorax delafieldii 2AN | reverse complement strand
GTGCCAGCGCCATGGGCGCGCTGGCGGTGGCCGAACAGGCGCTGGGCGGCAGCCTGGGCCGCCTGATGGCCGTGGCCGAGAGCTATCCCGACCTCAAGGCCGACGCCACCATGCAGTCGCTCAGCGAAGAACTCACCAGTACCGAGAACCGCCTGGGTTTTGCGCGCCAGGCCTACAACGATCAGGTGCTTGAATTCAACGACGAGGCCGCGCAGTTTCCGGCCCTGGTGGTGGCACGCCTGTTGGGCTTTCCCACCGCGCCCATGCTCGAAGCCACGCGCAGCGAGGCCGAGCGCGCGGCGCCCCGCGTTCAGTTCTGATGGGCGCGTGCGTCCGGGCGTTTTCACGCTGATCCGATGAAGTTCTGGGACCACCAGCACAGCGCCCGCAGCGAAACCCGCCGCCTGCTGCTGGCCTTCGCGCTGGCCGTGGCCGTTCTGGTGGTGGCCGTTCACCTGGCGCTGGTGGTGGCGTGGCTGCTCATGGTGGCGGTGCTGCCGGTGCGCCTGCCGTTTCCGGCCGGCTTCCTGGCGGTGAACGTGGGGGTGTCGCTGATGCTGGTGCTGGGCGGCTGGTGGGTGGAAACCTCCAACCTGCGCGCTGGCGGTGTGAAGCTGGCGCAGCGCGTCGGGGCGCGCGAGGCCCGGCCCAGCGTGTCGCATGCCGAGCAGCGCCTGTGCAACATCGTTCATGAACTGTGCATTGCCGCCCACATGCCGCAGCCGCAGATCATGGTGCTGCCGCGCACCGGCGCCATCAACGCCTTTGCCGCCGGATGGGATGCCAGCGATGCCGTGGTGGCGGTCACCCAGGGGGCGCTCGACCATCTCACGCGCGAAGAACTGCAGGGCATGGTGGCCCACGAGCTCAGCCATCTGCACGAGGGCGACACGCGCCTGAAGATGCGCCTGGCGGGCATGGTCTACGGGCTGGAGCTGGTCTACAACTTTGGCGACGAGGTGCGCGAGCGGCGGGGGCTGGCATGGCTGTTTGGCTCGGCCATCATGCTGGCGGGTTTCGCCGGTTGGCTGGCCGGCCGCATGCTGAAAGCGGCCGTATCGCGCCAGCGCGAATACCTGGCCGATGCCCGAGCGGTGCAATGGACGCGCAGCCGCGACGGCCTGGGCGGCGTGCT
>NZ_ACQT01000530.1 GCF_000175235.1 Acidovorax delafieldii 2AN | reverse complement strand
CAACCTGCGCCATGCCGACGGAGCGGCCGCGGTGGCGCGCCAGCTCATTGCCGCGGTGGCAGAGCCCTGGCGCTCGCCCGAGGGGTTCGAGGTGGTGGCGGGGGTGAGCGTGGGCATCTGCATGTTCCCCGAACATGCCGCCACGGCCCAGACCCTGCTGCAGGGCGCGCATGCTGCCGTCTATGGCGCCAAGGCCCTGGGGCGCGGCGCCTGGTGCTTCTACACCGAGGAAATGACGCAGTCGGCGCGCGACCGCCTGGCCCTGGAATCGCGCCTGCGCCTGGCGCTGGCGCACGGGCACATGGTGCTGCACTACCAGCCGCAGATCGACATCGCCACGGGCCGCATCGTGGGCGCCGAGGCGCTGGTGCGCTGGAACGACCCGCAGGAGGGGCTGATCCCGCCAGGGCGCTTCATCCCCGTGGCCGAGGTGTCCGGCATCATCGGCCCGCTGGGCGCCTGGGTGATTGGCGAGGCCTGCCGCCAGGGCCAGCGCTGGCGCGAGGAGGGGCTGCCGGCGCTGACGCTGGCGGTGAATGTGTCGCCGCGCCAGTTCCACCTCACCGACCTGGTGGGCTGTGCGTCCTCGGCGCTGGAGGAAAGTGGTTTTCCGGCTTCTCTGCTTGAATTGGAAATCACCGAAAGCGCGCTCGCCGAGCGCGTTGAGGAATCGCTGCAGACCATGCGCCGCCTGCGCGACCTGGGCCTGCGGCTGGCGGTGGATGACTTCGGCACCGGCTATTCCTCGCTGGCCCAGCTCAAGCGGTTTCCCATCGACGTGCTCAAGATCGACCAAGGGTTCATCCGCGACATTCCGCAAAGCTCGGACGACAAGGCCATCAGCGCGGCCATCATCGCCATGGGCCACAGCATGGACCTGCGGGTGCTGGCCGAGGGGGTTGAGACAGCGGAGCAACTGGCCTTTTTGCGCGAACGCGGCTGCGACACCTTCCAGGGTTACCACTGCAGCCGGCCCTTGCCGGCCGAGGCGTTCGCAGCGCTGGTGCGCGCCCAGCAGGCCGGCTGAGAGCGGGGTGGGCCACCCCACGCCGGTGGCGTGGTTGCCCACGGGGGCGACGACAGGGCGTGCATAAGCTTCGCCCAACGCCTAACGCCTAACGCCT
>NZ_ACQT01000531.1 GCF_000175235.1 Acidovorax delafieldii 2AN | reverse complement strand
GAATCCGCGCAGTGGCAGGGCGAGCCCGTCAGCTTGCCGCCGCTGGTGGACGTGTCTTGGTATGGCGAGCCCACGGCGGAAGGTGCGGTCCCGGCGGACGCGCTGCGGCATCCACCGCGGCTGCAGGCGGGCGAGCGCTGGGAAATGACCGTGCGCCTGAAAGCCCCCACGGCGCCCGCAACCCGCATGGCTTCGACTATGAACTCTGGATGTGGGAGCAGGGCGTGCAGGCCACGGGGTACGTGCGCACCGGGGCGCGGGATGTGCTGCCGCAGCGATTGGGAACCACCTGGAACCACCCTGTCGAGCGCATGCGCCAGGTGGTGCGGGATGCCATCGTCGCGCGGCTGGCGGGCAGCGCGGTCGAGGGCGATGGATACGGGCGCATCAGCGGCGTGGTGGCGGCCCTGGTGACGGGTGACCAGCGTGCAATCGACCGTGCCGACTGGGATGTGTTCCGCGCCACGGGCGTGGCCCATCTCATGAGCATCTCGGGCTTGCACATCACCTTGTTTGCCTGGCTGGCAGCGTTGGTGGTGCGGTGGCTGTGGTGCCGCTCGCCACGCTTGTGCCTGGCGGTGCCGGCGCCTTCAGCAGCGCTTGTGGCGGGGGTTTTGTTGGCTGGCGCCTATGCGCTCTTCAGCGGCTGGGGTGTGCCCGCACAGCGCACGGTGCTGATGCTCGCCACGATTGCCGCGCTCAAGCTCGGCGGACGGCGATGGCCCTGGCCGCAGGTGTGGCTGCTGGCCTGCGCGGTGGTGGTGGCGGTGGACCCGTGGGCGCTATGGCAGGCCGGATTCTGGTTGAGCTTCGTGGCCGTGGGCGTGCTTTTTGCTGCAGATTCGATAGCTGATGGCGCTCGTGGAATAAGCGCTACGGGCCATTTCGTTTCATTGTTGAGAGAGCAGTGGGTGGTGACCCTGGCCCTCACACCGCTCACGTTGCTGCTGTTCGGACAGGTTTCGGTGGTGGGGTTCGTGGCCAATCTAATCGCGATTCCGTGGGTGACGCTGGTGGTGACGCCGCTGGCGCTGGCCGGGGTGGTATGGACTCCGCTGTGGGACGGTGCTGCGTGGGCGCTGCAGCCGCTGGCGGCGCTGCTGCAGTGGCTGGCGGCGTG
>NZ_ACQT01000532.1 GCF_000175235.1 Acidovorax delafieldii 2AN | reverse complement strand
ATGGCCTGCACGAACTGCTCTGCCGTCCAGGCCCCCAGGCCCGTGGCATCGGGCGTGAGGTTGGCGGCGTAGCTCACGCCCCAGGGCCCCCAGAACGCCGTGTTGGTGCCCGAGCCACCCCACACCCAGGGCCCGGTGGACGCCGCAGGTGCCTGCAGCACCTGCCCATGCGGATGGCCCGACAGCCCGAGCGCAAGGTCTGGTTCGGCGCCGTTTGGCCCCGGCCTGTGAGGGGTGTGGCAGTCCGCGCAGGCCATGCTGCGAACCAGGTAGGCACCACGCGCCACCGGGGTGTCGGCCGCGGGGCCGCTGGCCTGAGCGCCCGCAGCGACCAGACTGCTCCAGCAGGCCAGCGCCAGCAGGGTGGGGAAGGTGCGCAGGGAGATCATGCTCGGCACCTTCCTCAGCTGCGCCACGGCAGGGGCAGCGGCGCACCGTCGGGCTGGCACGTGGGCACGGGCGACTGACCGAATATGCCCAGGGTTTCCAGCGGCTGCGTGCCGACGTTGAAGAACTGGTGCACGCGGCCGCGCGGCAGGATCAGGGTACTGTGCGCGCCAAAGCGCTGGCGGCGCCCATCGGTGTGCAGCTCGCCCTCGCCCGTCAGGCAGAGCACTACTTCGTCGCAGTCGTGCTGGTGCGGTGGCGTGGCGGCACCCGGCGCCATGGACTGGCGCCAGACGGACAGCTGCGAAAGGCCCTGGGCCTGGCCTGCCCAGGTGGCATGGTCGATGCCTTCAATGGCGGTGGATGTGGGTGGAGATTGTTCGATCACGGACATGGCTTTGCCTTCTTGCGCCTCAAGCGCTGGATGGAAGAATGGGTGAATTCCGTGGCCACGGAGGACGCCAGTCTCGTCCCGGCGGCGGTTTTTCGGAACGGCCGCAAGCGCCTTAACATTGCCGACGGAATTTCCTCAATCCCCGCACATGAACGGCCTGCAGCAACTGATGGCGTTTTCGCGCACCGCGCGCTTGGGCAGCTTCGCGGCGGCCGCACGCGAACTGGGCTGCGCGCCGTCCACCCTGGCCAAGACCGTGGCCCGCCTGGAGGCGGCGCTGGGCGTCAAGCTGTTCCACCGCACCACGCGGCAGGTGAGCCTGACGCCGGACGGCGA
>NZ_ACQT01000533.1 GCF_000175235.1 Acidovorax delafieldii 2AN | reverse complement strand
GCCGTCTCGGGGTTGTGCCGCGCTTCAATGATCGCCTCACTGATAGCTTGGACCGCCCGTTGCCAGTGATTGACGGGTTCGGGCTTCGGCGCTTTCGCCGGCAGACCACTGGTGAACCCGGTTTGGGGCTCGGACCAGAACAGCTTTGCATGCTCGCCTGGCGGGCTTATATCCCTCACCTCAATCAAGCTGATTGCCGCTGCCGCTGCCTCCAGCATCTGCAACCGTACTGCCGGGTTCAGGGTTTCATACGGTCGCCACAGACTTTGCCCAGCACGCAGCGGATGCCCGCAGCCTTGCCAGACTTGGCGGAGATACCCCGCGTAGGTTCCGCACGCCGAAAGCGGGGTGTTCAGCTCATCGAGCAGCGTGCGTAGCAGCCGAAACCACAATCCAGCGTGGATGCGTCGGCACGGCAGTTCCACATGGCCGGTCGTCAGTGCCTGCCAGGTACGCCGGTCCATCACTGCAATCGCGTCGCTGGCGGTGCGCGGCGCAGTGTCGGCGTTCTCCCAGCCGAGAAACCGCCCAGGCACGCCCCAATAGGATTCCAGCCAGCAGCCATGCAGCGGGCAGCTCAGCATCAGGGGCAGCTTCCATGCAAGCAGTACGGCTTGGTTTGCCGGGTCGTTCAGACAGAGAGGACAGGCGCGATGTATCGGCTGGCTGGGCAGCCAGGCACGCCAGCTCGTGATGGATCGCGTCCTGCGGCGGAGTTTCGGCAGCAGCACCGAGAGCTGGAACGCATAGGTTTCCAATGCGTCTGGAATCTGATCATCAAGGCTGTCCAGTAGCCAAGGCACCCAGCCGGCGAAACTCATGCAACGCAGCCGGTCCGGCTCGATACCGCTCCGCTGGGAGAGCATCGCCAACAGCGCCAGTGGTGGCGCGGTATCCAGGTCATCAACCTGAGCGTGACCAAGATCGTGCTCCAGCAGCTCGGACACCTCCATGTGATAGCAAAGGGCCACGCGGTTGAGCCACGAAGACAAGGCTTCGCCTTCCCTGGGAGCCGGATGCAGTGGCCAGCGTGGCGCTGGCTTCACATCAGTTCCCGCTCGAATTGCCGCCGCCGCTCGCTGGGACCGGTGTAATCGGCCATGCTGAGCGTGC
>NZ_ACQT01000534.1 GCF_000175235.1 Acidovorax delafieldii 2AN | reverse complement strand
GCTGACCTCGTTCAAGCCGCAGGCACTGGCCAGCGCGCGCGAGACCGCGCCGCACCTGCCGCGCGGCCTGCTGCTGGACCAACTCGCGGAGGGGTGGCTGGACACAGCCCGCCAGCTGGGCTGCGTGGCGGTGGTCTGCAACCACGCACTGTGGAACGACGCGACCGTGGCCGAGGCACACCTCGCGGGCATGCGCACACTGAGCTACACGGTGAACGACGACTGGGCCGCACAGCGCCTGATCGCGCTGAAGACCGACGGCATCATCACCGACCGCGTGGATCTCTTCAGCCCCGCTGCGGCCTGAAAGACCGCTCCGCCCGCCGGGAAAGCGCGTGGCCCCCATGCCGTGGGCTTTCTTGCACTCTGTCACGCATTCCAGGCCCCGCATGCGCCGCTGTCTGGCATGGCATGCCCCGCCGACGGCGGACAATGCACGCATGCATCGCCCCCCCTGTCTCTGCACCTGTGCGCGCCGCAGCAGCCCTGCCCCACGCAGACCCGGCGCATATTGGCAATGGCTGTGGATCGTGATGGCCTGGTGCCTGTGGCTGGGCGCGGCTCCCGCGCTCGCGCAGACCCGGCCCGCCGCAGCGTCCGCTTCCGCCCCGGCCAGCGCCACGGACCACCGTGGCGACGAAGACCGCCCCCCTGCCCTCGGTCGATGAACTGCGCAGGCAACTCGACGCGGTTCCATCCAAGCTCGGCGAAGAGGACGATGGCCGCAAACTGCTGACCGAAGTGACCACCGTCGGCACCGCGGCCGAACGGCTCGTGGCCCAGCGCACCACCGAACTGGCAGACCTGGACCGCCGCCTCGAGGGCCTGGGCCCTGCGCCGCAAAAGGGCGCACCCGCCGACGCGCCCGACGTGGCCGAGCAGCGCAGCACGCTGAACAAGCAGCGCGCCGCCATCGACGCCGAACTCAAGCTCGCCCGCCTGATCGCCGTGGATGCCGAGCAGCGCAGTGCGGAGATCGGGCGCCAGCGGCGCGCGCTGTTCCAGGCCGCGCTCACCACGCGTGTGGACTCTCCGCTCGCCCCGGCCTTCTGGCGCAACCTGCGCTATTCGGCCCCGGGCGATGCTGCAAGGCTGCAGGCACTGGGCGCC
>NZ_ACQT01000535.1 GCF_000175235.1 Acidovorax delafieldii 2AN | reverse complement strand
CCGCTGGTCCTGGGTCCACAAATGGTCCAGCCTGGTGTGCACCGTGTTCATGCTGCTGCTGTGCCTCACGGGCCTGCCGCTGATCTTTCACCATGAAATCGGGCACCTGCTGGGCACCGAAGTCGAGGCGCCTGCCATGCCTGCCAGCACGCCGCGCGCCAGCCTCGACACGGTGCTGGCCGCCGCGCAGGCGCTGCATCCCGACCGCGTGGTGCAGTTTGCATCGCAGCCCGAGGACGACGACGCGCTGTGGTTCGTGACCCTCACCCCCACGCCCGCCCCCACCGAAGACTTCAAGTCGATCGCCGTGGACGCCCGCACGGGCGCCATCCTGTCGCAACGGCCCGTGGACGAGGGCTTCATGTACGTGATGCTCCGCCTGCATGTCGATCTGTTCGCGGGCCTGCCGGGCAAGCTGTTTCTGGGCTTCATGGGTTTGCTGCTGCTGGTGGCCATCGCCACCGGCGTGGCGCTGTATGCGCCCTTCATGCGCAAGCTGCGCTTCGGCGAAGTGCGCCGCGAACGATCGCCCCGCGTGAAATGGCTGGACCTGCACAACCTGCTGGGCATCGTCACCCTGGTGTGGGCGCTGGTGGTGGGCGCCACGGGCATGGTCAACACCTGGGCCGATCTGGTCATCCAATACTGGCAGCACGACCAGCTCTCGGCCCTGCTGTTGCCCTACCAGGGCCAGCCCACCGTGCCGGTGGCCGAGCGCGGCCCGCTGCAGCAGGCGCTCACGGCGGCGCTGGCGCAGGCATCGGGCACGCGGCTGTCGTTCATCGCCTTTCCGGGCACGGCCTTTTCCAGCCCGCACCACAACACGTTCTTCCTGCGCGGCAACGAGCCCCTCACCTCGCGCCTGCTGCAGCCCGTGCTGGTGGACGCGCGCACCGCTGCCGTCACGGCCACGCCGCGGTTGCCGTGGTACCTGACGGCGCTGCTCATCTCCCAGCCCCTGCACTTTGGCGACTATGGCGGCCTACCGATGAAGGTGCTCTGGGCCTGCTGGACATCGCCACCATCGCGGTGCTGGGCAGCGGCCTGTACCTGTGGCTGCGCCGTGGCGCGCAGGCCGCAAGCCCTGCGGCGGCGGCCCAGCCCAATC
>NZ_ACQT01000536.1 GCF_000175235.1 Acidovorax delafieldii 2AN | reverse complement strand
CGTGCGCGCGGGCGGCCAGCCCGCGGCCGTGGAGCTGTCCATGGACGACGTGGCGCTCATGACCTACACCTCGGGCACCACCGGGCTGCCCAAGGGTGCCATGCTGAGCTACGAGAACGCGCGCTTCAAAACGGCGGCCTCGGCCGACTGCAACGGCATGTCGGCCGGCGAGGTGCTGCTGGCCGTGGCGCCGCTGTACCACATCGCCGGCATGGTGATGGGCGTGAACCTGCCGGTCTACACCGGCGCCACCTGCGTGCTGCTCTACCGCTTCGACCCCCTGGGCGTGGCCCAGGCGCTGGAGCGCCACCGCATCACCTGGTGGTACAGCATCGCGCCGATGAATGGCGCGCTGATGCAGGTGCCCGGCGCGCGCGAGATGGACTGGAGCGCGCTGCGCCGCAACCCGGTGACGAGTTTCGGCATCACCTTCACCGAGCAGTTGGCGCAGCAGTGGCGCCAGTTCGCGCCCAACTGCGTCTCGCACGAGGCGGCCTACGGCCTGAGTGAGACGCACACGGTGGACACCGCCATGCCGGTGGATGCCATCCGCTGGGGCACGCAGGGCAAGCCCGTGCCGGGCAACCAGATCCGCATCGTCGACCCCGACACCGGCGCGCCGCTGCCGGTTGGCACCGTGGGCGAGATCACCATCCAGGGCCCCGGCAACTTCAAGGGCTACTGGAACAAGCCCGAGGCCACGGCCAAGACGCTGAAGAACGGCTGGGTGTTCACCGGCGACATGGGCGAGATCGACGAAGACGGCTACCTCACTTTCATCGGCCGCTTCAAGGAAATGATCAAGGTCTCGGGCTACAGCGTGTTCCCCGAAGAGGTCGAGACCATCCTCATCAAGCACCCCGCCGTGGCCCAGGCCGCCGTCATCGGCGTGCCCGACGCCGAGAAGGGCGAGGTGGTGCGCGCCTTCATTGTCAAGAAGCCAGGGCAGGAGGTGGAAGCCGCCGCGCTCGTCGCCTGGTGCCGCGAGAACATGGCGCCCTACAAGGCGCCGCGCGAGGTGCGCTTCATCGCCCAGCTCCCCGCCACGGGGGCGGGCAAGGTGCTGCGGCGCATGTTGAAGGATGAGTGACACCCCCCC
>NZ_ACQT01000537.1 GCF_000175235.1 Acidovorax delafieldii 2AN | reverse complement strand
CGCCCCAGGCAAGGCCTGCCAAGCCGGCCCGCCAGCAGTCAACCTTGCCGGCGCAAGCCCATCTCGCACGCGCCCTGCAGCGCCAGCGCCGCAGGCCCACAATGGCCCCATGACCGACAAGAAACGCCCCGTTCTTTCCATGCTGGACCTGGTGGCCGTGCGCGAAGGCGGCACCGTCGCCGAGGCGCTGCAGATCGCCCTGCGCACCGCGCAACACGCCGAATCGCTGGGTTTCCGGCGCTACTGGCTCGCGGAGCACCACAACATGGCGGGCATCGCCAGCTCGGCGACTGCCGTGCTGGTGGGCCATATCGCGGGGGGCACGCAGCACATCCGCGTGGGTTCGGGGGGTGTGATGCTGCCCAACCATGCGCCCCTGGTCGTGGCCGAGGCCTTTGGCACACTGGCCGAGCTGTACCCCGGGCGCATCGACCTCGGCCTGGGCCGCGCCCCCGGCACCGACCCCACCACCATGCGCGCCCTGCGCCGCAGCCGCGTCGAGACTGCCGATGACTTTCCCCAGGACGTGGCCGAACTGCAGCGCCTGCTGGCCCCCTCCACGCCCGACCAGCGCCTGATCGCCATGCCCGGCGCGGGCACCAACGTACCCATCTGGCTGCTGGGCTCCAGCCTGTTCTCGGCGCAGCTGGCGGCCGAGCGCGGCCTGCCCTATGCCTTTGCCTCGCATTTCGCCCCGCGCCTGCTGCACCAGGCCCTCGACCTGTACCGCAGCCTCTACCGGCCATCGGCCCAATGGCCCGAGCCCTACGTGGTCATCGGCGTGCCCTTGATCGGTGCCCCCACCGACGAGGAAGCCGACTACCTGGCCAGCAGCACCTACCAGCGCGTGCTGGGCATCCTCACGGGCGAGCGCAGCCGCCTCAAGCCCCCCGCCCCGCATTTCGCCGAACGCCTGCACCCCCAGGAGCGCGCGGCCATTGCCGACTTTCTGGCGGCCGCCGTGATCGGCGGGCCCGATACGGTGCGCTCCGGGCTGGCCCATCTGCGCAAGACCACGGGCGCCGACGAATTCATGCTGGTCAGCGACGTGTACGATCCGGCGCTGCGCCTGCGCTCGCTGGACATCGCGGCCGAAGC
>NZ_ACQT01000538.1 GCF_000175235.1 Acidovorax delafieldii 2AN | reverse complement strand
AAGGGGTATCCATTTAGCTCCAGTGGCGCCAGAATAGCTGGATGGAAACCCAGATGCTAACGCCAACTCCCGGGCAGGACTATCCTCGCACGTGGAACGAATTTCTTGACTGGTTTGCCACCGAAGAGGCCTGCCAGGCGTTCCTGGAGAAGCTGCGCTGGCCCGAAGGCTTCATCTGTCCGCGCTGTGGAAATACGGGTGATGTGTATCGCGCCAGCCGCACCCGCCTGATGTGCCGGGCATGCCAGTACCAGGGCACGGTGACCTCAGGGACCATCTTTGACAAGACGCGTACGCCGCTGCGGGTGTGGCTGGCTGCGGCGTGGTACCTGACCAATCAGAAGCAAGGCGTGAGCGCCTTGGGACTGCAGCGCGTATTGGGTTTGGGGAGTTACCAGACAGCGTGGACCATGTTGCACCGGTTTCGGCGCGCCATGGTCCGCCCGGACCGTGACAAGCTCAAGGGGCTTGTCGAGGTGGATGAAGCCTACCTGTCCATTACGGATCGCAAAAATCCCGCCACCCCTGCGGGGCGCAAGAGCAGCACCACCAAAGTGTTGATGGTCATGGCGGTGGAGATCGTGCAGCCCCAGGGGTTTGGGCGCATCCGATTGCGCCGCATCGACCGAGACTCCGCATCCCACGTCATCCCCTTCGTGCAGGAGGTGGTCGAGCCCGCAGCCCAGATACGCACGGACGGCTCGGCGGCGTACCGCTCCCTGGGAGAACTGGGTTACATCCACCAGCGCACCGTCATGCTGGGCTCAAGTGTGCCTGCCCATGTGTCCATGGCGGGAGTTCACCGGGTCGCCTCCTTGGTTCAGCGCTGGGTGCTGGGAACGCACCACGGCTCCGTGCAACCCGAGCACCTGGATGCTTATCTCGATGAATTCGTATTCCGCTTCAACCGGCGCACATCCAGCTCGCGCGGGATGCTGTTTTACCGCCTACTGCAGCAAGCGGTGGTCACGCCGCCGGTGACGTATGCGGACGTCGTGAGCAAGAACACCGGTGGGACGCAATCGGATATTATTACTGGATGCAATCACAGTGTTTGAGGGGTCGCTGGAGCTAAGTGGATACCCCTT
>NZ_ACQT01000539.1 GCF_000175235.1 Acidovorax delafieldii 2AN | reverse complement strand
GGCAGGCCACGCTGCAGCGCAGTTGGGAAGTGGTGCGCGACGAAGCCCGCAGCCTGGTGCGCGTGAGCCGCATCGACCAGCCCGAGGCCATTCTGCTGGCGCCCGAACAGACCTTCTTCCTGCGCGAGAACCTCAAGCTCAAGATGCTCAATGCGCGCCTTGGCGTGCTGGCGCGCCAGTTCGAATCGGCCCGCGCCGACCTGGCCGCCGCCACGGCTGCGCTCAACAAGTACTTCGACCCCACCTCGCGGCGCACCCAGGCCGCCGCCACGGCCCTGCAGGCCGCCCAGGCCAGCCTGAAGGCGGCCGAGATGCCGCGCCTGGATGAAACCCTTTCCGCGCTGGCCACAGCCGCGGCAGGAAGATGACATGACCTCCCTTGAGTCGCTTCGCGCCTTCCCCCCAAGGGCGGCGACGCCCTGTTTGTGGGGCGGCCCTTGGCTCGCGTCCCTGGCTTGTGCTGCGCCAGTGGCGAAGGTCACGGGCGCGCGCGGAGCGTTGGACCACTGATATGCGTGCTGCACTTTGGCTTTTGGCATTGTTTGGCGTGGCCGTGGCCGCAGCCTTGTTCGCGGGCAACAACCAGGGCACCATCACGCTCTACTGGCCGCCCTACCGCATCGACCTGTCGCTGAACATGGTGGTGCTGCTGCTGGTCAGCGGCTTCGTCACCGTGTACGCCGCGCTGCGCGCACTCGCTGCGTTGCTCGAACTGCCCCATCAGGCCCGCAGGTGGCGCGTGCAGCAGAAGGAACGCGCCATGCACAGCGCGATGCTGGACGCCCTCACGCACATGCTCGCGGGCCGCTTCCTGCGGTCCCGCAAGGCCGCCCTCGCAGCGCTGGGCCAGGAAGAAGCCCTCACGGCCGCCGGCGAAACGGTGCCCCACGGCCACCACCTGCGTGCGCTGGCGCACATGGTGGCCGCCGAAAGCTCCCATGCGCTGCAGGACCGCGGCAACCGCGACACCCATCTGCAGCATGCACTCGAACAGGCCCCGGCGCGCGGCACTGCCCACGAGCAGGAGTTGCGCGAAGGCGTGCAGATGCGTGCGGCGCGCTGGACGCTTGACGACCGCGATGCCG
>NZ_ACQT01000540.1 GCF_000175235.1 Acidovorax delafieldii 2AN | reverse complement strand
GGGCAGGGCGCCAGCCTGGCGGCACAGCGCAGCGCGGGTGCCGGGGCCTTGTTGGCCCAAAGCGGGCAGCCGGGCAAAGCCGTTTCGGCGGAAGATTTTGGGCAGCTGCTTGCCCGCTTCGGTGCGGACGATACCCAAAAGGCCCAGTTGACGGAGAAGTTCGATACCGATCACGACGGCAGCATTTCGCGTGGCGAGTTCCTCAAGGGTTTGGCGAGCGTTGCGGCCCCCGGCGCGGACAGCGATTTTTCGCAGGCCGTGCTGCAGCTGATGGACCGCGGCGGCCAGGCCAACGGGGTGGTGACGGCGCAGGAGTTCGCGGCTCTCACCACGGCATTCGCGCAGGCCGAAAAGCCCGGCGGCCTGGCCTGACCTGACTGCACTGCGGTGGCCCAATACCCCGCCTTGCTGCGGGGCCGGCGCGGTGGGCGGCCTGATCGCTAACCGCTAACCGCTAACCGCTAACCGCTAACCGCCAACCCACGAAGCCGCCCCGCCGTGCCATCCGCAGCGCATCCAGCACTGCATGGACGAAACGCACCGGATGCGCGGTGTGACGTTCCACAAAAAAAAGCGGCCTCGGGGGCCGCTTTGGTTGGGGGTGTGCGTTTGAGCAGCGAACGCTGCCGTTCGGTTGCCGTTCGGTTGCCGTTCGCACGGCGCCGCGCACAGCTTCTAGATTCGGCCCATGAGCAGAAGAATGATCAGGATCAGCACCACCAGCCCGATACCGCCGCTGGGCCCATAGCCCCACGAGCGGCTGTGTCCCCAGGTTGGCAGGGCGCCGATGAGGATCAGGATCAGGACAATCAGAAGAATCAGCGAAAGCGACATGGCAGTTCCTTGTGGGGGGAGGACTGCATTTTTCCGGGCCCACCGGGGCGGTCGCCGCAGGTGCCCGACTTGCTGGCGCGTCAGCCAAATCCGATAGCCCGCGTGGGTGCGGCCCGCCGCCAGAGGGCTTTGGCGTGCCAGGAAACCGCTGTGCGCCTCGTGGAATGCCCTCCCTTCACGGCAGTATTAATGCTATTGAATAGAGAGCTGCTGGCGCACGCTGTATAAGCGCGTAAGCCGGTTTTTGC
>NZ_ACQT01000541.1 GCF_000175235.1 Acidovorax delafieldii 2AN | reverse complement strand
AGCCGCTGCCAGCAGCGTGCGCCGCGCCATCGTGGGGCCATCGCGGCCGGCGGTCTGCAAGGAGGGGGAAGGAGTGGAAGCGTTCACTGGCGGGTCCTCTCAATTTCAGGGATGCGTGCTCTTGACGGGCCCCATCATCCGGCGGTGATTGGCATTTTTTGTCTTTATGACGACAATTTGGCTCGTGGTATTCCCGTAACGCACTGGCGCACCCACGCCTGAAGATCACGCGCATGACCCTCGACATCTCCCTGCACCAGCGCCGCCGGCCGCCCACCCCCGAAGAGCTGGACGGCATTCCCTGGCTGGCGCTTCTGCTGCCCGCCGAGCGCGAGCGCGCTGTGGCCGCGCTGCTGGTCGGCGACGCCAAGGCGGGCGACTACGTCTGCCGCCTGGGGCGGCCGGTGACCTACTGGTTCGGCGTGGTCGAAGGCTTGCTCAAGATGAGCAGCGACAACGCCCAGGGGCAGACGATGACATTCACTGGCGTGCCGCCCGGCGGATGGTTTGGCGAAGGCACGGCGCTCAAGCGCGAGCCCTACCGCTACAACATCCAGGCGCTGCGCAAGAGCGTCGTGGCGGGCCTGCCCATCGACACTTTCCACTGGCTGCTGGACCATTCCCTCGGGTTCAACCGCTTTGTGATGAACCAGCTCAACGAGCGCCTGGGGCAGTTCATTGCCGCGCGTGAGATCGACCGGTTGAACAACCCCGACGTGCGCGTGGCCCGCAGCCTGGCGTCGCTGTTCAATCCCTTGCTCTACCCCGGTGTGGGCGAGGTGCTGCGCATCACGCAGCAGGAGCTGGCCTACCTCGTGGGGCTGTCACGCCAGCGCGTCAACGAGGCCCTTGCCGCCCTGGAACGGCAGGGCGCGATCCGCATCGAATACGGCGGACTGCGGGTGCTGGAACTGGCCGCGCTGCGCTCGAGCGTCTTTCAGCGCAAGGACACCTGAGGCACTGGCGCTCGTTCGCGCCGTGCGCGCTTGCGGCGGCGCATTTCGGTGCGCGGTGCAGGGTGCGTGGGCGCGGCGGTTCCGTCGGCGGGAGAAAGCCCGCGCTGCGGGCTGCCGCCGAGT
>NZ_ACQT01000542.1 GCF_000175235.1 Acidovorax delafieldii 2AN | reverse complement strand
CCGACGTGGTGGCCGCGCGCTGGCGCGTGGAGGCAGCCACCCAGGGCGTGAACAGCGCGCGCAGCGAGTTCTATCCCAACATCAACATCGGTGCGTTCATCGGGCTGAACGCGCTGGGGCTGGACAAACTGTTCAACGGCAGTTCGCGCCAGATGGGCGTGACGCCCGCGCTGCGGCTGCCCCTCTTTGACGGCGGCCGCCTGCGTGCCCAGCTGGGCGGGCGCCAGGCCGAACTGGACGCCGCCATTGCGCAATACAACGGGGCCGTGCTCGACGCTGTGAAGGAGGCAGGCGACGCCGTGGCATCCGTCCAGTCGCTCACACGCCAGCAAACGCTGCAGGACGACGCCGCCGCCAGCGCCGAAAAGGCCTACCGCTTTGCCCAGGAGCGCTACCGCGCCGGTCTGGGCAACTACCTCGTGGTGCTCTCCACCGAAAGCCAGGTGCTGGCCCAGCGCCGCCTGGCCGTGGACCTGCGCGCGCGCCAGCTCGACACCCGCCTGGTGCTCATGAAGGCGCTGGGCGGCGGCTGGACCGACGACACCGCCACGCTGCACACCGCAGCCAACGCCGGCACACCCACCGCGCACTGACCGCACCGCACCCCCGACACAAAACCACACAACAACATACCTCGGAAGTACCACTGCCATGAGCGAACCTCTCACCGCCACCGAAGCCAACACCGCCCGCCGCCGGGGCCTTACCGTCATCGCTGCCGCAGTCGCCATTGCCGCCATCGGCTGGGGCGGCTGGCACTGGGCCAATGGCCGCCATGTGGAGACCACCGACAACGCCTACGTGGCCGGCAACGTGGTGCAGATCACCCCGCAAATCGGCGGCACGGTGGTCTCCATCGGTGCGGACGACACCGACTACGTGAAGGCCGGCCAGTTGCTGGTCAAGCTCGACCCGGCCGACGCCCGCGTGGCGCTGGAGCAGGCCGAGGCCCAGTTGGCGCAAACCGTGCGCGAAGTGCGCACGCTGTATGCCAACAACGCCACCCTCAAGGCCCAGGTCAGCCTGCGCAACGCCGACCTGGCCCGCGCCCAGGCTGACGCCGCCCGCATGCAGG
>NZ_ACQT01000543.1 GCF_000175235.1 Acidovorax delafieldii 2AN | reverse complement strand
GCGCTTGCCCTTGGGCAGTCGCGGGGGGCGCTGGGCCTGCCATGGATTCGGCCGGCAGCCCGTGTGCAAGACGGCGCCCACCGGCAACGGCGGTGGCTGGTGCACAGCGCTGGAACGGTTCTCAAGGTGTCGCCGCGGTCGCGGTGCCCCGGTCGAAGGCACCGCGTTCGCGCCACAGCGTCGTGACCGTGGAGCCCTGTCGGTAGACCAGCGAGCGTTCGTCCACCATGCTGGCGCCCAGGCGCAGGCGGCCGCGTACCTCGAAGTACCGCGAGGCAATGGCGTGGTCGTCGGGGTTCAGCGTCAGCTGGGGGCCCATCTGGTCAGTGACATCGGTGAGCCCCCGGAAATGGCGCGCCTGCCGAAGCTGCAGGAGCTTCTGGGCACCCGCCATGTCCAGCCCGTCGATGACGGCCGACAGCACGTCCACGTCGGCCGTGTTCAGGTTCACGGGGGTGCGCGCTGGGAGCAGCGTGACGTGAGGGGCCAGCACCGCCAGGGTGTCCGGCGGCACGCCCAGCCAGCCCAGCTGGGCCATGGAAGGTGGCACCAGCGGAGCGTTGCCGTCGGCCCCCTTGCTGGCCTTCGCTTCGCGCAGGCCCTGCACCAGCAGGTCCAGTTGCTGCTGGGGCAGCCCCAGGCGCTGGAACAGGCGAGAGAACTGCCGCAGCGCGCGGGTGTTGACCTTGTCGCCATCGATCAGGTTGGTGAGGTTCAGCCGGGCCTGCAGGTCGGTGATCTGGCCGGACAGGAACGCCTCGGTGGTGTCGGTGCTGGCGTCATCGACCTGCACCGTGTTGCGGTCTGCCGCGAGGAAGGTGGACAGGCGTGCCTCCTGCAGTGGCACGGCCCAGGGTTCGGCCAGGTGGTCGGCACCACCGGTGATGCCGTCCTCGCGCAGGATCAGGCGCGACCAGTCGAGTGCGCCCACCAGGATCCAGGCCGACTGCTGGCGCGCGCGCTCGGCGGTCTCGACCTCGACCGCCCGCCATTGCTGCCACAGGGCGGCGGCGGCAAACGTGGCCACCAGGGTGACGGTCAGCATGGCCGCGAGCAGGGCCGCGCCGCGTCCAC
>NZ_ACQT01000544.1 GCF_000175235.1 Acidovorax delafieldii 2AN | reverse complement strand
GGGGCCTGGGGCTGCTGGCCCGGCGCCGACGCCGGCGCTGATCTGCTGGGCAACAGGCTGCCAGCACTTGTTTTGCAAGCGCTGGCAGCGCTTCTTTGTGAACAAAGAGGGGCTGAACATGGGAGCGGGTATCCTTGGCCTCCTTTATGAATGCCCTATCCCTCTTTCTTCCCTGCGCCGCCGGCGTCGAAGGCTATCTGGCCGACGAGGTGCACGCCATCACCGGGCTCACGGGGCAGGACCTGCTCACCGGCCGTGGCGGCGTGCTGCTGCGCGCCTCGTGGCGCGATGCGCTGCTGCTGAACCTGCACAGCCGCCTGGCCCAGCGCGTGCTGGTGCAACTGGCGCACCGGCCCTACCGCTCTGAAAACGACCTCTACGGCATGGCCAGCGATGTGGCCTGGGAAATCTGGTTCACCACGCGCCAGAGCTTCAAGGTCGAAGTGACGGCCCAGCACAGCCCGCTCACGAGCCTGAATTTCGCGGCCCTCAAGGTCAAGGACGCGGTGGCCGACCGCTTCCGCGCCAAGACCGGCGTGCGCCCCGATGTGAATACGCAGTGGCCCGATGTGCGCATCCACATGCACCTCACCACCGACGAGGCCACGCTCTACATTGACACCAGTGGCGAGCCGCTGTTCAAGCGCGGCTGGCGCGAGGACAAGGGCGACGCCCCGCTCAAGGAAACACTGGCCGCCGCCATGATTGCCGCCAGCGGCTGGGACCCGCATGGCGATCACCCCGTGCCGCTGTACGACCCTTGCTGCGGCAGCGGCACCATCGCCATCGAGGCCGCCCAGATCGCCTGCCGCATCCCGCCGGGCCGGCTGCGCAGGTTTGCTTTCGAGAAGCTGCTGCCGTTCCAGGCCCACGTCTGGTCTGCTATTAAAAACGAAGCTGAAAGCGCAATGCAGAAAAGCGCTGTACCCATTTTTGGCAGTGACGTGGCCCACCGCATGGTGGACTTTGCCCAGCGCAATGCCGAGCGCGCAGGGGTGGCCGATGCGGTGCAGCTGCGCGGCGGCGACGCCCTGCAGCGCATGCCGCCTTGCGAGCAGCCTGGCGTGATGCT
>NZ_ACQT01000545.1 GCF_000175235.1 Acidovorax delafieldii 2AN | reverse complement strand
GCGGGCTCACCCACCTCGGCAAAGAAGCGCTGCCAGTGCACGTCGGTGTAGGGCATCATGGCCACATGGCCGTCGGACGTGCGGTACGGGCGACGCCACGGCGCCAGCACGCGCGGGTAGCCGGGCGCGGACAGCGGCGGCTCGAAATGCTGGCCGTAGAAATGCTCCACCAGGTTGAAGCCCACCATGGACTCGAACATGGGGATCTCCACCAGCGCGCCCTGCCCCGTGCGCTCGCGCTGCCACAGCGCGGCCAGGATGGCATGCGCCGCCACATGGGCGCAGGTCTTGTCGGCGGCGATGGTGGGCAGGTAGCGTGCCTCGCCCGTCTGGCGCGCCATGAGGTCGGCCAGTCCCGACATGCCCTGGATCACGTCGTCGTACGCCGGCCGCCCGGCATAGGGCCCGGGCAGAAAGCCCAGCAGGCTGGCATACACCAGGCGCGGGTGCTTCGCGCGCAGCGTGGCCGGGTCGATGCCCAGGCCGGCGAGCTTTTTGCGGCCGCATGCTGTGCATGAACACGTCGGCCGTGGCCACCAGGGCCTGCAGCGCCGCCTGCGCGGCGGGCTGCTTGAGGTCGAGCGCCAGGCTCTTCTTGCTGCGGTTGGCGCCCAGGAACATGGCCGCCATGCCCGGCTCGGTGCCCGGGCCGGTGTGGCGCGTGGAGTCGCCCTCGGGCGGCTCGACCTTGATGACCTCGGCCCCGTAGTCGGCCAGCAACTGGCTGGCCAGCGGGCCGAAGATGACGCTGGACAGATCCAGCACGCGCAGGCCTTGCAGGGGTTTCATACGGCAATGTTCTCGCTGCCGGCAATCACGCAAAGCGTGGCGCGCGTTTTTCGATGAAGGCGGTAACCGCCTCGCGGTGGTCGGCCGTCTTGTGCGCGATGGCCTGGTAGCCGGCCGACATCTCCAGCAGCGACGCCAGCGTGCTGCTCTGCCCCTCGCGCAGCAGGCGCTTGGTCATGCGCATCACGGCGCCGGGGTTGGCGGCGATTTTCGCGGCCAGCGCGCGCGGTGGGCAGCAGCTGGTCGGCCGGCACCACGCGGCTCACCAG
>NZ_ACQT01000546.1 GCF_000175235.1 Acidovorax delafieldii 2AN | reverse complement strand
CACACCCGTGCGCTTCATGGCGCAAAAGCTCGGCGAGCGGCTGGGCCAGCCCATCATCGTGGACAACAAGCCCGGCGCGGGCGGCTCGCTGGGCAGCAGCCTCGTGGCGCGTGCGCCGGCCGACGGCTACACCGTGCTGGTGGGCAACACCGGCTCCAACGCCATCAACTACACCGCCTACCAGAAGCTCACGTACAAGGCTGAAGACTTCACCCCGCTGACCGACATGATCTCGTTCGCCAACGTGCTGGTCGTACCGGTGAAGTCGCCCATTAAGAGCCTCAAGGATCTCGTCACGGCCGCCAAGCGCGCGCCGGGCCAGCTCGCGTTCTCGTCCGCGGGCGTGGGCCAGACCACGCACCTGATGGGCGAGCTGCTGCGCCAGAGCGCGGGCGTCGATGTGGTGCATGTGCCCTACAAGGGCTCCGCGCCCGCCACCATGGCCATCGTTGCGGGCGAGACCCAGTTCATGTTCGACAACCTCACGGGGTCGCTGGGCCATGTCAGGGACGGCAAGCTGCGCGCGCTGGCCGTGACCGGCGCCACGCGCGAGCCCGAACTGCCCGACGTGCCCACCATGACCGAGCTGGGCATGAAGGACTTCGACAAGGTGGGATGGATGGGCTTCTTCGTGCCCGCCAAAACGCCGCCAGCGGTCGTCAAGAAGCTCACCGACAACCTCGTCGCCGTGCTGCAGGACCCGGCCGTGGTCCAGCGCTACCGCGAGCTGGGCGGCCGCCCCGGGGGCATGGCGAGCGAGCAGTTCTCGAAGATCGTGGAGCGCGACCGGCAGGACTGGGGCGACTTGATCCGCAGCCAGAAGCTGCAGCTGGACTGAAAAGGAGAGCGCCATGCCCGAATCCTCCTACTTCACAGGTCGCCATGTCTTCGTGGCCGGCGGCAGCAGCGGCATCAACCTCGGCATCGCCCAGGCGTTTGCACGCGCGGGCGCCCACGTGGTGGTCATGAGCCGCTCACCCGACAAGGTGCAGCAGGCGGCCGAAGGCCTGCGCGCGCTGGGTGCGCAGGCGCTGGGCATCAGCGCCGACGTGC
>NZ_ACQT01000547.1 GCF_000175235.1 Acidovorax delafieldii 2AN | reverse complement strand
CGCCTGGCGCGGCGCGAAGCCTATGACAGCCTGTCGGCGCTGGTGCAGGCCACGCAGCGGTCTTTGTCCGAGCCGCGCGCCGTGCGCCCGCCGCTGCAGGCCCTGGAGCATCTGCAGGCCCACAGCTACCAGATGCTCGCGCAGCTCACGGCCGTCAAGACGCTGCTGTTGCAGCGCCGCGGCATGCTGCGACCAGAGCAGGTGGAGGCGCCACTTGAGCTGACGGCCGAGCGCATCGACGCCATCCTGTCGGCCGGCGCACCGGCAGGTGCGGGTGGCAACCCGCCGCCCGGTCCGCTGGCGCCGGACCCAGAGCCCATGCCGGGCCCCTTTGAAAGCGACCTCAGCCCGTGGCTGCTGCGGCGCCTGCAACTGGCCACGGGGCTCGCCGTGCAGTTGCGCGGCGACGCCGACGACGTGCTGCGCACACTCTCCGAGCGCGCTTCTGCCGGCGGTGCATCGCAGGTGGATTAAGGCCTGCTCACCCTGTTTTGTGCCGGTGCGAAGACCACGCAAGCGCGCCCCTTCAGGCGCGTGACGGTGCCAAGGCGGGGGAAGCGCGGCCAGGAACGCAACAACGCGTGGCGCGGGTTGCGCAGCCTTGCCTTCGGGTGGCGGCACCAGCGACCATGCGCGGCGTTGCCAAGCCCCGCTGGGGCCGCTCGCCGGCTCCGTTGGCGCTTTGCACCGGGCCCTTGGGATCGCAACGCCTCGGGCAAAGATGGCGTATGTGCTGCAAAAAAAGTAGCTATAGGCGCTTGCGGCACAAGCGCTACAGGCCAGTTTGATCCTTAGACCACCGCTGTCACCTGCAGCAGCGCCTCTTGCCGCCAGTATTCAGCCGCGTCGAGATAGCCTTCCCACACGCAGCCGTTGCAGCCACGCCCGCAGCAGGTGGTGGGCTCTGGCGGCGGTGCCCGCAGGGCCAGGCCTTGCGCCCGGGCCTGCTGCTGCAGGGCGAGGAACATCGCGCGGGCCGAAGGTCCGTCGATGGCGCGGGCGGGCGCTCGCTCTGGCGTTTGCGCTGTCACGGCCGGCCGGGGGCCTTGC
>NZ_ACQT01000548.1 GCF_000175235.1 Acidovorax delafieldii 2AN | reverse complement strand
GGCAAGCCCGGGCGGCGCAAGCACCGCCGTGCCGCTGCCGGTGGACACGCGGCTGCCCGCCACCCGCATCATCGACGTGGCACGCACAGAGGGCTGCCACGACACGCAGTACAGCGACCTCTCGCGCTTCTGGGAGCTGGAATCGGGCAGCGACTGCGGCACCTTCAGCTTTCGCGGCTACCGGCCCATCACCGTCTCGGTGGTGGCGGGCAGCAACGTGAACCGCCAGCCCAGCTCGGACGCCGAGGGCCACACCGCCGCCGAATCCACGCCGTACCGGCGCACCGAAAACCGCATCCAGCTGTCGGTGCGCACCAAGCTCGCCCAGGGCCTGCTGACGCAGGGCCACCCCACGCTCAAGGATTCGGTGTGGTTCGGCTACACGCAGCAGTCGTACTGGCAGTTGTTCAGCCCCGACATCTCGCGCCCCTTCCGCACCACCGACCACGAGCCCGAGGTGATGTACGTCTACCCCACCGACGCCCGGCTGCCCTTTGGCTGGCGCTGGCGCTACAGCGGCGTGGGGTTGGTGCACCAGTCCAACGGCCAGAGCAACCCGCTCTCGCGCAGCTGGAACCGCGTCTACCTCATGACCGGCATGGAACTGGACAACCGCTGGAACCTGAACGCGCGCGTGTGGAAGCGGCTGTCCGAGAACATCAACAGCGACGACAACCCCGGCATCAGCGACTACGTCGGCCGCGGCGAGATGCAGCTGTTCTGGAACATGGACAAGGACAACACGCTGGGCGCCACCCTGCGCCACTCGCTGGCCTCGACCGGGCGTGGCTCGGTGCGCCTGGAATGGCTGCAGACGCTGGGCACGGGCCTGGGCGGCGGCAAGAGCAACCTGCGCCTGCACACCCAGCTCTTCAGCGGCTACGGCGACAGCATGATCGACTACAACCGCAAGCGCACTGTCTTCAGCCTGGGGCTGAGCCTGGTCGATTTCTGACGGCCCGAAGCGCACCACACGCCTTGACGGGAGCCCCGGCTGAGCGGCTGGGACCGCCCGCCGGGCCAGCGCCCGCCCCGCCATTCGCGGCAAAG
>NZ_ACQT01000549.1 GCF_000175235.1 Acidovorax delafieldii 2AN | reverse complement strand
CCCCAGCGCACCGCCGCCGGTGCCGCTGGGCGAAGGGCATCTGGCGCGCTGCATCCGGCTCGACGCCGTGGCCGCAGCCCATGAGGACCGGGCATGACAACACCAGATACTCCTGATTTGATAGCTGCACGCACCGATTGCACAAGCGCACCGGGCCGATTTGAATCAAAAATCCCTATGACCGCCCCAGCACCCCTGCTGCAGGTGGCCCAACTGGTGCGCCACTACCCGCTCCCGCGCACCCGCCTCTTCCACCCCCCGCAGCAGGTGCAGGCCCTGCAGGGCGTGGACTTCACGGTGACGGCGGGCCGCAGCCTGGGCATCGTGGGCGAGTCGGGTTCAGGCAAGTCCACGCTGGCCCGTCTGGTGATGGCGCTCGACACCCCCACCGCCGGCACGGTGCACCTGCTGGGCCGCAACCTGCACACCCTGCCCCCCGCCGAGTTGCGCCGGGCGCGGCGCGACTTCCAGATGGTGTTCCAGGACCCCTACGGCTCGCTGGACCCGCACCACACGGTGGAGCGCATCGTGGCCGAGCCGCTGCGTGCCCAGGGCCAGGTGGGCCGGGCTGAGCAGCGCGAACAGGCTGCACAGGTGCTCACGCAGGTGGGGCTGCGCAGCAGCGACCTGGGCAAGTACCCGCATGAGTTTTCGGGCGGCCAGCGCCAGCGCATTGCGATTGCGCGCGCCCTCATCACCCGCCCCCGCCTCATCGTGGCCGACGAGCCCGTGAGCGCACTCGACGTGTCGGTGCAGGCCCAGGTACTCAACCTCATGCAAGACCTGCAGCAGCAGTTCGGCGTCACCTACCTGCTCATCAGCCACGATCTGGCCGTGGTGAACCACCTGTGCGATGACGTGGTGGTGCTGTACCAGGGGCGCATCGTGGAGCGCGGCACGCCCCAGGATCTGTTCTACAACGCGCAGCACCCGTACACCCGTGCCCTGGTCAACGCCGTGCCCCAAATCGCTCCGGGGCGCGCCCGCGCACGCCGCACCGCCGCTGGCAGTTCTGCAGGCATCGCGCGCTAGCCACG
>NZ_ACQT01000550.1 GCF_000175235.1 Acidovorax delafieldii 2AN | reverse complement strand
GCGTCGATCACCGCCACCTTGGCGCCTTCGCGCAGGCGGTCAATGCCGTCGGTCACCACCTGGTCGCCCTCTTTCAATTCACCCTCTACGCTGACCCGCTCACCATCGGCCACGCCCACGCGAATGCGCCGCTGCGTCACGGTGCCATCGGGCTGCACCAGGTAGACATAGTTGTTCTGCACCGCCGTGCCGGGCACGGTCAGCGCCCTTTGCAGCAGGTCCAGCTGCAGACGCACATTGACGAACTGGTTGGGGAACAGCCCTCCGTCCTCATTGGCAAACGACGCCTTCACCTTGATGGTGCCGGTGGCGGTGTCGATGGCATTGTCGAGCGCGGTCACGCGTCCGCGCGCCAGACGACGCTTTTGCTCGCGGTCCCACAGCTCCACGGGTAAATCGGCACCGTCGGCCAGGCGCTGGTTGATCTGCGCCAGGTGCGCCTCGGGCACCGCAAAAGCCGCGTCGATGGGCTGAACAAGGTTGATGGTGACAATGCCGTTCGCGTCCGAAGGGCCGACCACGTTGCCCCTGTCGGCCTGCCGCAACCCCAGCCGCCCAGCGATCGGCGCGGTGATGCGCGTGTAGCCCATCTGCAGGCGGGCAGCGTCCACCTGCGCCTGGTCGGCGGCCACGGTGCCTTCCAGCTGGCGCACCAGGGCCGCCTGCGTGTCCACCTGTTGGGAGGCGATCGAATCCTGCGCCAACAAGTCCTTGTAGCGTTGCCAATCGAGCTGTGCGTTGCGCAGCAGGGCCTGGTCGCGTTGCAGGTTGCCCTGCACCTGGCCCAGCGCGGCCTGGTAGCTGCGGGGGTCGATCTCGGCCAGCAGCTGGCCCGCCTTGACCTGCTGGCCTTCCTTGAAGTGCAACGCCATCAGTTCGCCACTGACCTTGGCCCGCACCACCGCCGTGGCGCGCGCGCTCATCGTGCCGATGGCCTGAACCATCACGCGCACATCCTGGCGCCGCACCACACCCACCGATACCGGCTGCACCTGCCCACCCGCACTGAAGCGCCCCGGCCCGCGCGC
>NZ_ACQT01000551.1 GCF_000175235.1 Acidovorax delafieldii 2AN | reverse complement strand
GCCGGCGGTGCGGTGCTGGACGCCTGCATGGAGCTGCCCGAGGGCATCGGCTTCATCGCCCACGTCCGCGACACCGAGGGCAACACCATCGGGCTGCACGCCATGGCGCGCTGACCGACGCCTGCACACGCCAGGCGCCGCCAGAACGCCGCGCTGCTGACACACGGATGTCAGCAGCCGCAGTTTTCATGCCCCGCGCCCCGCCATTCCTTCCACCCTGACACGGGAGATCTGCATGCCCCCTGTGACCACCCAGGTCCCAGCCTTTCGCGTCGCCGGCATTTCGGTGCGCACCCGCAACAGCGACGAGATGGACTCCGCCACCGCCCGCATCGGTGGGCTGTGGGACCGTTTTTTTGACGAAAGCTGGGAGCACAAGCTGCCCCGCCCGGGCGCCGACGCCCGCATCTTTGGCGTGTACAGCGCTTACGAATCCAACGAACACGGCGCTTACGACGTCACTGCCGGCGTGGCCGCGCCCCCGGGCGCCGAACTGGTGGGCGGCGCGGGCACGGTGGACATCGAGGCGGGCGAATACCTGGTCTTCCACGGCCAGGGTGCCATGCCGCAGATGGTGCTGGATGCGTGGGGCGAGGTCTGGCGCTATTTTTCGCGCCACCCGCAGGTCCAGCGCCGCTTCGGCACCGACTTCGAGGCCTACGACGCGGTGGACCGCGTGGCCATCCACATCGGCGTGCAGGTGGCCGACGGCGCCAGTGCGGGCGCCTGGGCCGCGTTGGCGGATGCTCCTTGATTGATAGCTGGTGGCGCTTGATGTATAAGCGCCACAGGCCAGAAACACCCCAAACTGCAGCTTCGCACCATGCGCCGCGCCGACCGCCTGTTCCAGATCGTCCAGCTCATCCGCGGGCGGCGCCTGTCCACTGCCGCCTTCCTGGCCGAGCGGCTGGAGGTTTCGCCGCGCACCATCTACCGTGACGTGGCCGACCTGCAGCACCAGGGCGTGCCCATCGAGGGCGAAGCGGGCGTGGGCTACCGGCTGGGCGCGGGCTTCGAGCTGCCGCCG
>NZ_ACQT01000552.1 GCF_000175235.1 Acidovorax delafieldii 2AN | reverse complement strand
CAACCTGCCGGCGCAGCGGCGCCGGCTCCGACAGTGCCGACAGCAGGGCCGAGGCGTGGGCCCGGTGCAGGCTGGCGAGTCCGGCGTCGGCCTGGGGCAGGGGCGCATCTAGCACGGCGTTGTCCAGCAGCAGGCCATTGAAAGCCTGCTCGAACTGCACCCGCTGCGACAAGGCCTCGGCATAGTTCGCCAGCGGCCCGATCTGGCGATGGCTGAACTGCGCGCGCGCAGGCCGCAGCGCCCGGCCCGTGACCCAGCGGCTGAAGCTCACAGTGGCCGCGAGCACGGCCTCGACCTGGTGCGGGCTGAACGCCAGGCTGCCCTGCTGCGGGTGGTACACCACCCAGCTCTGGCGTTCACCCGCAAGGATCTGGAAACGCCCGCCGTCGCTGATGAGGCGCTGGTACTGCTGCAGCACGCCCAGACCCGCGCGCAGCGTGGCCGAGGACAGCAGGATGTAGCTCACCACATTGAAGCTGCCCGGCCCCACCGTGCGCCCCGCGTTCAGGCCGAACGATGGGTCGGCCGTGAGATCGGCCGCCGCGCGCCACAGGCGCGTGATGTCGTCGATAGGCCAGCGCGACTCGTCCAGGCAGCAGGGCGGCAGGCCAGCGCGCGCCAGCAACAACGCACGTGCCAAGCCCTGGCGCTCGGCGGCGGCCAGCACGGTGTTCACCCAGCTCAGGGCGACGCTGGGCTGCAGAAGCCGGTTCACGGGGCGTTGCCCGCCTTGTCCAAGCCATCACCGGGGCCTGCCGTGTGCGCCTGGATGCCGGCCTTCTGCGGCATCGCTGGCACCATGCAATGACTGTGAATAGGCTTCAAAGTCAACATGCGCGGGCTCCAAAGTCAAGGTAGCACCCATCATAAAACGCTATCGTCTAGCGCACAAAGAACCACATGCGTAGAGAACCACACAGGTTCCACGACCAGGAGACAAGCCATGGGAGCACAGCACCATGACGTGGTGATCGTTGGCGGCGGGCTGGCCGGCATCGTCACCGCGCTCGAAGCCCTGCGCGCG
>NZ_ACQT01000553.1 GCF_000175235.1 Acidovorax delafieldii 2AN | reverse complement strand
CGGCGCAAGGCAGCATGATCACCCCCACGCCCCCCGTTGCGCCCGCCCGTGGATGCACCGAGCGCGCAGCGGCCCTTGACTGGGGCGCAGCCACCGAGGCGCTGCACCAGCGTGGTAACGCCCTGTTGGGCCCGTTGCTCGACGCGTCTGAATGCGCGTCGCTGTCCCGGCTGTACGGCAGCGCGCAAGCTTCCACCTTCCGCAGTCGCGTGGTGATGCAGCGCCATGGCTTCGGCCAGGGCGAATACCAGTACTTCAGCTACCCGTTGCCCGGCGTGGTGGCCGGGCTGCGCGAAGCGCTGTACCCGCATCTGGCCCCTATAGCCGACCAGTGGAACGCCGCCATGGGCATTGGTGTGCGCTATCCCGCCCGGCATGCCGACTTCATTGCCCGGTGCCATGCCGCGGGGCAGGTGCGGCCTACCCCGCTGCTGCTGCAGTACGAGGCGGGCGACTACAACTGCCTGCACCAGGACCTCTATGGTGAGCACGTATTTCCACTGCAGGTGGCGATTCTGTTGTCGCAACCCGCAAGCGACTTCACCGGCGGCGAATTCGTTCTCACCGAGCAACGCCCGCGCATGCAGTCGCGGGTGGAGGTGGTGCCGCTGAGCCGCGGCGACGCGGTGGTGTTTGCCGTGCACCACCGGCCGGTGCAGGGCACGCGCGGCCCCTACCGCGTGCAGATGCGCCACGGCGTCAGCCGCTTGCACAGCGGGCAGCGGCACACGCTGGGCATCATTTTTCACGACGCACTGTCATGAAGCTTCGCCCGTCGCTCCGGTCTGCGCGCTTGGCCGTCGGTACACCGCCGCTGGCCGGGCAACGCTGGCCCCCAGGAAACAATGTCCGCACCAACGCCCGCTTCCTTAGCGGCAGTGGCTGGCCCGTCTGCAATGGAGCGCTGATGCCATGACCCCCAGCCTGTTCGACGATCCACCCCAGCCCGCCCGGCCTGCCGAGGTGCTGGAGCCCGGCGCCATGGTGCTGCGCGGCTTTGCAGGCGCACAG
>NZ_ACQT01000554.1 GCF_000175235.1 Acidovorax delafieldii 2AN | reverse complement strand
TATCGCCCACGCAAGTTGTCGAGCGCGAGCGGCGCCTGCCCCGTGAGCACCGCCAGGCTGTGGCGCGACTGGGCCAGGCTGGATTCAAGCGCCGGGATCTGCGCGGCGGTCTGCTCGGCTGCGGCGCGGGCCTGCTCGGCCACCAGCGAGGTGGTCAGCCCGGCCTGCAGGCGCCACTGGGTGATCTGCAAGGTCTCCTGCTGGCTGGCCAGGTTGCTGCGCGCAATGGCCAGCCGCTGCTGCAAGCCGCGCAATTCGACATAGGTCACGGCGGTTTCCGCCGCCAGCGAGACCTGCACGTCGGCCAGGCCGGCTTCGGCCGCCCTTGCGTCGGCCTCGCTGGCATTCAAGCCACTGCGCAGCCGGCCGAACACATCGGGCTCCCAGCTCGCATCAAACCCGGCCTGGAAACTGTTGCCGGTACTGTTCGACGTCCGGCTGCGCTGTGCCGAGGCGGAGGAGCCCACGCTGGGCAGCAGGCCCGCGGCCTGCACATCCGCCTGCGCGCGCGCCTGCTGCAATGCGGCCTGCGCGCTGCGCACGCTGGTATTGGCCTGCAGGGCCAGCGCCACCAGTTGCGTGAGCTGCGGATCATTGAACCGCTGCCACCACTGGGCCAGCGGCGTGGCGACCGTGCCTTCTGGCGCGGGCGTGGACCAAGCCAGCGGCACGGGTGTCGGAGGAAGGCCGCCATCGGGCACCACAGGGCTGGCACAACCGGCCAGCGCGGCCAGGGCCGAGGTCACGATCCACAGGCCGACACATGCGCCGGGACGCGAGGGAGGACGCTGCGCAGGCAGGCCTGCAGGTTCGGCAGAAAGGTCATTCATGGAAGAAAGGCTGCAGCTATGGCAAACCCCATTGTGCTGCGGCGCACGTGTCGTGCAGGAAACAGAAAAGTGAAGCCCGGGTAAAGCTGCACCCACCGGCGGCAACGCCCCAGCGGCGCAAGGGGCCGCTGTCATTTTCAGAAGACGACTGCACCAATCAACGAGACATGAAGCCTGCT
>NZ_ACQT01000555.1 GCF_000175235.1 Acidovorax delafieldii 2AN | reverse complement strand
GGCGCGCCGTCGATCTGCCGGGTCGCCGGCCCATCGACGCAGCGCGCCGCCCCGGAAACCGCGCAGCGCCCATCGCCCTGGAGGGCGGGGCATTGATCGTCCCACTGGTCCGACTCCGTGACCGTGGTGTGCGGCCGCTCGTAGGCCAGCGTCATCTGCGGGATCGGGCCGTAGGCCGGATTCAGCTCGAACCCGACGACGGGCCGGCTCGATTGCACCGTCCAGAAGCTGCCCGAGACCGCGCCCGTGTCGTCGTAGCCGGGATAGTCCGAGGGCTGCTGCGCGGGCGCGTAGCAGGTGGCCTTGTCCAGGTAGGTCGTCTGAGCGGATCCGCCGTCGCCGCCGCCGCCCGTGGTGTACGCGATGTGGTCGCCACTTTGCGTCCCGGCGGGGCAGGCGGCGTAGATCTCGAGGAAGGGCCGCTCGGTGGTGCAGGTCATGTCGCCCGCGTCCCCGCCGCTGCCGATGCAGATCTGCCGGTACTGCTGGGCGATGAAGCCGGTCAGCCGGCAGTCGCCACCCGTGCACCGGTTGTTGGCGACCCAGACGCCATTGGCGCCGCCGCCCCACCACGCGCCGCCCGGCACTTGCACGACCATCTGCGGGAACACGTACGGCGTGCCCATGTCCACGTCGAAGAAAGCCAGCGGCACGCCGCCGCTCGTGACCCGGAAATGCTGCGCCGAGGCCGGAAGGTCCGGCTTGCACTGCACGGCGAGGCCGATGCTGCCTGAGGCCGCCTGTGCGAACCAGTCGCCCGGTGAGCAGCTGCTGGTGCGCGAGACCGACACGGACAGGGTGCGCGCGCAGGATTGCGCCGTGGCGCCGCTGTACTGCCGGCACACGCGGGTCTCCGTCGCTGGCGCGGCCACGGTATCGACCTGGCAGCCGCTGTAGTAGCTGGCGATGTCCTCCAACTGCGTCGACGGGTTGGCCGCGATGCGCCGCGCGCCCAGCACGGCCGGGTCGTAGGGCGAGACCGGCTCGCGCGGC
>NZ_ACQT01000556.1 GCF_000175235.1 Acidovorax delafieldii 2AN | reverse complement strand
CTGGCAGGATGGCCAGGCCCAGCGCCCGCCCATCATGAATGCCGTGTTGACCACTCCGGACGCGAGCCCCGAGTCCTGGGGCGCCACATCGCCCATGGCGGCCAGCAGCAGGGGGTTGAGCGCAATGCCCGCACCCACGCCCAGCAGCAGCATGCCGGGCAGCACGTGCACAACAAAGCGGCCGCCCACCGGCGCCAGCGCGAACAGCGCCAGCCCCGCCGCGGCCATGAGCAGCCCCCAACCCAGCGTGGCACGGATGCCGAAACGCATCACCACCCAGGCCGAGAGGCCCAGAGAGCAGCCTGCCATGATGAGGTTGGACGGCAGGAAGGCCAACCCCACCTGCATCGCGTCATACCCCAGCACGCGCTGCATGTAGAGCGCCGAAAGAAAGAACCACGCAAACATCGCCGCCGCCCAGAGCACGCCCACCACGTTCGAAATCGCCAGGTTGCGCAGCCGCAGCAGCGCGAGCGGCACCAGCGGCGCCACCACATGCGATTCCACGAACAGGAACAGCGCCAGCAGCACCGCCGACGCGCCCAGCAGCCCCAGGGTGCGCAGCGACGTCCAGCCCGCCTCGTTGCCGTTGACGATGGCATACACGGCCAGCATCAGCGCCGCGGTGACGGTGACTGCGCCCGCCACATCCAGGCGCTGCCCATGGGCCTGGCCCTTGCCGCCCGGCAACAGCGCCAGGCACGCGGCGTAGATGGCAACCCCCACCGGAATGTTGACCAGGAAGATCCAGTGCCAGCTCAGCGCGCTGGTCAGCACGCCGCCCAGCAGCACACCGATGCTGCCGCCGCCCGCGCACACGAAGCCATAGACGCCCATGGCCCGCGCGCGCTCGCCGGGCTCGGTGAACAGATTCATGATGAGCGACAGCGCCACCGCCGACACCACCGCGCCGCCCACTCCCTGCACGGCCCGCGCCGCCACCAGCAGGCCTTGCGTCTGCGCCAGCCCGCAGGCCAGCGAGGC
>NZ_ACQT01000557.1 GCF_000175235.1 Acidovorax delafieldii 2AN | reverse complement strand
CCCGCGTGCAGGCCGCCCAGGCGGCGCTGGACAACGCCAGCGCCCAGCGCAAGGCCGACTGGACGGTGGGCGCCTCGTACGACCATTTCCCGGGCACATCCAACCGCCTCGTGGAGTTGCGCGTTTCGGTCCCCTTGCAGTGGGGCTACCACTACGAAGGCGAGATCGGCCGCGCCCAGGCCGAATACACCCAGGCCCAGGACACCCTTGAAAAGACCCGCCGCCTCGCCCTGCTGGACTTGCAGCATCTGCAACAGGCGGCGGCCGGCACCGCCCAGCGTTCGGCCAGCTTCGACACCGGCATCCTGCCGCGCGCGCGCCAGGTGGCGCAAAGCGCCGAACTCGCCTACGCCAAGGGTGCCACGTCCCTCACCGATCTGCTCGACGCCCGCCGAACCCTGCGCGCGACTGCGCTGGAAGCGCTCTCTGCCCGCCTCGAACACGCCAAGGCCCTCGGCGCCTGGCAATTGCGCACGCAGCCGCAAGTGCTGTCCGTCGCCCCCTGACACTTTTCTCTGCATAGACCCACCCATGGTGCACTCCTCTACCTTCCGCCTGCGCGTGCGCAGAGTCCCGCCCTTCATCGCCAGCCGCACCTTCGTCGCCCTGACCCTGGGGTGCAGCGCCTTGCTGGCCGGTTGCGGCGAAGCCGCAGCCCCCGCAGCGCCCGCCGAAGCCGCCCCGCCCGTGGTGCAAGGCACACAACTGCGCTTTCCGCCCGACCATCCGCAACTCGCCCTGCTGGGGGTGAGCGAGGCCCGGCCCTCGACGCAGATTGCCGTCGATCTGCCCGCCAGGCTGGTCTGGAACGAAGAGCGCACCCAGCGCATCTATGCCCCCTTCGCGGGCCGGGTGGCGGCCATCCGTGCCGACCTGGGCCAGACCGTGAAGGCCGGCGCGCCGCTGGCCTTGCTGGCATCGCCCGACTTCGGCCAGGCCCAGGCCGACACCGCCAAGGCGC
>NZ_ACQT01000558.1 GCF_000175235.1 Acidovorax delafieldii 2AN | reverse complement strand
ACCGGCGCTGGCGCAAGCCCAGGGCGCCTTGCCCGTGCGCGGCACGGTGGCGCTCGACAGCGCTGCGCTGGATGTGCCGCGCATCATGGAAGAGCGCCACGCGCGCCTGTACGACCAGGCGTTTGGCAGCGACCCGGCCTTCTGGCGCGCCGTATCGCCCTTGCACCAGTTGCAGCAGCCTGCCCCGCCGGTGCTGGCCGTATGCTCCACCCGCCGCAGGGTATCGTGCGATCAGGCGCAGCGCTTTGCCGCGCAGGGCCGGGCACGGGGCATGCGGGTCGAGGTGTTGCCGCAGGATCTCTCGCATGGCCAGGTCAACGAGCAGCTCGGTTTGCCTGGTGCCTACACCGACGCGGTGGAAGCCTTCATGTGGTCGGTGGATGGCAAGGCATTGCGGTGACGGCTGCAACGATGGACGGCAATGCACGCGCTTTGCATGGGCCTGCGGTCCTGGCAGCCAGGGTGGCCCTGGGCTGGATGCTGGCCCTTGGCGCAGCCCTGGCCGCACCGGCGCCCTGGTACTACTGGCGCAGCCAGGTGGATGGCCGGCGCGTGTGCGCGCAGGCATCTCCCGGCGCGGGCTGGATGCGCGACAGTCCCGCCTTCGAAGGCCCCGGCTGCCAGCCACGCCGCCGGGTGATCGTGGTGCCGATGCGCTGACTGTGCGCTGAGCGCATGCTGACCGGGCGGCGCCACCTGCAGCGGCCAGCGCAGGCTGGGCCCAGGGTGGCGGTGCAGCCCACGTTGGCACAATGGGCGTCTTCACGTTCGCCCTGTTCTTTGCCATGCCTGCTTTCGAAACCCTGCTCACTTTCTTTGGCGTGTCGGTGCTGCTGGGGCTCACACCCGGGCCCGACAACCTGTTTGTTCTGCTGCAGTCGGCCCAGCGCGGCTGGCGCGCCGGCATGGCGGTGGTGGTGGGCCTGTGCGCCGGCCTCGTCGTGCATACCGCCGCGG
>NZ_ACQT01000559.1 GCF_000175235.1 Acidovorax delafieldii 2AN | reverse complement strand
TTTTTCTGCCAGCGCGCGCACCCGGGCCACGTCGACATCGCCCGCCACCACCACGGCGGCGTTGCCGGGCACATACCACCGGCGGTGGAAATTGCGCACATCGTCGGGCGTCATCGCGTCCAGGTCGCTCATCCAGCCCACCACCGGGCGGCGGTAGGGCGAGGCCACATAGGTGGTGGCAAAAAGCTGCTCGGCCAGCACGGCACGGGGCTGGTCTTCGGTGCGCATGCGGCGCTCTTCCTTGACCACCTCGATCTCCTTCTTGAACTCGGCGTCGGGCCACTGGTTGTGCGCGAACCGGTCCGATTCGAGCCGCATCACGTCTTCCAGGCGGCTGGCCGGGATCTGCTGGTAATAGCCCGTGTAGTCGCGGCTGGTGAAGGCGTTTTCCTGCCCGCCCAGCGCCGCCACCCGGCGCGAGAACTCGCCCGGCGGCACGGCCTTGGTGCCCTTGAACATCATGTGTTCAAGAACGTGGGCCACCCCCGAGGTGCCATCGACCTCGTCCATGGAACCCACGCGCACCCACACCATGTGCATGACCGTAGGCGCGCGCCGGTCGGGCTGCACGATCAGCTGCATGCCGTTGGCCAGCGTGAACTGCCGCGCGCCTGAAGGCGTAGCGGCGGGAGCTTGCGCAGGAGTGGCGGGAGGGGTGGTCGACGCCGGAGATTGCGCTCCGGCACTCAGGCAGGCCAGCAGGCCCAGAAGGGTGAAAGCACGTTTCATAGAATGGAGTGATTCTAAGTACCCGCCAATGTTCAGTTTTTTCAAGAAAAAACCCGCCCCCACGCCCGCGCAGCCCGCTGCGGCGGCCCCTGCGACACCTGCAGCGCCGGGTTCTGTGCCTGCGCCGCCGCTCGCCGAACCGGCTGCAGAGCCCCGTTCCACCGCGTCCTCGGCACCGCTGCCGCAGCCTTCCGCTGCGACTCTTGCAACCGCGGCGGCACCGG
>NZ_ACQT01000560.1 GCF_000175235.1 Acidovorax delafieldii 2AN | reverse complement strand
TACCGGGGTGCGCCAGCCGATGGCCGCGCGCACGCCGGGTCGCGCGTCACTCCACCGTGAGCTTGCGTTCCTTGATGATCGCGGCCCACTGGGCCGATTCCTTCTTCATGAAGGCCGCGAATTCGGCGCGCGTGGTGGGCTGGGGGGTCAGGCCATGCTTGAGCAGCGCTTCCTTCACGCCGGGGTCGTTCAGCACCTTCACGATCTCCTTGTTCCAGCGGTCCAGCAGCGGCACGGGTGTCTTGCCGGGCGCCACGAAGGCATACCAGTTCAGGGCCTCGAAGCCCGGAAAGCCCGACTCGGCCACGGTGGGGATGTTGGGCAGGTAGGCCGGGCGCGTGAGGCCCGTGGTGGCCAGCGGAATCAGCTTGCCGCTTTCCACGTGCGGCATGGCCGTGGGCGGTGCGGCAAAGTAGGAGGTGATGCGCTCGCCCAGCAGGTCCTGCAGCGCTGGAGCACCGCCCTTGTAGGGCACGTGGGTCATGTCGATGCCCGCGCGCTGGTTGAACAGTTCACCCGCCAGGTGCGAGGCCGATCCCGCGCCGGTAGAGGCAAAGTCCACGCTGCCGGGCTTTTTCTTCGAGAGCTGCACGAACTCGGCCAGCGTCTTCACCCCCGCGCCCTTGTGCACCACCAGCACGTTGGGAAAGTTCACGCCGCCCGAGATGGGCGCCAGGTCCTTGAAGGGGTCGTAGCTGAGCTTCATCAGGTGCGGCGCGATGGTGAGCGGGCCCACCGATCCGAACAGCAGCACCGAGCCATCGGGCGCGGCATTGGCCACGAACTGGTGCGCGATGTTGCCGCCCGCGCCGCCCTTGTTGTCCACCACCACGGGCTGGCCGATGTTCTCGCCCAGCTTCTTGGCGATCAGGCGCGCAGCCGCGTCGGCAGCGCCGCCCGCCGCGAAGCCCACCACCAGCGTGACGGGTTTCTTGGGCGGAAATTCCGGGG
>NZ_ACQT01000561.1 GCF_000175235.1 Acidovorax delafieldii 2AN | reverse complement strand
GGGCGGCGCTGGCGGCGCCTCAGCGGATGCGGAACACTTCCACCGACCGCGAAAGGGCCGCCGAACTGCCCTTCAAGGCCTCGGCCGCAGCGGCCGTCTGCTCCACCAGGGCGGCGTTCTGCTGGGTGACGCTTTCGAGCTGCACCACGGCTTCGTTCACCTGGCCGATGCCGATCGACTGCTCGGCCGTGGCCTCGCTGATCTGGCGCACCAGTTCGCTCACGTGCGACACGGAGGAAACCACCTCGGCGATCGTCTCGCCAGCCGCGTCCATCTGGCGCGACCCGTCGGTGACCTGCGCCACCGAGGCACCGATCAACGCACGGATCTCCTTGGCCGCGCCGGCACTGCGCTGGGCCAGTGCCCGCACCTCGCCAGCCACCACGGCGAAGCCGCGGCCCTGCTCTCCGGCGCGCGCGGCTTCCACCGCGGCGTTGAGCGCCAGCAGATTGGTCTGAAAGGCAATGCCCTCGATCACCGAGACAATTTCGCCCACCTTGCGCGACGACTGCTCGATGTCGTGCATGGCCTGCCCCACCTGTTGCACCGCCTGCCCGCCGTGCCGCGCCACCTCGGCGCTCTGGATGCTGTCGCGCGCCACCGTGCCGGCTGTGTCGGCCGTGTGCTGCACGGTGCTGGACAACTCTTCCATCGCCGCCGCCGTCTGCTGCAGGTTGCCCGCCTGCGCCTCGGTGCGCTGGTACAGGTCGCGCCCGCCTTGGGCGATTTCCTCGGCCGAGCGCAGAAAGCCCGCGATCTCGGTGCGCACATCGCCCACCACCGCACGCAGGTTGACCTGGATCTGCTGCAGGCCGCGCGCCAGCGGAGCCATTGACGCAGCGTACTGCGCACTGTCCAGGTTGGTGGCCAGGTTGCAGCCGGCAATGTCGCCCGCGAACCGCTCGACCGCGCGCATGCCGCCCGCGATGCGCCCCTGGAACCAGGC
>NZ_ACQT01000562.1 GCF_000175235.1 Acidovorax delafieldii 2AN | reverse complement strand
CAGGCTGCGCGCCTGGATGACGGCTTCAAGCGTGGCTGCTTCGTGGGCCAGGTAGCCGCGCGCCACTTCCACCAAGTTGGGCACCAGGTCGTAGCGGCGCTTGAGCTGAACGTCGATCTGGCCAAAGGCGTTGGCGATGCGGTTGCGCAGCTGCACCAGCCGGTTGTAGACGGCAATGGCCCACACCACCAGCGCGGCCACCACCGCGAGCACGATCCATGCAGTCACCGTCATTGCCCACCCCCTGTTGTTTGGATGGGCGCATCTTAGCGGAGCACTGCGGAGGCACGGCGGGTGCAGGGACCCAGCGGGCGTTTCGGGGGGGCCAGCGGACAGATCAAGGGGCTTTTTGGCGCAGGGCGCTCGCCGGTACTGCGCCAACAGCTATTTCTTCAATAGCAAACCAATGTGCTGAGGCGTCACCCGCCGCGGTTGCGCATCCAGTCGGCCGTGCCCATGAAGCTCTCGCGCAGGCGCGTGCGCAGAGCCTCGGGAACACCGGTTTCATCCATCGCCTGGTCCATGCAGGCCACCCACTGGTCGCGCTCCTTGATGCCGATGGAGAACGGCATGTGGCGCGCCCGCAGGCGAGGGTGTCCAAAACGGTTCTGGTAATGGTCTGGCCCGCCGAGCCAGCCGCACAGGAACCAGAAGAGCTTCTGGCGCGCGTCGTCGAGGGTGCTGCCGTGCGTGGCGCGCAGTTCGGCGTAAGCAGGCTCTAGGTCCATGAGGTCATAGAAGCGCTGCACCAGAGCCTCGATGCGGGCTTCACCGCCGATCCATTCGAAAGGCGTAGCCGGGGCGTTGGTGGGCGAGGGGTCGGTGGTCATGGCAGGGGCGCAAAGTCAGGCCCGGCATTGTAAAAGCGCCGGGTGCGGCCGCCCGGCGGCCCGCCCCGCCACCGAAGCGTCTTCAGCGCGTGCGGGCTTCGGCCGC
>NZ_ACQT01000563.1 GCF_000175235.1 Acidovorax delafieldii 2AN | reverse complement strand
CGCAGGACCGCGCGCGCGAGAAAGCCCACTTCGTGGCCTCGCGGTGTGCCTTGCGCGCCCTATGCAGTGATCGAAACGGCCGAGCAACTGGCGGCGGTATCGGTCGATCTCCTTCCAGGCATCCTGAAAACCGCCCGCATGGGCTATGACGGCAAAGGCCAGGTGCGCGTGAAGACGCCCGCCGAGCTGGCCGCCGCCTGGGACTCCGTCGGCCAGGTGCCTTGCGTGCTCGAGAAGATGCTGCCGCTGCAACTCGAATGCTCGGTGCTGGTGGCACGCGGCATGGACGGCGCCATGGTGCACCTGCCGGTGCAGCGCAACCTGCACCGCGATGGCATCCTGGCCGTGACCGAAGTTTATGAAGAAAATCTGCCTGCAGCGCTTGCTGCACAAGCGATAGCAGCTGCAAAATCTGTAGCAGAAGGCCTGCACTACGTCGGCGTGCTGTGCGTGGAATTCTTCGTGCTGCAGGACGGCAGCCTGGTGGTCAACGAGATTGCCCCGCGCCCGCACAACAGCGGCCACTACAGCCAGAACGCGTGCGACGTGTCGCAGTTCGAACTGCAGGTGCGCACCATGGCGCGCCTGCCGCTCACCCAGCCGCGCCAGCACAGCCCCGCCGTCATGCTCAACCTGCTGGGCGATCTGTGGTTTGCGCAGGGCGACACCGAGCAAACGCCCCCCTGGGCCGAGGTGCTGGCGCTGCCCGGCACGCACCTGCACCTGTATGGCAAACGCGAAGCCAAGCGCGGGCGCAAGATGGGGCACCTCAACATCACCGCGGCCACGGCCGAGGCTGCACGCGCCACGGCGCTGCAAGCGGCCACGCTGCTGGGCATTGCGCCCTTCTGAGCCGACCGGCGCCACCTTCCACGCAATCGTCCCATGATCCTCGACGGCACCCTGCCCGAATCCATCGCCGCCGCCGCGCGCGC
>NZ_ACQT01000564.1 GCF_000175235.1 Acidovorax delafieldii 2AN | reverse complement strand
CGGCGCGGGGCCGGCTGTCGTTGCCGGGCACCGTGTCCAGCTTGCTGGCTGGGCTGGGCGCGCTGCTCGTGCTGGAGCTCGAATAGAACCTGGCGCAGCGCTTCTCGGCAAGCGCGGGCGTGGGCGCGGTGCTATTCTGCGCGCATGAAACTCCTTCTCAAATGGGTGCTCAGCGCTGCGGCGCTGCTGTTTGTGGCCTACATCTACAGCGGAGTGGAAGTGCAGAGCTTCACGTCCGCGTTGATTGCGGCATTCGTCATCGGCCTCTTCAATGCCGTGCTGCGTCCCGTGCTGGTGGTGCTGACATTGCCCGTGACCATCGTCACGGTGGGCTTGTTTCTCTTTGTGATCAACGCCCTGATGTTCTGGGCCGCGGCCGGTGTGCTGGACGGCTTCCACGTCAACGGCTTTGGCGCCGCGCTGCTGGGCTCGCTGATCTATTCGCTGCTGGGCCTGGTGATCGAATCAGCGCTCGGCGGCCTGTTCCTTCAGAAGTGATTCCATCGCGCGCAGCCGCGTGTCGATGATGGATGCCTCGATGTAATCGGCGGCGCTGCCGCTCTTGCGGGCCAAGTCTTGCCCCGCCTTGAAGCGATCGACGGCGGCCGCGTAGTCGTAGCGCGCCGCGTGCGACTCGGCCTCGGCGCGGACAGCGCGCAGCGGTTGGCCCTGGGCTTGCCATGCGCTGGCAAGCTGCTGCCACACGGTGGCATCGTGCGGGTGGTTGGCCACCCATGTCTGCAGGGCCGAGGTCACCTCGGCGGCGCGCCCTACCCGCAACAGGGCCTGGGTGCGCAGCACCAGTTCGGGCCGGCCCGTACCTTGCGGAAGGCGCTGCAGCGCTGCCTCGGGCTGGCCTGCCGCCAGCTCGATCTCGGCGGCCAGGCGCTGCGATTGGCGCAGCGCGGCTGCGTCGC
>NZ_ACQT01000565.1 GCF_000175235.1 Acidovorax delafieldii 2AN | reverse complement strand
GGCGTCGCCCAGCAGGCACAGGTGGGGCGGCGCCTCAGCCATGTCCAGGCTCCGCGTGGGGCAGATCGCCTGCCCAGGCGGTGTAGTGGTCTGCCAGTTCGGGGTGCCGCGCCAGCAGGTGGGCGTCGCCCGTGCGCACGTCCCCGATGATGGCGGCGGGCGAGCCCGCCACGATGGCGAAGTCCGGCACCTCGCCGCGCACGCGCGAATGGGCGCACACCACCACGCCCTTGCCGATGCGGCTGCCCGCCTCGACCACGCTGTGCGGGCCGATGAAGCTGTAGGCACCGATCTCGACCGGGGCGCGCACATAGCCGGGCACCTCGCCCTGGTGGCTGGCGTAGGCGCGGCCCAGCAGCCGGATGCTGCGGTGCGAGCTGTGCGTGACGATGCTGACAAAGTTGGTGATCTGCACGCCCTCGGCGATGCGCAGCCCGGCCGTGGCGTTGAGGAAATTGAACTGTCCGATGAACACATGGTCCGCCAGATCCAGCCCGGCCTCGCCCTCGATGCAGGTGCTGGGCGCGATGCGGGTGTGCGGCAGGGGCAGGCCCGCGCGGCCTTGCTCGCCGAACACCATGCGGTAGAAAAGCTGCCGCCAGAGCCGGCGGCGCCAGCGGTTAAGCAAGGCTCTCATGGGGAATATCGCTCCAGAACGCGAGGGCCCGGAAATAGTAGAGGAAGTACGCAGCCATCGCGGCCGAAACGCCCCAGGCCGCGCCCGCGAGCCCGCCCCAGTGGAGCCCGGCTGCCAGCCCGGCGAAAAATACCGCCTGCCCGACGAGGGACAGCCGCAGCGCCCAGGGCTGGGCGCGCCAGGCCAGTGTGACCACGGACAGCGGCGAGGCAATGAAGTGCAGCCCGATGTAGAGCGCCAGGCCGCGTGCCAGCGCTCCGGCATCGGACCACTGCGCG
>NZ_ACQT01000566.1 GCF_000175235.1 Acidovorax delafieldii 2AN | reverse complement strand
CACGCTGGCGCCCGCCAGGGCCCAGAGAGCCAAAGTCCCCAGGCGCACGCCCCATTTGCTGTGTGAATTGGTCACCATCAGGGGATTATGATTCACGCGATCGATCCCACCCGAGACCGCCCGCAGTGAACACTTCATCCTTCCCTATGCGCTCCGCCCGCCGCCTGGCCACGCACCTTGCACGGGGCTTCACCCTGATCGAGCTCATGGTGGTGCTGGTCATCATCGGCGTGCTGGCCGCGCTGATCGTGCCCAACGTGCTCGACCGCGCTGACGATGCGCGCAGCACCGCCGCGCGCACCGATGTCACCAACCTCATGCAGGCGCTCAAGCTGTACCGCCTGGACAACCAGCGCTACCCCACCGCCGAGCAGGGCCTGCAGGCGCTGGTCACCAAGCCCTCGGCGGGGCCCGTGCCCGGCAACTGGAAGCCCTATCTCGAAAAGCTGCCCAACGATCCGTGGGGCCGCCCCTACCAGTACCTGAACCCCGGCATCAAGGGCGAGATCGACGTGATGTCGTTCGGCGCCGACGGGCAATCGGGGGGCGAAGGCAAGGATGCGGACATCGGCAGCTGGCAGTGACGCGCGGTGCCCGGCGCCACAGTGGCTTTTCGTGAGCCATTGCCCGTGAGTTTCCGCACCCTGCGCACCGCACGCGGCTTCACCTTGCTGGAGCTGCTGGTCGTCATCAGCATCATGGCGCTGGCCACCGCAGGCGTGAGCCTGGCGCTGCGCGACAGCGGGCAGACGCAGCTCGAACGCGAGGCTGCGCGGCTGGCGGCCCTGCTGGAATCCGCCGGGCCCAGTCGCGCGGGACGGGCGTACCCGTGCGCTGGCGCGCCGACGCCCAGGGCTTTCGCTTCGACGGCCTGCCCGCGAACACGCTTCCCACCCAGTGGCTGGACGCCGGCAC
>NZ_ACQT01000567.1 GCF_000175235.1 Acidovorax delafieldii 2AN | reverse complement strand
CCAGCGCAGGGCGATGGACCGGGCAAAGCCCGCCAACCCCTGCGGGAACATGAGCACCAGCGCCAACATGGCGCCGCCCAGCACGGCGCGCCAGTAGTCGGTGTTGCGCGCCACGGTGTCGTGCAGCCAGGTGAAGGCCGCCGCCCCCACCCACGGGCCCGCCAGGGTCTGAACGCCGCCCAGCAGCACCATCACCAGGCCGTCCACCGACTTGCCCACCGACAGGCCTTCGGGCGAAATGCTGCCCTTGGAAAACACATGCAAGGCCCCCGCAAGGCCGGCAAACACCCCGGACACCACGAAGGCCGTCCACTGCAGGCGACGCCCATCGATGCCGATGGCGTCGGCCCGCGGGGCCGAGTCGCGCACCGCGCGCAGCGCATAGCCAAACGGCGCCAACAGCACACGCCTGAGCAGCAGCACGCCAGCGGCCACCAGGGCCAGGGTCAGCAGGTAATAGGCCTCCTGGCTGGCCAGCCACGGTGCGGGCCACACGCCCGCAATGCCGTTGCTGCCGCCGGTGACGGCGTCCCACTGGAAGCACAGCGCCCAGGTGATCTGCGCAAACGCCAGCGTGAGCATGGTGAGGTACACCCCCGACAGCCGCACACAGAACCAGCCGTACACCAGCGCCGCCCCGCCCGCTGCCAGCGGGGCCAGCAGCAGGGCCAGTTCCATGCGCATGCCGGCCGATTGCACCAGCAGCGCGGCGGCATACGCCCCCGACCCGAAGTAGGCGGCATGGCCGAACGAGTGCATGCCCGCCGGTCCCATGAGGAAGTGCAGGCTGGAGGCAAAGAGCACCGCCACCAGCAAATCCACCAGCAGCACCGGCACATAGGGCCAGGCGCCCGCCAGCAGCGGCACCAGCGCCAGCACGGCGAGAAGGGCCCAGCCGAGCCATTGCACTCCC
>NZ_ACQT01000568.1 GCF_000175235.1 Acidovorax delafieldii 2AN | reverse complement strand
CTGACGGACTGAGGGGCGCCCACCTGCGCGGCGGTCGCGAGTGATGGCAACAATGGCCCGCGCCAGTGCGCAGGGGGCCAACGCGGCAGGGCAGGCACGAACCGCCCGGCACCCCTCACGGCGTTATGCAGCGCCCCGACATCCACCCTACCCGCCCGTTGCCGCGCCACCCCGGCGCGCTGACACCTGCTGCCAACACGCTGTCAGCAGGGGCGCCCTACATTGGCCGCTTCACCTGCCATCCCGGAGAACCCCATGGCCATTCAAGGAAGCTGCCACTGCGGCAAGACCCGCTTCGAAATCGATTTCGTCCCCCGCACGGCCAGGCGCTGCACGTGCACCTTCTGCACCAAGCGCGGCGCGCTGTGGGCGTCGGTGCCGCCCGGCCAGCTTCGCCTGCTCACGCCGCGCGAAGACGCCACGGCCTACGGCCACAACCCGCTCAACAGGCACTACTTCTGTGCCACCTGCGGCTGCGGCACGTTCTCGGAAACCCCCGACTGGACCGCCCAGCCGTTCGATCCCGACAGCCTGCAGCAAACCATCAACCTGCGCGCGCTGGACGATTTCGACATCGATGCCCTGCCCGTGGAAGTGATCGACGGGCGCAATCTGTGGTGAACGGAGTCCGCGCATGAAGACACTGTTCTACGGTGCATCGAGCCTCGACGGCTTCATTGCCACGCCCGACCACCAGCTCGACTGGCTGCTGCAGTTCGGCGACGTGGCGGGCTCCAGCTACGCCGCCTTCATCCGCGACGTGGGCGCCATTGCCATGGGCTCGCACACCTATGAATGGATGCTGCGCCATGGCGTCGCCAGCGGACAGCCCTGGCCCTATGAGCAGCCGGTCTGGGTGTTCACCTCGCGCACGCTGCCCGGCGCACCGGGCGCCG
>NZ_ACQT01000569.1 GCF_000175235.1 Acidovorax delafieldii 2AN | reverse complement strand
CTGGGCGCTGATGGCCTCGCCGGTGAAGGCCATCTCGGAGGCCTTGGCCATGCCCACGGCCCGCGGCAGCAGCCAGGCGCCGCCGTCGCCGGGCACGATGCCCACGCGCACGAAGCTTTCGGCGAAGGTGGCGCTCTCGGCCGCGATGCGGATGTCGCACATGCAGGTCAGGTCCAGCCCCGCGCCGATGGCCGGGCCGTTGACGGCGCAGATCACCGGCACGTCGAGCTGGTACAGCGCGTTCGGGATCTGCTGAATGCCCTGGCGGTATTCCTCGCGGATCAGGTCGGGCGTGAGCGCGTCGTCGAAGAAGCGCTTCATGTCCTTGACGTTGCCGCCCGAGCTGAAGATGGGCCCGGCGCCGGTAAGGATCAGCACCTTCACGCTGGCGTCCTTGCGCACGGTGTCGCACAGCTGCACGAACTCCTGCACGGCCGTGTTGCCGGTGAGCGCGTTGCGCGTTTCGGGCTGGTTCATGGTGGCGGTCAGGATGCCGCCGTCGCGTTCGAGGGTCAGGAAAGCCATGGTGTCTCCGTAGTCATAAAAATAGGGCGGCTGGCGCATGCCCATTGCAGCGATTTCAGATCAAAACGCGCTGAAGTGCTTAATAGATGGACGCCTACCGCTATGCTTTTCAAAGCACCGATTCCACGTCGGTGATGCGGCGCACGATGTCCAGCATGGGCCCCTGGTGCTGCAGCAGGGCCTCGCCCGCCACACCGTGCCAGTAGGACTCGCTGCCGGCCGTCTGGCGCCAGGCGTGCAGGCGGCGGGTGAACAGCTGCAGGTCGTATTCCTCGGTGAAGCCGATGGCGCCGTGGATGGCGTGGGCGAACTCGGCCACGGCCAGTGCGGCCTCGCTGCACCGCGCCTTGGCGGTGGCCACGCGCAGCCG
>NZ_ACQT01000570.1 GCF_000175235.1 Acidovorax delafieldii 2AN | reverse complement strand
CGGGAGCCGCGCCCTCGCGGCGCGGGCCGACCGTGACGGTGGTCTCTCCGCCGCTCAAAATGACGCAGGGCCGCGCAAAGGGTTGACCCCGCAACGCCACGCAGCGGGCCAGCGCCGCGTGCACCTTCCCCACGTCGCGCGATTCGCCTTCGATCTCGTCCGAAAGGACATGCGCCGCCAGCCCCGCCTTGCGGGCCACATCCGCAGCCGCTTCGAGCGCCTGCCATGGCGTGGCCACGAGATGGACCGCATGCCCGGCAAAGACGCCACCCTCGGGTTTGGGCGTCTCCAGCGTGCCCTCTTGCAAGGCGCGGCGCACGGGCGCGGGCACCTCGATACGGTAGCGCTCCAGGATCTCGAGCGCGTCGGCACAGGTGGTTGCATCCGGCACAGTGGGCCCGCTGGCGATGACGGAGGGGTCGTCGCCGGGGACGTCGCTGATGGTGAGCGTCACCACCCGTGCGGGGCCGCACGCGGCCGCCAGACGCCCGCCCTTGATGCGTGAAAGGTGCTTGCGCACGCAATTCATCTCCGCAATGCTGGCGCCACTCTCCAGCAACGCGCGGTTGATGCGTTGCTTGTCTTCCAGCGCCAGGCCATCGGCCGGCAGCGTCAGCAGAGACGAGCCGCCCCCCGACACCAGGCACACAACCAAATCATCGGCCGTGAGGCCCGCCGTGAGGTCCAGCATGCGCTGCGCCGCCGCCATGCCAGCAGCGTCGGGCACGGGGTGCGCGGCCTCGACCACCTCGATGCGCTGCGCAAGCCCCAACGGCCGGGGAGGCACATGGCCATAGCGCGTCACGACCAGGCCCGACAGCGGCGCATCGGCTGGCCACAATGCTTCGAGCGCCTGGGCCATCGATGCGCCGGCCTTGCCGGCGCCCAGC
>NZ_ACQT01000571.1 GCF_000175235.1 Acidovorax delafieldii 2AN | reverse complement strand
CGGTTGCAGCTTTCGGCAGCGCGGCTGGGCCAGCTTCTGTGGGTGTTCCGTCCCTGCGCCGCCAGTCGCCAGGCCTCGCCCGCGCCGCTGCGCCTGCAACTGGAGGGCGGTCAGGCCCTGCAGGTGCGCATTCTCAAGCGCCGCGGGCCGCCGTTGCCGCAGGCGATTGAACTGCCAAGCTGCCAACCGCTGCTGGCGCAGGTGCTGGCCGCCCAAGCCGAGCGCCGCCGCGCTTTGCAGGGCAACGGCGCAGCCGTGCCGTGGCCAGGGGCGTTGGCGCACACTGAAAGGAGGGACCATGCACTGGATCGCCTGGCCCTTGCCGCAGGATGACGAGGGCTTGCCACAAGCCTGTGCCGCCGCAGGCTGGTGGGCTTTGCGGTTCACGCCGCGCGTGACGTTGATGGAGGATGCGGTGTTGATGGAGGTGTCGTCCACCGAACGCCTGTGGGGTGGTCGTGCGGCCTTGCTCGGGCAACTGCAGCGCGCTTGTCCGCAGGCGCCGGGCGGCGAGTCCGCGGTGTGGGCCTGCGGTGCCACGGCCACCATTGCGCTGGCCCTGCTGCGCCTGGCCTGCACGGGGCAGACGCCACCGCCTGCTGCTCGGCTGCCCCATGCGTTGCCCTTGTCCCTGCTGAGCGCTTTGCAGCCCCATGTGGCCAGCCTGGAACGCATGGGCTGCCGCACCTGGGGCGACCTGCAAGCCCTGCCACGCGCCGGGGTGGCGCGGCGGTTTGGCGCTGCGGCGCTGCAGGCGCTGGACCAGGCCCCTGGGCCATGCACCGCAGCCCCATGCCTGGCTGGCCCTGCCCGAGCGTTTCGAGATGTCGGCCGAGCTGCCCGCGCTGGTCACCTCGGCCGATGCCTTGCTCTGGAGCGCCAGCCGCCTG
>NZ_ACQT01000572.1 GCF_000175235.1 Acidovorax delafieldii 2AN | reverse complement strand
TAAAGTCGCAGATGGAAATGAAACAGTGACAAAAGCAATCGCAAATATCGAGAAGGGGCAACAGATTGTCGGTGAACTCAGCCGAACCTACAACAAAATTGCAACGTTATGTGGTTTACCAAACATCCCATTCGTTTAACAGCGGCAAGAGATGCCTAACAGTGCGATCAAGCTGACGCCAAAAGCTGCGCTTTTGGTGCCCTCCACGCTTCGCGTTCCGGCGCAGCTTACCTAGCGGCGTTAGGCTGCACAGGGAACTTCATGTTCACATCTACAGAGTTTTCTTCCGCCATCACTAGCGCATCTGAGCAGTTGGAAAAAGCTCGGCAAATGCTGAGAGCGATTGCCTGCCCGCCGATAGAAGCCCTTGAAATAAACCTTCGAGATCTGACGCAAGATTCGATTGGAGAACTCTTAGATCAAGTGCCTAGCGGTTACCGGAAGATCGACAAAGAAATCGACTATGTCTACGTCATTCGGCTGCAACCAGAAAAGCAGTCTCTAGTTCCGGTCTTGTGGGCACAGCTTGAAGCCGCTCGCACATTGGCCGATGACTATTGCCGTTTGAACAAGGAGAACGCAAATGCCAATGCCCTCTACGTCGGCCGATCGAAGAAACTCAAGAGCAGACTGACACAGCACCTCGGGACTGAGCAGCGGGGCATCTATTCAATGCACCTGCAGCGATGGGCCACAAGCAACGACGCCAAGATTTCAATCTGCTATATGAAGTTTGAGAAGCAAGAGGATCTTCTCGTACAGGCCATCGAAGATGGAATTTGGTCCTCCCTTAAGCCTGCATTTGGTCGCAAGGGCGAGCGCTAGTGCAGCCTACCCCTTCCATCGAGAGGGACGTCCAAGGGCTATCGCCCTTAGCCGCTCA
>NZ_ACQT01000573.1 GCF_000175235.1 Acidovorax delafieldii 2AN | reverse complement strand
ACCTGCGCCACGACATTGCCGGGCACGAACGGGACGAAGCGGGCCGCATGCTGCACTCGCTGGCCGTCATGCAGCAGGCCCTGCGCACCCTGGTCAAGCAGGTGCGCGGATCGGCGCAGAACGTGAGCGCTGCCGCATCGGAGATCGCCAACGGCAATACCGACCTTTCGGCCCGCACCGAAGAAACTGCCGCCAGCCTGCAGCAGACGGCAGCGGCCCTCGAGCAGATCACAACACGGGTGATGCAGTCCGCCCAGGCCGCACACCGCGCGCAGCAGATGGCCGCCTCCGCCACCACGGTGGCGCAGGAGGGCGGCAACGTCGTCGCCGAGGTGGAGCGCACCATGCAGGGCATCCACGCATCGGCGGGCAAGATCGTGGCCATCATTGGCGTGATCGATTCCATCGCCTTCCAGACCAACATCCTGGCGCTCAATGCCGCCGTCGAAGCCGCCCATGCCGGCGAGCAGGGGCGCGGCTTCGCGGTGGTGGCCTCAGAGGTGCGCAGCCTCGCCACGCGTTCGGCCGCCGCGGCGCGCGAGATCAAGGCGCTGATCAACGACTCCGTCGACCAGGTCCATACGGGCGCCAACCTGGCCGGCACGGCCGGCAGCACGATGCAGCGCATCGTGGGCACCATCCAGGAGGCCGAACGCATGATGGGCGAGATCACCTCGGCCACCCAGGCCCAGAACCGCGACATCGGCCAGATCAACACCGCCGTGGCGCGGCTCGACCAGATGACGCAGGCCAACTCGGCGCTGGTGGAGCAATCCACGGCCGCCTCCGCCAGCCTGCGCAGCCAGGCCCACGAGCTGTCCCTGCTAATCAGCCAGTTCGTGCTACCCAACCAGGACCATCAAACCGCTGCCGA
>NZ_ACQT01000574.1 GCF_000175235.1 Acidovorax delafieldii 2AN | reverse complement strand
ACCTGGGGTTTCGAGGTGGTGGGTCTGCAGCATGCGGCTGCACTGCGGCAACGGCTGGCGCCCGTGCGCCATCCCGTGGCCTTGTTTGGCGGCGGGCATGTGGGCCGCGCCTTGGCGCGTGTGCTGGCGCCGCTGCCGTTTGCGCTGGCCTGGATCGACAGCCGCGACGGTGTCTTTCCAGCCGACCCGCCGGGTGGCGCGGTGTGCGAGCACTCCGATCCGGTGCAGATGGCGGTGCCGGGCCTGGTGCCCGGAAGCCGGGTGCTGATCATGAGCTTCAGCCATGCCGAAGACCTGGACGTGCTGGCGGCGTGCCTTCGGCGCCAGCGCGAGCGCGGCGATTTGCCCTTCATTGGCCTGATCGGCAGCCGCACCAAATGGGCCACGTTTTCGGCCCGCTTGCGCGAGCGGGGCTTCACGCAGCCCGAGCTGGCGCACGTGACCTGCCCCATCGGGGTGCCGGGTATCCATGGCAAGGAACCCGAAGTGGTGGCCTTGGCGGTGGCCGCGCAACTGCTGCAGACGCTGCCGCCAGCGCCGCGCATGGCGCAGGAGCGCATGCCTGTCTCAGGGTAATCACCGCCATGGTGCGCCGGGTGCCTGCTGGAACTGGGAACAATTCCTGCATACACTTTGGCCCATCAAGGGTTTCATGGGTCGCAGCGGTGCCCGGCAGATTTCTGCCAAGGTGCGCGGCCCTTTTTCTGCTCAGAGCGCCCGCAGTGGTGAGCAGGTTGCTAAGAACGTTCTGGCGGTTGGCCCGAAGGGTGCCTGATTGCGCCATTGGGGCGGGCGGTTGCCGGGTGGCACGGTAGGGGGCGTGCCTCAGCGTGCCGTGCGGTTGCCGCGTCGCCCGGTGCCGTGGCGC
>NZ_ACQT01000575.1 GCF_000175235.1 Acidovorax delafieldii 2AN | reverse complement strand
GCGGTGCTTCGTCGTAGCCGCCATCGTCGTAACCGCCGCCCTGGCCGCCCCCTTGGCCGCCCATGCCCTGGCGGCCGCCCAGCATCTGCATCTGGTCGGCGCGGATTTCGGTGCTGTATTTTTCGACGCCGGCCTGGTCGGTCCATTTGCGGGTGCGCAGGCTGCCTTCCACATAGACCTGCGAGCCCTTGCGCAGGTACTGGCCCACGATTTCGGCCAGGCGGCCGTTGAACACCACCCGGTGCCACTCGGTGGCCTCCTTGGTTTCGCCCGTCTGCTTGTCTTTCCACTTGTCGGTGGTGGCAATCGTCACGTTGGCCACCTGATCGCCACTGGGGAACGTGCGCATTTCGGGGTCGCGGCCCAGGTTGCCGACGATGATGACTTTGTTGATGGATGCCATGGTGCTGTCTTTGCCTTCAAAAGATAAAAAGCGCCGGATTTGAGGGAATTCCAGGCGCCAGACGGTGCATTGTGCCGCAACCGCGGGTGGTGATCACCTGCGGTGGCAGCGCTTCATTCAGTGCCCGCCGCCGACGTTGCGGCCCACGGGCCGCAGGGGCCAGGTGAGCACCAGCCACAGGCCGGTCAGCGTTGCCGTGGCGGCAAAAAGCCCGGGCGCCCCCGCCCATTTCACCAGGGCGCCGCCCAGCGCGCCGCCGGCAAACAGCCCCAGCGATTGCAGCGTGTTGTAGCTGCCCAGCGCTGCGCCGCGCACTTGCGCAGGCGCCATGCGCGACACCAGGCTGGGCTGGCTGGCCTCCAGCGCATTGAAGCCGCAGAAAAACAGGAACATCAGCGGCGCCAGCACCCACAGCGTGGGCGTCGCACCGCTGGCGGCCAGCACACCCAGGCCCACCTGCACCAG
>NZ_ACQT01000576.1 GCF_000175235.1 Acidovorax delafieldii 2AN | reverse complement strand
GCCCAGCAGGGCGCCCGCCAGCCACGCCGGCATGCGCCATATCCGCCGGTGCCCCGCCGAATGCGGCGGCGGCACGGCGGGGATGGGAGTGCTTGAGTCGGCAGGGGCTAGAGGCGCCATGTGGCCGATGCTAAACGCACGCTCAGCCGTGAAGACCGGCGCCTCGCCCGCATGCGTGTGTAACACTGGCGCCCTCGGCCTGGGCCTGCGTGCGCAGAAACAGCGCATGCGCCCGGCTGCATTTCCACCATTCCGATCCGAGGACCACCATGAGCGTTTACGACAAGCTGAAAGAACTCAACATCACCCTGCCCCCCGTGTCCGTGCCCGCCGCCGCTTATGTGCCCTATGTGCAGACCGGCAACGTCGTCTTTCTGAGCGGCCACATCGCGCGCAAGGACGGCAAGCCCTGGGTGGCCCAGTTTGGCCGCAACATCACCACCGAAGAAGGCAAGGCGGCGGCCCGCGCGGTGGCCATCGATCTGCTGGGCACCCTGCACTCGGCCTGCGGCGGAGACCTGAACCAGGTCCGACGCATTGTGAAGGTGATGAGCCTCGTCAACTCCACGGGCGATTTCACCGAGCAGCACCTGGTGACCAATGGTGCCAGCGAATTGCTCGGCCAGGTCTTCGGCGAAAAAGGGGTGCACGCGCGCAGCGCCTTCGGCGTGGCGCAGATCCCCATGGGTGCCTGCGTGGAAATCGAGCTGATCGCCGAACTGGGCTGAAGCCGGCCCTGCCGCCACCCGGCGGGCCTGGCGTTTAAAAGGTTTCCCAGTCGTCGTCGCCCTGTGCGACGGCGGTCGCGCGGGGTGCGGCCGCCGGAGAAGGCACTGCCGCCTTGCGCGGCGCCGTTGCCCCGTG
>NZ_ACQT01000577.1 GCF_000175235.1 Acidovorax delafieldii 2AN | reverse complement strand
CACCGGCGCCGACCAGCGCCGCTGGCGGCGCGGCCGTGCAGCCCCAGGACCTGAGCGAGGGTGAAATCACCCGCTGGGACCCGCGCGCGCTCAAGGTCACGCTGCGCCATGGCGAGCTCAAGAACCTGGGAATGCCCCCCATGACCATGGTGTTCCGGGTGAAGGACGCCAGCGTGCTCGCACCGTTCCAGGTGGGTGACAAGGTCCGGTTCCGGGCCGAGCGGCAAAGCGCCGGCTACTTCATCACCCACATCGAAGCGGCCCGCTAACCCCCCCTGCGGCGCAGGCTGCGCCAGCAAGTCTGTGCCTGGGCCGGCACGCCGCAGCAATGCCCGGCCGCATGGCAGTCAAGGCGTCCCTCCCCCAGGGCCCGGCCCCACGCATTGAACGGCGCGTTCAATGGCAACCGTGAGCGCGTAGAGACCGCGGCCCCCTCTGCGGCCGTGCCGCGCTCCTGCGCCGCGGCAAGGCAGCGGCAGGGTGGGGGCACCATAATCACCGCCCATGAATGCAACACGTCTTGCTGGCACGGCCGGCAGCATCACCCGCGTGGCGGGCATTGAAGTGGGCCACTTCACCGATGCACGCCGCCCCACGGGGTGCACGGTGGTCATGGCGCGCCAGGGGGCGGTGGGTGGCGTGGACGTGCGCGGCGCGGCGCCCGGCACGCGCGAAACCGATCTGCTGGCCCCATCCAACCTGGTCGAAAGCGTGCACGCGGTCATGCTGGCCGGCGGCAGCGCCTGGGGGCTTGAAGCCGCCACCGGTGCCGTGCGCTGGCTGGAAGAGCGCGGTGTGGGGTTCGACGTGGCCGTGGGCCGGTTGCCCCTCGTGCCTGCGGCCGTGCTGTTCGA
>NZ_ACQT01000578.1 GCF_000175235.1 Acidovorax delafieldii 2AN | reverse complement strand
GCGCTGCCCAGCGCGTGCAGGAGCGCCTCATGGCGCCGCTGACCGACGCGGAGGCGGCGCAGCTCAAGGCCCTGCTGGCCAAGCTGGTGTTCAGCCCCGCAGCGGCGGGCAGCAGTGCTGCGGTGCGCTAGGCTCTGTCCCAACTCCTGCTCTCTACCGCCCATGAAGCTCTACAACTACTTCCGCTCGTCAGCATCCTTTCGCGTGCGCATCGCGCTGCAGTTGAAAGGGCTGGGGTACGAATACCTTCCTGTGCATCTGGTGCGCGGCGAACACCGCGAGCCGGCCTATGCCGGGCAGGTGGGCGACACCCTCGTGCCCACCCTGCTTACCGACGACGGCGTGGCGCTGTCGCAGTCGATGGCCATCATCGAATACCTCGATGAAACCCACCCCGAGCCGCCCCTCCTGCCTGCCGAGCCCCTGGCCCGGGCGCAGGTGCGCGCCCTGGCCCAGATGGTGGCCTGCGAGATGCATCCCCTCAACAACCTGCGGGTGCTGAAATACCTGGTGAATGAGCTGGGGGTGGGCGAGTCCGCCAAGAGCGCCTGGTACCACCACTGGGCCCGCAGTGGGCTTGAGGCGTTCGAGCGCCAACTGGCGCTGCTGGCGCGGCAGCGCGCCGCGCAGGGGCTGGCGGCATCGGTCTATTGCTGGGGCGACGCCCCCACACTGGCCGATTGCTGCCTGGTGCCCCAGATATTCAATTGCCAACGCTTCAACGTGGACCTCGGCGCGCTCCCGCTGACCTTGGCGGCCTTCGAAGCCTGCATGGCGCTGCCGGCTTTCCAGCAGGCGCAGCCTTCGTCGTGCCCCGACAGCGCGGCCTGATGCCTGGCCCACAGCCGTCCC
>NZ_ACQT01000579.1 GCF_000175235.1 Acidovorax delafieldii 2AN | reverse complement strand
ACCAACGGCCGCGCCGGCGCTCACACTTTGCAACCATGCCCTACCGCCTGCTCTCCCGCCTCTTTTTCGCTCTGCTTTTCATAGCTGCGAGCGCTTCATGGACGGGCGCAAGCGCCCAGTTTGGTCCCAAATCGGGCGCCAACGCCGGCAGCGTGGTCACCACGCCCCATGTGCGCGCCGAGCTCATGGCGCACGCGCCCGAGGGCGTAGGGCCCGGCCAGCCGCTGTGGCTGGGCCTGCAGATCACCCACCAGCCAGAGTGGCACACCTACTGGAAAAACCCTGGCGACTCGGGCCTGCCCACCGAACTCACCTGGACGCTGCCCGCCGGCCTGGATGCTGGCGACATCGCCTGGCCCGTGCCCCACACCATCCGCATCGGCACCCTGGCCAACCATGGCTATGAGGGCACCGTGCTGCTGACCGTGCCGCTGCAGGTGGGCCCCTCCTTCAAGGCCCCGCTGGTCGGCAACGGCACGGTGGATGTGCGCCTGCACGCCACCTGGCTGGTGTGCCGCGTCGAGTGCATTCCCGAAGAAGGCGACTTTGCCCTGCAGTTGCCCGTGCGCGGCTCCACCGCGCTGAATGCCGCCGCCTTTGCCCAAAGCCAGGCCGACCAGCCTGTGGCGCTGCTGGGCGACGGCCAGGGCAGCCAAGTGCAAGTGCAGGGCGATCGCCTGCACTTGAGCGTGCGCGGCCTGCCGGCGTCAGCGCGCGGCCAGACGCTGGCGCTGTTCGCAGAGACACCCGAGGTGCTGGTCCCTGCCGCCGTACCCGGCAAGGACTGGACGCAGGCCTGGAACGGCGACCTCTGGACGGCCGACCTGCCCCTCTCGCCACAACGCGGCGA
>NZ_ACQT01000580.1 GCF_000175235.1 Acidovorax delafieldii 2AN | reverse complement strand
CACCTGCGCGATCTGTCGCATGCGCCCGACTGCGACGTGCTGGTCTGCGGCGACGACCCCGAGGCGCGCGAGACGGTGATCGGCCTGGCCGGCGACATGGGCCTGCGCGCCTGGCACGCCGGCCCCATCGCCAACGCGGCGGCGGCGGAGGCACTGACCTCGGTGCTCATCGCCATCAACATGCGCTACAAGGTGCCCGGCGCGGGCATACGCATCACGGGCCTGCCCGATGCGGGCGGGCCTGCACGGCGAGACGGCGATGCAACGCCCCGCCACTGAAGATCACTGCGGCGAGCTGCGCCTGCGCGCCCTGCCCAGAATTCCGGAAGTGCGGCCCGGCGACGACCTCTGCGCCCTGCTGCTGGCCGCGCTGCAGCGCGCCGGTGAAACGCTGCGCGATGGCGACGTGATCGTGCTCGCGCAGAAAATCGTCTCCAAGGCGGAAGGCCGGCTCGTCGCGCTGGACACCGTCCAGCCCTCGCCGCACGCCCGGCACTTGGCCCTGGAGTGCGACAAGGACCCGCGCCTGATCGAACTGGTACTGCAGGAATCGCGCGAGGTGCTGCGCTGCCGCCGTGGTGTCATCGTGGTGGAACACCGGCTAGGCTTCGTGATGGCCAACGCCGGCATCGACCAGTCGAACGTGCGGCAGGACGGCGGGGAGGCCGCGCTGCTGCTGCCGCTGGATCCTGACGCCAGCTGCGCCACGTTACGCACCCGGCTGCGCTCCGCCACCGGCGCGGATGTGGCGGTACTCATCATCGACAGCCATGGCCGCGCGTGGCGCAACGGCACCGTGGGCGTGGCGATCGGCGTGGCGGGAATGCAGGCGCTGCACGACCTG
>NZ_ACQT01000581.1 GCF_000175235.1 Acidovorax delafieldii 2AN | reverse complement strand
AAAGACCAGCCGCTCCGGTTCGGATGCCGCCGGCGCAAACGCATAGCCCTCCAGGTCGAAGCTCTCGAGCTGGTGGGGCGTGGCAATGCGGTGCGTGATGGCGTGGCGCGCCATCAGGCCGCGTGCGCGCTTGGCGTGGAAGCTGATGATCTTGTAGGCGCCGCCCTTCCAGTCCTCGAACACGCATTCGATCACGCGCGCCTTGAGCGCCTTGCGGTCCACGGCCTTGAAATATTCCTGCGAAGCCAGGTTGACGACCACGGGCGTCGTGTCGGCGCGCAGGCGGGTGTTGAGATGCTCGGCGATGCGGCTGCCCCAGAACTGATAGAGGTTGCTGCCCGCCTCCGTGGCAAGGCGCGTGCCCATCTCGAGCCGGTAGGGCTGCATCCAGTCGAGCGGGCGCAGCACGCCATACAGGCCGCTGAGGATGGCCACATGGTTCTGGGCCCAGTCGAGGTCCGGGGGCGCCAGGGTGCGGGCATTCAGCCCCTCGTACACGTCGCCGTTGAAGGCCAGCAGCGCCTGGCGCGAGTTGGCGGCGGTGAAGCGGGGGCGCCAGGCCTGGTAGCGCGCCACGTTCAGCGCCGCCAGCTTGTCGCTCAGGTGCATCAGCGAGGCGATGTCTTGCGGCGCCTGTGCGCGCAGCACCTCGATCAGGGCGGTGGACTGTGCCACGAAGGAGGGCAGGGTGTGCGGCAGCCCCTCGGGCAGCGGCGTGTCGTAATCGAGCGATTTGGCGGGGGACAGCAGAAACAGCATCGGAAGCAGGGCCGGGGTTGGAAATGAAGCAGGCGGTGCGCCGGTGGGGGCGGCGGCGGGGCCGCCCGTCGCCAGCCGGGG
>NZ_ACQT01000582.1 GCF_000175235.1 Acidovorax delafieldii 2AN | reverse complement strand
GGCCACCGCCGCAGCCGCACACCACCGTGAGCTCTTCCAGCGCCAGCGCGTCAAAGCGGCGCAACATCAATTCGGGCTGCGTTGTGTCCAGTGCCATCCGGCCCTCGTCCAGCAAGGCCACCAGCACCCGGCCCGCGCCGGCATGCAATGCTGCCGATGCCGCCAGCAGCGCCGCGCCCGTCATGCCCAGGCCGCGCGCCGCCAGGCCCTCACCGCCCACCACGGCCACGTCGCCGTAGCTGCCCTTGTGGCTGGCATGGCTGCGGGGGGGGGGCTTTGCGGGGCCGGTCAACCACGCGCTGGGGGGCTCGTAGTCTGGGGATAGCCCCAGGTCATCCAGCCACACGCTACCGGCGGCGTCACGCCCCGAGGCCGTGAACAGGCCGGGCTTGAGCGTCAGCAGGCTGAGCGTGTGGCGCGTCTTCTGGGATGAGTGGGCTGTTGTAGGTGTCGGTGGGTTGAAACCTGCAGCGAACTGGCCGGTGTCGGCATCCAGGCCCGACGGCAGGTCCACGGCGAGCACGGGCGCCGGGCTGTGATGCAGGGCCGTCAGCATGGCCAGCATGCGGCTGTCGGGCGTCCGCGTGGTGGTCGATGTGATGCCAATCCCCAGCAGTGCATCGATGCACAGGTCCGCGGCGGTCATGTTGGAAGGTGGGACGTCGGCCCAGATCACCCCCGTAGCCCGTGCGCGCTCCCACGACTTTCGGGCATCGGCAGGCGCGTGCTCCGGGGTGCCCAGCCAAGTCACCACCACCCGCCGCCCATCGCGCTGCAGATGCATGGCGGCCTCCAGCCCGTCGCCGCCGTTGTTGCCGGGGCCGCAGGCA
>NZ_ACQT01000583.1 GCF_000175235.1 Acidovorax delafieldii 2AN | reverse complement strand
CGGTGGCCAGCGGCGCGGCGGACGGTGCGCCTAAAATCGTTCGTTTTTACCTTCGCGCTTTCGCCGCCCCGCCCATGCCCAAGGCCCCAGCCTCCAATGCCCCGCCCGCCGAACCTGCCAGCTATGAAGCGGCACTGGAAGAGCTGGAGCAGCTCGTGGGCCGCATCGAGTCAGGCCAGTTGCCGCTGGACCAGATGCTGGCCGGTTACCAGCGCGGTGCTACCCTGCTGGCGTTTTGTCGCCACCGACTTGACGCTGTGCAGGACCAGATCAAAGTGCTCGACGAAGGCACCCTGCAGCCATGGACGCAGGAATGATGGCGGCGCACCGCACCCCGGCAGCGTTCGATCTGGCCGGCTGGAGTCGTCGCCACCTCGACGAGGTCGAACGGGCACTGGGCAACTGGGTGGGCGACGGCGCGCCTGCCGGGTTGGGCGAGGCCATGCGTTATGCCGTGCTCGACGGCGGCAAGCGCTTGCGCCCGCTGCTGGTGCTGGCGGCCTTCGAGGCCGTGCACGGCGAAGCGGTTGCGGCAGGGGCCGCAGACGGCAATGCGGCCCTGCGCGCGGGCATGCAAGCCGCCGCTCTGCGTGCGGCCTGTGCGGTGGAGCTGATCCATGCCTATTCCCTCGTGCACGACGACATGCCGTGCATGGACAACGACGTGCTGCGCCGGGGCAAGCCCACCGTGCACGTACAGTTCGGCGAGGCGCAGGCCTTGCTCGCAGGGGATGCCCTGCAGGCGTTTGCCTTTGAGTTGCTGACGCCCGAGGACGAACGCATTCCGCCAGCCGTGCAGGCCACCCTGTGCCGCCAACTGGCGCGGGCT
>NZ_ACQT01000584.1 GCF_000175235.1 Acidovorax delafieldii 2AN | reverse complement strand
CTCTGCGCGCGGGCCGGCGTAGGAGATTTCGCCCTCGGCAAACCAGCCCGATTCAAAGCACACGTTGACCTTGAGCGTGGCGGGCCGCGCGTGGCCCTGCACACCCTCCAGCCGCACCGAGTCAGCGCCCACCGTGGTCACGCGAGCGGTGGTGATGTCTGCCACCACGTCGGGCGTGAGGTACGCCGCCGGGTCGTGCAGTTCGTACAGCAGCTGTTCCTTCACCGTGCGCTCGGTGATGCAGCCGCCCGTGCCCGGGGGCTTGGTGATGGTGCAGTGGCCGTCGGCGTCGATCTGGGCAATGGGGTATCCCAGGTGCGCCAGGCCCGCTACGTCTTTGTAGCCAGGGTCGGCAAAGTAGCCGCCCGTAACCTGGGCGCCGCATTCGAGCAGATGCCCGGCCATGGTGGCGCGGGCCAGCCGGTCCCAGTCGTCCAGCGCCCACCCGTAGTGGGCCAGCGCAGGGCCCAGCACCAGCGACGGGTCGGCCACCCGGCCACACACCACGATGTCGGCACCCGCGCGCAGCGCGTCGGCAATGGCCTGCGCACCGATGTAGGCGTTGGCGCTGACGATGGGCTCGGTGGGCATGGCATCGCCCAGAGCACCCTGCAGCAGCGCGCGGTGTTCGGGGCTGCTCAAGTCGTCGCCCTGCAGTACGGCAATGCGCGGGCGGGCCAGGCCCAGCTCGGCCGCCAGCGCGTGGATGCGGCGCGCGGCACCTTGCGGGTTGGCCGCGCCAAAGTTGCTGACGATGCGCACCCCGTGCGCCAGGCACTGCGCCAGCACGGGGCGCAGCAGGTCCACCAGCAGGGGTTCATA
>NZ_ACQT01000585.1 GCF_000175235.1 Acidovorax delafieldii 2AN | reverse complement strand
GGCCGACCTGGGGCCGGTGGTGGGCGCCACGCCGGCAGAGGTGAGCGCCGGCAAGCGCTCGGGCAAGATGCTTCCCGACAAGGCCTTTGCCACCGAGCGCTGGAGCGCCATGGACATGGACATCCAGTTCGCTGGCGAACGCGTGCTGCGCCCCGAGAGCCTGCCGCTCGAAAACCTCAGCGTGCACGCCGTGATGAGCGACGCCGTGCTGCGCCTTGCGCCGCTGCGCTTTGGCGTGGCACATGGTCAGATCGAGACCACCGTGGTGATGGACAGCCGCCCTACCCCGCTGGCGGTGCAGGCCGACGCCCGGGTGCGCGGGCTCAGGCTCTCGGCCCTGTTTCCGAAAGTGGAACTGGTGGACAAGAGCCTGGGCCACCTCGACGGCGCCCTGGCCCTGCGTGGCGCCGGCAACTCGGTGGCGAAGTGGCTGGGCACCAGCACGGGACAGGCACGGCTGTACGTGCGCGATGGCACGCTCAGCCGCGAGCTGCTGAACCTGGCCGCGCTCAACGTGGGCAGCGTGGTCGTGGCCAAGCTGTTCGGCGATGACCGCGAGGTGCAGCTGCGCTGCGCCGTGGCCGACATGGAAGTGCACAACGGCGTGGCGTCTCCGCGCACAGCGCGGCTCAGCACCAGCGAAGCCGTGGTGGAGACCACAGGCACCATCGACCTGGCGCGCGAGCAGCTCGACCTGCACATCAAGCCGCAGTCGCTGCAATGGAAGTTCTTTTCGCTGCGCACCCCGCTGTACGTGCGCGGCAGTTTTGCCCACCCGGACGTGGGGGTGGAGGCGGGACCGCTGCTGCTGCGCGCGGGCGG
>NZ_ACQT01000586.1 GCF_000175235.1 Acidovorax delafieldii 2AN | reverse complement strand
GGTTGGTCTTGCCCTGGCGTGCCAGGGCAGTGTGCCGGGCACGGGCGACGCGTTCGCGCACGGCGGCGCTCGATTCACCGGGCGGTGCGTCCAGCAATTCGCTGACGGGCAGCGCCGGCACCTCCACGTGCAGGTCGATGCGGTCGAGCAGGGGCCCGCTGAGCTTGCCCTGGTAGCGCGCCACCTGGTCGGGCGTGCAGCGGCAGGCCCGCTGCGCGGACCCCAGGAAGCCACAGGGGCAGGGGTTCATTGCCGCCACCATCTGGAAGCGCGCCGGGAATTCCGCGCGCCGGGCGGCGCGGGCGATCGTGATGCGCCCGGTCTCCAGGGGCTCGCGCAGGGCCTCCAAAGCGGCACGGGGAAACTCGGGCAGCTCGTCGAGAAAGAGCACGCCCTGGTGGGCCAGCGATATTTCGCCGGGCTGGGGCGGCGATCCACTGTCGATTACATTCATTTATAAGACTTCATATGAAGGTTTCCCCATGAGCAACGGATTGATACACTACTAGTTGATGAGAGAGGCTACACAACTTTCCATGACGGATCACAAAATTACAATAGTTGAAGTGACTGAATCTGAAAAAGGTGTGCGGAAGATTCCTAGAAGCTATCGCTCGGTGACAGGGCGGGCTCAAGCATCGGGCGAAACCGTTCCGTATGAAAGCACTCTTGAGCGTGATTTCGCTTATTTGGCCGATTTTGACGACGAGGTGGACACAATCATCAGCCAACCGTTGTGTATTCGCTACCGCGTGAACAACGGCCGCTTACGCCGGTACACCGTGGACTTCCTGCTGAAGTTTCGTCCACTAGA
>NZ_ACQT01000587.1 GCF_000175235.1 Acidovorax delafieldii 2AN | reverse complement strand
CGAACACCCGCGCCGCCGCCGCCCCGCAGTCCGGGCACGCGCAGGGTTCATTGCGCAGTGCGATGCTGCGCAATGCATCGAAGTTGCCGCAATCCGGGCAGGCGTAGTCGTAGGTGGGCATGGCAGGGCAGCACGTGGGTTGAAGGGAGGGCGGCAGCGCGGTGGTTATTTGTCTTGCGAGATCGGCATGTCCACACTGCCGTCGAGCACCTTGACGGGGCCGGCAGCGCTGGGGTTGATGTCGAAGTCGAAAATCTCCGTCGGCAGCCACAGCGTGGCGCAGGCGTTGGGCACGTCCACCACGCCGCTGATGTGCCCCTGCACGGGTGCGGTGCCCAGCAGCGAATAGGCCTGCGCACCGCTGTAGCCGAACTTCTTGAGGTACTCGATGGCATTCAGGCAGGCCTGGCGGTAGGCGATGGTCACGTCCAGGTAATGCTGCTTGCCCTTCTCGTCCACCGAGACGCCCTCGAAGATCAGGTAGTCCTTGTAGTTGGGCGTGATGGGGCTGGGCTTGAAGATGGGGTTCTTGATGCCGTACTTGGCCATGCCGCCCTTGATGAGGCTGACCTTCATGTGCACCCATCCGGCCATCTCGATGGCGCCGCAGAAGGTGATCTCGCCGTCGCCCTGGCTGAAGTGAAGGTCGCCCACGGAAAGGCCACCGCCTTCCACATACACCGGGAAGTACACCTTGGAGCCGCGCGAAAGATCCTTGATGTCGCAGTTGCCGCCGTGCTCGCGCGGGGGCACGGTGCGCGCGCCCTCGGCCGCCGCCTTCGCGCGGGCATCGCCC
>NZ_ACQT01000588.1 GCF_000175235.1 Acidovorax delafieldii 2AN | reverse complement strand
CGGCAGCGGCCCCGCGCGCGACTGGGTGCTGGCGGCCCTTCGCGCCGGCAGGCACGTGGTCACCGCCAACAAGGCGCTGCTGGCCGAGCACGGCACCGAAATCTTCACGGCCGCCCGCCAGCACGGCGTGGTGGTGGCCTACGAGGCAGCGGTGGCCGGCAGCATCCCCATCATCAAGGCGCTGCGCGAAGGCCTCACCGCCAACCGCATCGAATGGCTGGCGGGCATCATCAACGGCACCACCAATTTCATCCTCTCGCGCATGGCGGATGCAGGCCTGGGCTTTGCCGAGGCGCTGGCGCAAGCGCAGGCCCTGGGCTATGCCGAGGCCGACCCCACCTTCGACATCGAAGGCATCGACGCGGCGCACAAGCTCACGCTGCTGGCAGCGCTGGCGCATGGCGTGCCACTGCAGTTGCACAAGGTGCATGTGGAGGGCATCACGCAGTTGCAGGCCATCGACATGGTGTGCGCCGAACGCCTCGGCTATCGCATCAAGCTGGTGGGGGTGGCGCGCCGCCGGGACGATGCGCTGGCGCAGGGCCTGGAGCTGCGCGTGCATCCGGCGCTGCTGCCCGCCACGCACCTGATGGCGCAGGTGAACGGCTCAATGAACGCCGTCATGGTGCAGGGTGACGCGGCGGGCTCCACGCTGTACTGCGGCGCCGGGGCCGGGTCGGAGCAAACCGCTTCGGCCGTGATTGCCGACCTGGTCGACGTGGCGCGGCTGGCCGGGGGCGCGCCTACGCAGCATGGCGTCCACGCCCAACCCATTGCGGCGGCACCC
>NZ_ACQT01000589.1 GCF_000175235.1 Acidovorax delafieldii 2AN | reverse complement strand
TGCGCCTGGCACCCGCCCTGCTGGCAGCGGGCGCTGCCGTACCCGCCGCCGAAGCCCTGCCCCGCTACATCCGCGATAAAGTGGCGCAAACCACCGCCGAACGGGCCGCGCTGCGCGCCGCCCAGTCCACAGCCGTTCCCACAGCCCCATGAGTGCCGTTCCCAGCCCTTCTGCCGCCCCCGAGGCACGGTTCGAGCCCCTCACCCTGGGGCGGCTCGACGACGTGCTGGACGTGGAAGCCAGCGCCTATTCCCACCCCTGGACAAGGGGCAACTTCATCGACGCCCTGGCCTCGGGTTACCAGGCCCAGTTGCTGATGGGGGGCGACCAGTTGCTGGGCTACTTCGTGGCCATGAAGGGGGTGGACGAGGTGCACCTGCTCAACATCACCGTGGCACCCGCCCACCAGAGGCAGGGCTGGGCCCGCGTGCTGCTCGACGCCTTGGCACTGTGGTCGCGCGGACAGGGTGCGCAGTGGCTATGGCTCGAAGTGCGCGTGAGCAATGCGCGGGCCCTGCAGGTCTACGAGGCCCATGGATTTCGCAGCGTCGGCCTGCGCAAGCGTTACTACCCCGCGCCCGCTGGGCAGCGTGAAGACGCCGTGGTCATGAGCCGCCCCCTGCAAGCGCCCACCAACCAGAGCCCGCCTGTATGAGCCTTCACCTCGATGCGCGCCAACGCGCCATGCTGCAAGAAATGGGCGTGACCGTGTGGGCGCCCGCCGACGCACCATCGCCAGCGGCCGATCCTGCTGCGGCGCAGGCGCAGGCGCAGCCGGAACGC
>NZ_ACQT01000590.1 GCF_000175235.1 Acidovorax delafieldii 2AN | reverse complement strand
CGCTGGCCGGCCTTGGCTCGTGCCGGGGGTGATGCTCCGCGCAGGGGCGCCTTCAAGGCAACGGTGCTGGCACACTCGGGGGTGGCTTGCACGCACCCGCGTGCTGGTGCAGCACGCGGCCGCGGCCCCTGGCGCACTGCTCCGCTGCGGCGACCATGCCGGCAAGCGCCAGCGGCCAACTCCCACCACCAGGAAGCAACCATGAAATCCACACTTGTCATCGGTGCATCGCGCGGTATCGGGCTTGAACTGGTGCGCCAGTACACCGAAGCCGGCCGCCGTGTGATCGCCACCGTGCGCGATGCGGCGGGCCGCGAGCGCGTGCAGTCGCTGGGCGCCGAGGCGCTGACCGTGGACGTGGCCAACCCCGCCAGCGTGAGCGCGCTGGCATGGCAGCTTGACGGCGAAAAGCTCGAGGCCGCTTGGTACGTGGCCGGTGTGATCCGTCGCCCCAATGCCCTCACGCCGCCCACGCAGCAGGATTTCGACGCCGTCATGCACACCAACGTGCTGGGCGCGATGCAGGCCATTCCGCAGGTGGCCCCGCTGGTGGCCGACGCGCAGGGCGTGTTTGCCTTCCTGTCTTCGTCCATGTCGCAGATCGGCAGCGTGCCCGGCAGCGACTCGTGGCTCTACCGCACCAGCAAAGCCGCGCTCAACATGGCCGTGGCTGCCGCGCAGCACGACTACCCCGGGGCCACGCTGGTCACCATCGACCCCGGCTGGGTGCAGACCGACATGGGCGGCGGGGGCGCAGCCCTCACGGTGCAGGACAGCGT
>NZ_ACQT01000591.1 GCF_000175235.1 Acidovorax delafieldii 2AN | reverse complement strand
GGCTCGGGCAGGTGGGCCGCGGCCAGCAGCGCGGCAATCTTGGGGCTGGCCTTGACAGCATCACGGCTCCAGCCCCCGGTCTCGCGGATGTTCACGAAACGGATGGGCGAGAGCGCGCCCTCGGTCTGCTGCCCCAGGTCGGCAAAGAGGCGCTGCTCCTGCGTGCAGGCCACCACGACGGGTTCGCCGCTCTGGATGGCGCGCTGGAAGGCGCCGGCATCGCGCCGGCACAGGGTGGAATGGAGGGTCAGGTCTTCACGAAGCGCCTCGCCCAGCGCTTTCGCGTTGAGGGGCATCGTCTGGTTGCAGTCGCAGATCAGCGTGGTCATGTGGGTGTGGGCTGGGGGGCGGGGCCGGCTCGTCGAGGTGCGAGCGCGTGGCCGGTGCTGGCGCGCTAGGAATTTCCGTGCATACCCCCGACTGTGCCACGCCTTCGCTGACGGTTGCGTCAGCAACATCCCCAGCCTGCCCCGACGGCAAGGCCATGGTCTGGCTTTCACCCCCGGCCCGCCTTCTTTCTTTTCATCGTCAAAAAAACCCAGGAACTGGGCGCTGGCCATCTGCCGCAGCATCGACGCCGGCAGAGGGTCAGGCGTGGAATAGTCGCCGACATAAATGTCGAGCCCGTCCATCACGTTGAAGTGCGGATCGGCAAACAGCTTCTTCATGGCGGCATTGCGCACTTCGGGCGCCACACTGCGGGCAACAAACGGTGTGAAGTCGGAATCCGTCGTCAGCGCCTGGGCATCGGCCAGGGTGGGCGGGGGTGGCTCGACC
>NZ_ACQT01000592.1 GCF_000175235.1 Acidovorax delafieldii 2AN | reverse complement strand
CGCAGCCAGTTCCTTGCGCAGGGTCTTGCGCATGACGGCGGCGTCCCAGCGGCGGCGCTCGTCGGGCGTGGACGGCGACAGCCGGGGCACCTGCACGGGCTTGCGGGCTTCGTCCACCGCGACCATCGTGAAGAAGCAGCTGTTCACATGCCGCACCACCTGCGAGCGGATGTCCTCCGCAATCACCTTGATGCCCACTTCCATCGACGAGGAACCGGTGTAGTTGACGCTGGCCAGGAAAGTCACCAGCTCGCCGACGTGGATGGGTTGCAGGAACATCACCTGGTCCACGCTCAGGGTGACCACGTAGCAGGCCGAAAAGCGGCTGGCGCACGAATACGCCACCTGGTCCAGCAGCTTGAGGATCGCCCCTCCATGCACATTACCCGAGAAATTGGCCATGTCGGGGGACATCAGCACGGTCATGCTGAGCTGGTGGGAGGGGATGTTCATGCCCCTGATTTTACGGGCCGCCCCGTGCCGACCGGCGCAGAACGCAGGCGCCCGTCGTATCGCGCAGCTGCCACGGCAATGAGCGGATCGCGCTCCCACAATCAAGAATGATTGTTATTTACTCTTAGAATCATCATCGCTATCCGCTTTCGTAGCCACGCCGTGCATCCTGGATTTGAAGGACGAGCGCTGCCAGCCAGCCCTTCCACCTTCTCCAGGAGTTGCCATGCCCGCACCCACGCGCCGAACCCGCGGCCGCGCCGTCCATCCCCTCGTTTTTGCCGCCGCCCTGGCCTGCAGC
>NZ_ACQT01000593.1 GCF_000175235.1 Acidovorax delafieldii 2AN | reverse complement strand
CGCGGCTGCCGGCGTTTCTGCGCGCATATCCCGAGGTGCGGCTGGAGCTGGACCTGTCGGACAACCTGCGCTCGCTCACCCTCGAAGGCCTGGACCTGGCCGTCCGCCACACTGCCGTGGCGCCAGACACCCACGTGGCCTGGCTGCTGTGCACCACGCGCTCCGTGCTGGTGGCCAACCGCGCCTATCTGCGCCGCACCGGCATGCCCCAAACACCCGACGACCTGCGCCAGCACGACTGCCTGCACTACCCCCGCACACAGGAGGCTCCGGCATGGACCTTCGAACCCGTGGTGCCGGGCAACTCCCCGCGCCTGACCGTGCCCGTGACCGGCCCGCTGGCCGCCAACAACAGCGAGGCCCTGCGCGATGCGGCGCTGGCGGGCCTGGGCATTGCGCTGGTGCCCGACTTCAGCGCGCAAGCCGCACTGCAGGCGGGCAAGCTTGTCGAGGTGCTGCCGGATTGGCGGCCCGTGGGCACCTTCAGCGAGACCATCCATGCGATCCGCCCCTATTCGGCCCATGTGCCGCGCGCAGTGGCGGTTTTCGTGGAATGGCTGCGCGAGGCCTTTGCGCCCGGCTTCAGGGCCTGAAGCAATAATGGATCGCCACTGCTTTGTGATTGACGGCTCCCCATAGAAAACACGGCCATGCACCCCATCACCCCCCAGCAGCCCCACCCCCTGTTCAACACGGCAGCCACCCGGCGCATGGAGCAGCAGGCTGCATCAGCCCTGCCGCCGCACACCCTCA
>NZ_ACQT01000594.1 GCF_000175235.1 Acidovorax delafieldii 2AN | reverse complement strand
CATCTCGATAGCCCGCGGCCTGGTCAACCGCCCGCCCGTCATCCTGGCCGACGAACCCACCGCGCCCCTGGACAGCGCCCGTGCCCTGGCCGTGATCCGCATCCTCAACGACATGGCGCGCCGGTTCGAAACCGCCGTCATCGTCGTCACGCACGACGAAAAAATCATCCCCACCTTCCGGCGGATTTACCGCATCCGCGACGGCGTGACGCACGAGGAAGCGGGCGAAGGCCGCAGCCTTGCATAACCCCCTACAAGGAGACGCCATGGCAAAGAACACGCAGCGCAGCGGCTGGGTCCGGGCCGTATCGGCAGGGGCCGTGGCCTTTGGCCTCTTGACCCTCAAGGAAGGCGGCTCGGTGCTGTTCATTGACGGCGCCGCGCGCGCCGCAGCGGGTGCCTATGTGCCGTTTGTGCTCTGGTTCAATTTTCTGGCTGGCTTTGCCTACGGGGTGGCGGGCGTGGGGCTGTGGTGCCGCCGGCGCTGGGCGGCCTGGCTGGCGCTTGCCATCGCGGCGGCGACGGCGTGCATCTTTGTCGCCTTTGGCGTGCATGTGCTGGGCGGTGGCGCCTACGAGCAGCGCACCGTGCTGGCATTGGCGCTGCGCACGCTGGTGTGGACGGCCGTGGGCACCTTTGCCTGGCGCGTGCTGCCGCGCACCGCGGCGTCGTCGGTGGGTTGAACAACAGAGAGGCACCATGGACCCCTTGAAAACCGCTGCGGGCACCGCCCATACCCCGGCTGCGCTGGC
>NZ_ACQT01000595.1 GCF_000175235.1 Acidovorax delafieldii 2AN | reverse complement strand
AGCGCGCGCCCGGCAAGCAACGCCGTGACGCAGCAGGCGGGCCCGCCTAAAATTGCGCCCCATGACCTTTCTCGACATGCTGCGCAATGCGGCCAGCCAGAACAACTCCATGCTCTGTGTGGGCCTCGACCCCGAACCCAGCCGGTTTCCCGCCGGCATGCGCGGCGACCCGCGCAGGATCTACGATTTCTGCGCGGCCATTGTTGACAGCACGGCGGATGTGGCCTGCGCCTTCAAGCCCCAGATTGCCTACTTCGCGGCCCACGGTGCCGAAGACCAGCTCGAGCGCCTGATGCAGCACATGCGCTGCAATGCGCCCCAGGTGCCGGTCATCCTCGACGCCAAGCGCGGCGACATCGGCTCGACCGCCGAGCAGTACGCCAAGGAGGCTTTCGAGCGCTATGGCGCGGACGCCGTCACGCTCTCGCCCTTCATGGGATTCGACTCCATCGAGCCCTACCTGGCCTACCACGGCAAGGGGGCCTTCTTGCTGTGCCGCACCTCCAACCCCGGCGGCGACGACCTGCAGAACCAGCGCCTGGCCAGCATCGAAGGCCAGCCCCTGCTGTATGAACACGTGGCCCGGCTCGCGCAGGGGCCCTGGAACCGCAACGGCCAACTCGGCCTGGTGGTGGGCGCCACCTACCCGCAGGAAATCGAACGCGTGCGCGCCATTGCGCCCACGCTGCCCCTGCTGATCCCCGGCGTGGGCGCCCAGGGCGGCGATGCCGTGGCCACGGT
>NZ_ACQT01000596.1 GCF_000175235.1 Acidovorax delafieldii 2AN | reverse complement strand
CAGCCGCGCCTGGGCCGATGCCAGCGAGGCGCGCGAGCGCAGCACCTGCGCGTCGAGCTTGGCCGTGTCAAGTTCGACCAGCACCTGGCCCTTCCGGACCTTGTCGTTCACGTCCACCAGCACCCGGCCCACGGTGCCCGACAGCTCGCTGCCGATGGTCACCGCGCGCGTGGGCTGCAAGGTGCCATTGGCCGACACATTGAGCGTGAGGTTGCCGCGCCGCACCTCTTCGGTCACATAGACCGGGGCAGCGCTGGCGCGCTGGTGGCCCTGCCAGTAGGCAATGCCCGCACCCGCGGCCACCAGCACCGCCACGCCCAGCCACAGCGTGGACCGCTGCCACCAGCGGCGTGGCTTGCCGCCACCCAGCAGTGCCTGCAGATCGCCGGGCGTGGAGGGCCCGGAAGAGGCTGGTTTCGTTGCGTTCTTGTCGATGGACGTCATGGCAATCACATTCGCTTTTTTGAGAAGGTATGCAGTAACCCTGCCCGATATCTCTGGAGGCCCCTCCAAGGCACGGAACAGGTTCTCCGGAAAGGCGTTACCGCCAGCCGCCGCCGAGCGCCTTGTACAGACGCACATGGTCGGCAGAGACGCTGGCCACCGTGGTGGCCACGCTGTCCTGGGTGGACAGCAGCGTGCGCTGGGTTTCGAGCACCGACTGGAAATCGATCAGCCCGCTGCGGTAGCGCTGCTGGGCCAGCAGGGCCGCATTGCCGGCGGCATCGGCG
>NZ_ACQT01000597.1 GCF_000175235.1 Acidovorax delafieldii 2AN | reverse complement strand
GTCGTTTCTGGCGCTGGGTGGCCTGCTGCTGGCACTGCGCGCCGCGGGCGAGCAACTGGGCTGGGGCTTTCAGCTGCAATCGCCCGCCGTGGTGGCGCTGCTGGCCGCGCTGTTCACGCTGATCGGGCTCAACCTGGCGGGTGTGTTCGAGTTTGGGCAGTTCGTGCCGGGGCGCCTGGCCACACTGCAGGCCCGCCACCCGGTGGGCGATGCGTTTTTGTCGGGCGTGCTGGCCGTGGCCATTGCTTCGCCGTGCACCGCCCCATTCATGGGCGCCTCGCTGGGTTTCGCCGTGGGCATGCCCGCGGCGCAGGCACTGGCCGTGTTTGCCGCGCTGGGCGTGGGCATGGCCCTGCCCTACCTGGCCGCCAGCCTGGTGCCCGCCGTGGTGGGCTGGCTGCCCCGCCCCGGCCCGTGGATGGCCACCTTCCGCCATGCCATGGCCTTCCCGATGTTCGCCACGGTGGTCTGGCTGGTCTGGGTGCTGGGCCAACAAAGCGGCATCGACGGGGCCGGTGCCTTGCTGGCGCTGCTGGTGGCGGGAAGCAGCGTGGTGTGGTCGCTCACGCTGCGCGGGCGCGCACGGGTGGTGCTTGCTTCTGTTTTGATAGCTGGAAACGCCTGGCTGATTAGCGCCATCGGCCAAAACATCACCAAGCCCGCCGAAAGCCCCGTGGCTGCGGCAGGTACGGCAGGTACGGCGGGCACGGGCACTGCCGCGGAAGCCGC
>NZ_ACQT01000598.1 GCF_000175235.1 Acidovorax delafieldii 2AN | reverse complement strand
AGCGGCAGCGCGGCCATGAGCAGGTGGCGGCGGCGCAGGCTGGCGCGTGGTACGTCCATTGCAGGCGTGGCGGTGGAGATGGTGGGGTGGTGCATGGTGGTTTCCTTGGGGAGGGGATGCGTTAAAACAGGGGCGGCTCAGCGGTTGCGGGGGCGCACGGTGATGGTTCCGGTCATGCCCGCCTCGAAATGGCCGGGAATCAGGCAGGCAAAGTCGAATGTGCCGGGCCGGTTGAAGTGCCAGACGATGTCGCCACGGCGACCGGCGCGCACATGAACCATCGAGGGCTCATCGTGCTCCATGTCCGGAAATTTCTGCATCATCTGCGCATGCTGCGCCAGTTCGGCGCGCGTGCCCAGCACGATTTCGTGCAGCATCCTGCCCCGGTTGTCGGCGCGCAGGCGCACGGTGTCGCCTTCCTGCACTTCGATCTGGTTCGGGCTGAAACGCATGTCGTCGCTCATGCGCAGCACGATGGTGCGGCGCACGGCTGCGGGGTCGCCGGCGATGCCCCAGTCCTTCTGCTCGCGGGCCACGGGTGCGTGGGCGCCGTGATGGGCCATGTTTTCATGGCCAAAAGAGGCGCTTGCGATTGCCAGTAAAGCGCAAGCAGCTATGAATTTGATAGTTTTCATGGGTCAGGTTCCGTTTCAATGCTGGTGGCCGCCGGTGGCGGGCTTGCGGGCGTTGGCCGCGTCCGGGGTCGTGCCGGGGGCATCCACG
>NZ_ACQT01000599.1 GCF_000175235.1 Acidovorax delafieldii 2AN | reverse complement strand
GCCATGCCCCCACACCGCCTGCGCCACCACGGCCACCGCCACCACCTTGAGCCCGTGCAGGGCACCCGCCGGCAGCACCGCGTGTCCACCCGCCAGGCCCAGGCCGAACAAGGCCAGCACCAGCGCCGATGGCAGCGTGAACCCCAGCCAGGCAGCCAGCGCGCCGGGCATGCCCGCCCACATCAAGCCCAGCGCCATGCCCACCTGGCTGCTGGCCGGGCCGGGCAGAAACTGGCACAGCGCCACCAGATCGGCATAACTGCGCTCGGTCAGCCATTGGCGGCGCTGCACGAATTCATCGCGGAAGTAGCCCAGGTGTGCCACCGGCCCGCCAAAGGAGGTGAGGCCCAGGCGCAGGAACACGGCGAAGACCTGCCATGCCGAGGCAGGGGCCTGCGCACGTTCGGACGTGGACGGATCGGAAGGGGTGGAGTGAAGAGGCATGGGTCCAGAAAAAAAGGCGGCGCGCGGTGGCCGTGCGGCACCGCGCGGCCCAGGCCGTGAGTGTCGCAGGTGGCGATGGGCACTGCATGACAAGCGGCGGGCCGCGTCGCCCCAAGCCGTTAAGGCGTGAACGAAAGCCCGAAGGCCGAGAGTGCCGGGCGCCCGTCAGACCGCGCTGGGCCCCAGCCACACGCCGCTGCGCAGCGCCTCGGGCCGTTGGGGCGACCACACCTGCGCGCCCGATTCCCCAGGCGTCCTGCTGCACATGCAGGCCCGCAT
>NZ_ACQT01000600.1 GCF_000175235.1 Acidovorax delafieldii 2AN | reverse complement strand
CGCGCGCGGCCGAGCGCCCGCAGGCCGGCGATACCTTTGACGTGATCGTGGTCGATTTCCCCGACCCCACCAATTTCTCCATCGGCAAGCTCTACACCAACAGCTTCTACGCCCTGCTGGAAAAGCGCCTGTCCGCCAGCGGCTACGCCGTGGTGCAGACCACCTCGCCGCTGGTGGCGCGGCAGAGCTTCTGGACGGTGGTGCAGACCATCGAATCGGTGGGCCTGCGCACCGCGCCCTACCACGCGCATGTGCCCAGCTTTGGCGAGTGGGGCTTCGTCATCGCCAGCCACCGCCCCTGGCGCTTGCCCGACGCCCTGCCGGGCGGGCTGCAGTTCCTGAGTGTCGGCTCGCTGCCACTGCTGTTCGACTTTCCGCTCGACATGGCGCGTGTGCCGGCCGAGGTGAACCGGCTGTCGAACCAGGCCCTGGTGCACGCCTACGAGCGCGAGTGGGGCAAGGTCGCCGCGCATTAGGATGGCCTCCAGCGCAGCGCTTGCCCGGGGTGCCGTGGCTGCCCGCTGCCACTTTCCTGGCGGCCCCCGCCTGCTGGATGCGCGTGTTCGCAGAAAGGAAACAGACCCATGCAACGCCGCCAATTTCTCGCCACCGCTGCCGCCAGCGCATTGGCGGCTGGCTGCCATGACGCGCCGCGCGCGCTGGAAGGCAGTTTCACCGGCATCGACATCGCGCGCGGCCATGCGCTGCGCGACCT
>NZ_ACQT01000601.1 GCF_000175235.1 Acidovorax delafieldii 2AN | reverse complement strand
CGGCAACGCCCTCCAGCGCCCAGGCGGCGGAAATCCGCGTCCGTCACCTCGGGCGGCTTCTCGGCTGCTTACGACCAGCTGATTCCCCTGTACGAGCAGGCCACCGGCCACAAGGTGGTCACCGCGCGGGGCGCATCGATGGGCAAGGCACCCGACTCCATCCCCAGCCGCTTCGCCCGCGGCGAGCAGTTCGACATCGTCATCCTGGCCGATTCGGGGCTGGAGGCTTTGGTGGCGCAGGGCAAGGTGCAGCCAGGCAGCCGCGTGGACCTGGCGCGTTCCATGATCGGCATGAGCGTGCGCAAGGGCACGCCCAAGCCCGACATCAGCACTGTCGACGCACTCAAGCAGACCCTGCTGAACGCCCAATCGATCGCCTATTCGGCCAGCGCCAGCGGCACCTACCTCTCGAACGAACTGTTCCCACGCCTGGGCGTGGCCGAGCAGATCAAGGACAAGGCCACCAAGATTTACAGCGAGCGCGTGGGCGCGGTGGTATTGCGTGGCGACGCCGAGATCGGGTTCCAGCAGGTCAGCGAACTGCTGCCTTTCAAAGAGCTGGAGTTCGTCGGGCCGCTGCCGGATGAAGTCCAGCAGCGCGTCTTCTTCTCGGCCGGCGTGGCCGCAGGCGCAGCCAATCCCGACGCGGCGCGGCATCTGATCCGTTTCCTGGCCGCGCCGGCAGCCGCCCCCATCGTGCGCAGCACCGG
>NZ_ACQT01000602.1 GCF_000175235.1 Acidovorax delafieldii 2AN | reverse complement strand
GGGGCGCGTCGGCATCGCAGGACAGGGGCAAAGTGGCGGCCGCGCAGTGCGGCAGGAAAAGTGGACTCCGGAAATGACTGAACAAGCCGCCTACGAACACAACGGCCGTCCCGTTTCGCGCGAGGCCTTTTACGCCATTGCCTGCGATCCGCAGCGCAGCGTGGCGGTGGAGGCCTGCGCGGGTGCGGGCAAGACCTGGATGCTGGTCTCGCGCATGCTGCGCGCGCTGCTCGACGGTGCCGCGCCGCACGAGATCCTGGCCATCACCTTCACCAAGAAGGCGGCGGGCGAGATGCGCCAGCGGCTGCAGGAGTGGCTGGAGGTCTTTGCGCACGCCCCGCTGGACGACCTGGCACGCGAGCTGATTGCAAGGGGAATCAGCCCCGAGCGCTCGTCGGATAAGCGCGAGGCGCTACAAAATTTATACCGCAAGATGCTGGCCAGCGGCCGGCCCGTGCAGATCCGCACCTTCCACAGCTGGTTTGCCGCGCTGCTGGGCACAGCCCCGCTGGCGCTCTTGCAGGCACAAGGGCTGCCCGCTAGCTTCGAACTGCTGGAAGACGATGCCGAGGCCGTGCGCGAGGTGTGGGCGCCCTTTTTGCAGACCGTCGCCACCACGCCCGGCCTGCGCGCCGACTACGAGGCCGTGGTGGCCTGCCATGGCCGCTCGCAGACGCACAAGGCGCTGGCGGCGGCGC
>NZ_ACQT01000603.1 GCF_000175235.1 Acidovorax delafieldii 2AN | reverse complement strand
CGGCCAGGCGGGTGCGCGGCAGCATGGCCAAAGGGTCGGATGAGGGGTGCTGCACCACCTGTGTGTCCACCAACAGCGCCACATGGGTGGGCTCGGAAGACAGGGTCACGCCCCGGTCGAGCAGGCGGGTGAGGAGGAGCTTGCGAAAGCCCTGGCCGAACGGCGAAGCGTCTGCCACCGGCACGTGGATCGGGTGTTCGCCCGCGGGCCACTCGCTGATCTTGTCGGCAATGCGCGCGGCCACGTCGTCGGCCAGCACATCCCAGTGGTGCACCGCCTGGGCCTTCTTCTGGGCAGAGGCCGCATGGCTTTCGGTACGGGGAATGTCGGGCACGGAGCAACCGGCCACCAGCGCCGCCGCACACAGCAACGTCGCCCAGGCCGGTGGGGTCATGCGGATGCGCTTGGCGCAGCAGGTATCGGCTTGCATCGGGCAATGCTAGCCGCAGCCCCTGCGGACAAACCCGCGAACAGGGCTGCTTTTGGACCGCACTTCGCGCCACGCGGCCAGAGGCGGTGCCCGCCTACAGGGCAGCGGGTTTCGCTGCCGCACAATCGCGCGCATGACCGAGCCCACAGAGCCTCCACTGCCCCCGCAAGCCCCCACATCCACACCCGCAGCCGCCGCAGAGCCACCGCCCCCTTCGCCGGCACCGCCCGCCACCCATGCCCCCGGGCCAGCGGGCACCGCTGCTG
>NZ_ACQT01000604.1 GCF_000175235.1 Acidovorax delafieldii 2AN | reverse complement strand
CCGCACATCCCCGATCTCCAAGGCGCAAAGTCTCCGGCCGAGACCAAGACACCTGTGGACGCCCGGGAGCAGCGCAAGCTCGACGCCCAGGCGCGCCAGCAACTGGCCGAACGCACCCGCCCCCTCAAACGCGAAATCGAGCAGATCGACAAACGCCTGGCAGCCCTGGCCGCCGAGCGGGCCGGGCTGGAAGAGCGCCTCACGCAGGCGTTGCCGCCGGCCGATATTGCGGACGCCGGCCGGCGCCTGAAATCAGGCAACGACGAGACTGCGCAGCTTGAAGAACGCTGGCTGGAAATTTCTGCGCAACTGGAGGAAATTGCAGCGGCGACGGGCGCTTGAGAGGTAAATTTCTGTAAACATGGCTGGTATTTTCTGGATTTTTCGCAATATCGGCGCCAGTTATTAGCTATGTTTTTTGAAGCAAAAAATCTCCCGCGAACTGCGGTTGACGCGGTTGCATTTTTTTGCGTTCAGGTGTCAACCATGCCGGAAGCGGGCGCGTTGTTGGTACATCACAGGAGTTTTCCAGCATGAACACCACCGCTATCTTGTCCGCCTGGCCCGAAGACGAACGCGACCGCAAGCGCGCACCGGCCCGCCTCTGAGGGCATGGCAGCCGCTTGGCCCACCGACGCGCTCGTCAGCCCCGGCAGTCCCCCCTCTCCTTATTCCTCTCAACAAAAAACCCCACG
>NZ_ACQT01000605.1 GCF_000175235.1 Acidovorax delafieldii 2AN | reverse complement strand
GTGGATGCCAGCAACCTGCACAAGCTCGCGCGGCGGCTGGGCATCAAGGACTGAGCGCTTGCGTGTGCCGCTCGGCGGGGCAGCGCGCACGCCTCGCCCTGCAAATCGCTATCAATGCAGGTGCTGTTCGCGCTTGCTCCATAAGCGCATCAGGCCAATCAGGCCAGATAGGGCAAGATTTCTCTCAGACCCGCGCGAGGCCGGCCGCGTAGGCCTGGGCGGCCTCGCCCAGCCGGGCACGCAGGTCATGGGCATCGATCTGCGGCCCCTGCGCCAGCAGCGACTGTGAAACCCAGCCATAGGCCAGGGCGTGCAGCAGCCGCGCCGCTCCCGCCGCATCGCGCGGCCGGTCGGCGGCGGCTTCGAGCGCCAGCTGCCACAACTGCACATAGGCTTCGTAGTGCTTGCGGAACGCCTGCACGCTGGAAACCTGCCGCTCCAGGAGGAACAGCGCGCTCCACACCGGCGCCTCGCGCGCCACATGGCCCACCAGCACGTCGAGCAGCGCGTCCACCACCTGCACCAGCGGCTGGCCGCGCGCAGCCTCGACCGCGGCGCGACCCGCCTCGGCCAGGGCCTTCACGTGCGCATAGATGCACAGCGCCGCGAGCGCGCGCATGTTGCCAAAGTACTCATAGAAGGTGCCCACACCCACGCCGGCCACGGCTGCCACCTCGCGAATGGTGGT
>NZ_ACQT01000606.1 GCF_000175235.1 Acidovorax delafieldii 2AN | reverse complement strand
ACGAAGTTATTACGGCCAGCCCGCAGCCCCGGGCAGCGGGGCATTGCGCATGCTGCGGGTCCTGGGCACACTGCTGCTGGCGCTGGCGGCCCTGCTGGTCACAGCGGGTGCATTGCTGTGGTGGTGGACAGGCAGCGACACGTCACTGGCCACCAGCCTCGCCCGCGCCGCACAGTACCTGCCCGCCGGCCAGACGCTGGAAAGCCGCGAGGTCAGCGGATCGCTGCGCAGCGGCGGACGCATCGGCTGGCTGCGCTGGAGCAGCCCCACCCTGACCGTGGAAGCGAGCGAGATCCGCCTGGGCTGGCAACTGGCGCCGCTGCTCAAGCGCCGTCTGGAGCTGGGCGAGGTGCATGCCGCACAGGTACAGATCACGCCCCGGCCCCGCCCCGACGCAGAGCCCGAACCGCCGCCCACGCCCCCGGCCGAACTGGTGCTTGCGCTGCAAGTGGGCGTGCCATTTCGGGTGGACCAGTTCCAATGGGCAGGCTCACCTGCCGTGGAGGCCCGTTCCCTGGTGGGCGACTACCGGTTCGATGGGCGCGAGCACCGCCTGACCATTGCCGGCGTGGAACTGGCGCAAGGCCGCTACAGCGCGCACGCAACGCTGGGCGCCCGCGTCCCTCTGGCGCTGCACGCCACCGTGGACGGCACGGTGAACACGGCCGCCCCGCGGA
>NZ_ACQT01000607.1 GCF_000175235.1 Acidovorax delafieldii 2AN | reverse complement strand
ATACAGCATGAATTCTGCAGAATCTGGCTGCCCGCCCGACCCTTCACCGCCCGAAGTTCGCATTCCCGTGCAGGCCATCCATGGGCGCGGCGCCGCCACGCGCATGGCCCACCGGTTCATGCACGAAACCCGCACCGGGGTGGATGACGGCTGGGATGGTCCCGAAGCCGACGCATCGGCCGGGCATCCCGCCACGCGCGTGCACCTGGAGACGGCACGCAGCGCGCTGTGCGGCAACGATTCGCCCGACATCTATTTCGAGCACTCGGTGAACCCCTACCGGGGCTGCGAACATGGCTGCATCTATTGCTACGCGCGCCCCACGCACAGTTACCTGCAGTTCTCGCCGGGGCTCGACTTCGAGACGCAGATCATCGCCAAGCACAACATCGCCGAAGTCTTGCGCTCCGAACTGGCGCGGCAGGGCCATGTGCCGCGTCTGCTCAACATTGGCTCGGCCACCGATTGCTACCAGCCGGTGGAGCGCACGCTGCGGTTGACCCGTGGCGTGATCGAGGTGCTGCGCGACGCGCGCCATCCGTTTTCGCTCATCACCAAAAGCAGCGGCGTCGAGCGCGATCTGGACCTGCTCGCGCCCCTGGCCGCGCAGCGCCTGACGGCGGTCTACGTAACCATCACCACCCTCGACGCAGCGCTGGCGCGGCGCATGGAG
>NZ_ACQT01000608.1 GCF_000175235.1 Acidovorax delafieldii 2AN | reverse complement strand
GCGGCAAGGGCCGCCAGCATCCTTCGGGACAATCGGGTGCCGGCGAACCGCGCGCCGGCCAGGGTGACCAGCCGGCCCGTGCGCCGCTGCGCACGCACCCGGTGCTGGAGCAACTGGCAGGCCTGTATCCCCAGCTGTTCGGCGCCGTTTTCCGGCCGCTCAAGCGCGGCATTTTCCAGGATCTGCTGGCCGCCCATCCCGAGGTGTTCGAGCGCGACGCGCTCAAGGTGGCGCTGGGCATCCACACCCGCTCCACCCGCTATCTGCAAAGCGTGGCTGCGGGCGACAAGCGCCACGACCTGGCGGGCCAGCCCGTGGAAGACATGGCGCCCGAGCACGTGCACCACGCGCTGCTGGAGGTGTTCCGCCGCCGCAAGGCCCGTGCGGGCGACGACGTGTTGCCCAAGCTGCGCAAGCGCATGATCCAGGCCTTCGAGGCCTCGGGCCTCACGCGCGAGGCGTATACCGAACTGGTCAGCGGCCGCGATGAAGCCGCCAACGCCATTCTGGAAGAAGCCTTTGCCGAATGGGCGGCCCGCAACGCCAAGGACGAGGCCCTGCTGCGCGCCTTCGAGGCCAGCGGCCAGACGCTGGACGCGTTTGCCGACATGTACGGCATGGACCCGCGCCAGGCCGGACAGATGCTGGAGCGCGCGCGCCGCC
>NZ_ACQT01000609.1 GCF_000175235.1 Acidovorax delafieldii 2AN | reverse complement strand
GATCCAACTGTGAGATAGGCAAGCGATCCAAAGGCTCCTTCGGGAGCCTTTTTCGTTCTGCACAGATGGAGCTCAACGCGGTTGGATCATGTGAACAACCGCCATACACCACACGCTGCAGAAATTTTTACGGCAGACAGAGAAGACTGCCTACGTCCTTGGACAGCGAGCGCTTGAAAGCTTTCAGGCGGCCAACAGCGGTGACAAATGTTTTCACCTGGAACCTACCCCCACTTGGATAATCTAAAAAGCCTTTGGTCATGCAGGAGCCCCCTTTTGGGGATCCATGCCATCACTCAAGAGTTGATAGAGCAATACTGGTTTGGCGCCAGAACATCGCCACGACAGCGGCACATGACATGTGCCATGCACACATTTGCAACGCTTCAAACGGAGCACCAAGGCATCCCCATGGACACTCCAATCACTCGCAAGCAGGTTTTCCGCAGCAATTCTTACAAGCGGCTCTCTGGCCTGTTTTTCCTGGTCGCCCTTTCGGCTTGCGGAGGCGGAGGCGGCGGCGACAACATGGCTCCAGCTCCAGCGCCGGCTCCGGCTCCGGCTCCAGCGCCGGTGGCCCAGGGGCCATTCAGCTGCGCAGCCGGTGCCATCACCTGCGTGGAAGTGGCATCCACCAGCTCCCAGGCGCAGGCCAGCCTGCCT
>NZ_ACQT01000610.1 GCF_000175235.1 Acidovorax delafieldii 2AN | reverse complement strand
GGGCCCGCGGGCATGGCCGCCCGAAGGCCGGGGGGCGCGCTCAGCGGGCCTTGCCGCCCAGGTAGGTCGAGATCAGGTCGAAGAAGCGCTGGTAGAACTTGCCGTCCGCAATGGTCTGGCCGGCCACCTTCACCAGCGAATCGGCGCTTTTGGACCAGGGCATGGTGATGCTGCCCGCGCCGGCCACGCTGAACCCCGTGGCGCCCGAGGTCTTCTTGAGCGCGTAGGTGGTTTCCACCGCGTTGGCAAACACCATGCTGCCGCCGTCGTGGTCCTTGCAGGTGACGAAGAAATCGATGGTGGCGTTCACCTCATCATCGGGCTGGAAGAGCTTTTGGGCATGGATGGCCTGCCCGTCGCTGGTTTCGATGCGGTAGCCCTGGCTGAGCAGCGCCCTCTGCGCGGCGTCGCAGGCTTTCGCGGGGGGCTGGTCCACGGCGCGCTGGTAGGGGGTTTCCTTCTTGAAGCCCTCCTCCTTGTAGACCGGAGAGCTGCCACACCCGGCCAGAACGGCAAGCAGGGACACCACCAAGGCTGGCTTCAGCAAAAGCGTTTTCATACCCCCGATTATCCTGCTGCGGGCACTGCTTTCACAGGTGCGAAGTGCGGGTTGCCGCCCCTGCGGGCCTGCTCGCGCGGCGCGGCCACGGTGGGTGG
>NZ_ACQT01000611.1 GCF_000175235.1 Acidovorax delafieldii 2AN | reverse complement strand
GCTGGCAAGTGCGCACCGAAGCGGCCGAAGGCGCCCAGCATGTCTACGCTGGCTTCGACGCCGTTTTGCTGGCGCAGCCGGCAGCTCCCGCGCAGGCCCTGGTGGCCATGTCGGGCCTCAACACCTCGCTCAGCCCCGACCTTGGCCGGGTGACCACCGCCCCGTGCTGGACCCTGATGCTGGCATTTCCACAGGCCGTGCGGCCGGGCCTCACCACGCTGGGGCCCCAGTGGAACGCAGCGCGCAGCACGCACCACCGCATTGCCTGGCTGGCGCGTGAATCCTCCAAGCCCGGCCGGACCACCATTGAACGCTGGACCGTGCAAGCCAGCCCCGCCTGGTCGGCAGAACACCTCGAAGACGACGTGGAACGCGTGCAGTCCAAGCTGCTCAAGGCCTTTGCTGAGGTGACGGGCATCCGCGCCGAGCCCGACTACGCCGACACGCGCCGCTGGCGCTATGCGCAGACCACGCAGCCGCTGGGCCGCAGCCACCTGTGGGACGCCAATCTGGCCCTTGGAGCCTGTGGCGACTGGTGCCTGGGGCACCGCCTCGAAGATGCCTTTGTGTCCGGTCTGGAGCTGGCACTCGCCGTGGCATGACGGCGGGCCCCAGCGCCCGCGCCAACGCCGCAGCGCCGCCGTGGCAGGCCGACG
>NZ_ACQT01000612.1 GCF_000175235.1 Acidovorax delafieldii 2AN | reverse complement strand
CTCTCTCGCATCTGCCGCCACAGGTGCGCGGCCAAGCCCTGCAGTATCCGGCTCACCCAACGCGGGCCAAGCGCCTGCTGTGCACGCATCGCCTGCATGAGCGCGCCGGTGCCGGTGGCGACAGCCAAGCGCATGTCGGGGCCAAGGAACTTGCTCACCGAGGCCACGTGAAGCCACAGGGGTGGCATCGACCCCGCCATGGCCAGCGGCGCCGCGCTCAACGGGCCCCAGTGGTCGTCCAGGATGACCAGCAGATCGGCCCGCGCCTGCAGCTGGCGCCGCAGCGCTTTCCAGCGCGCCGCGCTGATGGCAGCGCCGGTGGGGTTGTGCGCCCGTGGGGTGATCACCAGGGCCGTGCAGCCGCGCAGGGCGGTGGCAGTGGGCACGCACAGGCCCTGGGCATCCACGGGCAGCGGCACGGGCCGCAGGCGCAGACTGTGCAGCAGCGCCACCATCGGAGGCCAGCACGGGTCTTCCACCGCCACACCATCACCGGGATGGGTATGCGTGCGCAAGGCACGTTCCACCCCATCGAGGGTGCCCGAGAAAACACCCAATTCCGCTCTCGGCAAGCCCTGCGTGGCCAACCACCGCCCGGCCTCGTCCAGCAACGCGGGCAGGTCGGCCGCCACGTCGTAGCCGCTGGGGCCT
>NZ_ACQT01000613.1 GCF_000175235.1 Acidovorax delafieldii 2AN | reverse complement strand
ATGGCGGCAAAGTCGATGGACGCTTCGGCCTCGCGCACGGGGGCCAGGTCGATCAGCACCGGGTCGTTGTCGAAAAAACCGGGGGCGTCGGCCACGCGCTCGGCCAGGTCGGCCGCGAACTGCGCGGCGTCGGTGGTCTTGAGCAGCACGGCCACCACGGGCAGCGAAGCGCTCTTGAGGTCAAAGCTGGTGCGGGCCGGGGCCGCCGTGGTAAGGGCCATGGGTGGGGTTTGGAAGGGGCGCGGAACCTGTTTCAGGAGGCGCAAAGTGTACCGTGGCCCCGTGTAAGCGCCTGTTCACTCTTTCACGGGTGACGGCACTGGGCCTTTGGCGCCGGAGTCATCGCATGGGCGGGCTCGAAGTCACGGCGCATCCCACCACCCCGCGACCGCCCACCGCCGCGCGGCGCGGTGGACGGATGCCGGCGTGGACGCGCCAGCCCGACGCGGCCGCTGCACAGAGCCGCCCACCCCTGCTGACGCGACCGTGCCCTCAGGGGGGACGCTTCGCCCATCGGTGTCCCCCTGTATATGCTGGACCCCGAACCCGCCCCTGCCTTGGAACCAACGCGCCGCCGCGGCAAAAAAAGCCGGGCAAGCCCGGCCGGAAGCCGTGAGCGCAGACTCAGTTGCGGTCGGCCCGCA
>NZ_ACQT01000614.1 GCF_000175235.1 Acidovorax delafieldii 2AN | reverse complement strand
TGCTCGCGGCGCTGCTGGCCGCGCTGCAATACCGGCGCCGCGCCAGCCCCTGACAGCGGGGGTTGCCGCACGGGCAACCCCTGCACGCGGGCGCATCCGCCGCTACCATGGACCGCTCGCACCGGTTCCATCGACTTTTCCCTGCCAGGAGCGGCCCATGCCCAGCATTTACGACTTCGAAGCCCAGTCCATGAGCGGCCCTGCCGTGCCGCTGCAGCAGTTCAGGGGCAAGGTGCTGCTGATCGTCAACACGGCCAGCGCCTGCGGCTTCACGCCGCAGTTCGGCGGGCTGCAGGCACTGCACCAGCGGTATGCCGACCAGGGCCTGGTGGTGCTGGGGTTCCCGTGCAACCAGTTCGGCCACCAGGACCCGGGCAGCAACGACGAGATCGCCAGTTTCTGCCAGCGCAACTACGGCGTGGACTTTCCCATGATGGCCAAGATCGACGTCAACGGCCCCCAGGCCGCGCCGCTGTACCAGTGGCTCACGGCCGAGGCCCCAGGCCTGCTGGGCAGCAAGGCCATCAAGTGGAATTTCACAAAGTTCCTTGTGGGCCGGGACGGCAAGGTGGTGCGCCGCTATGCGCCGCAGGAGGCGCCCGCCCGGCTGGCGGGCGACATCGAGGCGGCACTGGCAGCCCC
>NZ_ACQT01000615.1 GCF_000175235.1 Acidovorax delafieldii 2AN | reverse complement strand
CGGTGACGGAGGGAAGGCTGGGCGGCTCGGCAACGGCAGCGGCCTGTGGAGGCGTCTGTGCCTGGGCCAGGCCGGATCCGCCCAGCGCGACAAAGGCGGCCAGGGCGACCGGGTGCAGCGCCAGACGCCGGGGTGCCGGGCGGTGGAGGGCAAAGAGGAGCTTGTTCATGGTGTCGATTCGCAATGGATGCGTGCCCGCCGTCCGTAGGGGCGCGGGGGCACGGCTTTGTGCCCGATGGACACAAAATTGAATAAAAATGGCCTCACGCGCTTGCTGTATGTGCGCAAGCTGCTATGAAACAAAGAGCAATTTCGGAAAGACCCGCGTCGATGTGACCTGGGCGCTGCCGCGGCTGGGCACCGGCACGCCAGGCAACGGCGCATCCCAGATGCCGGCCTTTGTCAGCGGCCCAAAGGCGTGGTCGACCGGCCCGGCCGATCACGGCAACGCGACGGCGCCCGTTGCGGGCTGGGCGGGCGGGCCGCCCAAAGGCAAGCCCTTAGGCGGAGGGCGGCCCGCGCGCCAGGTACAGCGCCACGTGTACCGCATGCAGGCGGTCACTGCGCTGAACGGGCGGCGCGTGCGGGGGAGCCGGCATGGCCCCCTGGGTGGTGGCGGCCTGA
>NZ_ACQT01000616.1 GCF_000175235.1 Acidovorax delafieldii 2AN | reverse complement strand
CCGCCACCTGCTGCGCCAGCGGGCGCTGGCAGAAGGCGCGGAGCCTACCCCCGATGCGGCCGACAGCGGGTGGCCCGCACGCGTTGCCAGCACCCTGCGTGCGCCGCTGCAGCGTGTTGCCGTGCAGACCCTTTCGCAGCACCTGCGCGAACTGCAGGGCCGCCATGTGGAGGACGGCGCCGTGCTCGTGCTCGACAACGCCACGGGCGAAGTGCTGGCGTGGGTAGGTTCGTCGGGCCCGCTCAGCCAGGCCAGCGAGGTCGATGGCGTGCTGGCCTTGCGCCAGCCGGGTTCCACCCTCAAGCCGTTTCTCTACGCGCAGGCGATGGAACAGCGGCGGCTCACGGCGGCCTCTCTGGTCGATGACTCGCCCGCGCAGATCGCCACGGCCGGCGGCCTGTATATCCCGCAGAACTACGACCGCCAGTTCAAGGGCTGGGTGTCGGTGCGCACGGCCCTGGCGGCCTCGCTCAACGTGCCGGCGGTGCGCACGCTGGTCATGGTCACGCCCGATGCGTTCCACCGGCAACTGGCCGCCGTGGGCCTGCCGCTGCGTGAAAGCGGGGACTATTTCGGTTACAGCCTGGCGCTGGGCAGCCCCGAGGTGCCGCTGCTGCA
>NZ_ACQT01000617.1 GCF_000175235.1 Acidovorax delafieldii 2AN | reverse complement strand
GCATGGACAACGCCGCGCGCGCCGTCACGCAGCAGCAGGGCTTGGCCGAGGGCGACTTCCTGCCGTTTGCCGCAGGCTGGCCGCAGGTGCGCGACGGCTATCTGCGCTGGTTGGCGCAGCACGAAAAGACCGGGGCGGTGTTCCGCCAGGCCGAGGTGCAGACCCGCCAGCCGCTGGGGGCCCTGCAACTGGTGGGCACCATCGACCGCATCGATGCCGTGTCTTCCACGGGCGAGCCCACGCCGCTGGTCATCGACTACAAGACCGAGAACGACGCGGTCACCAAGAAGCGCATCGGCGCCGGGGCCGAGGACACCCAGCTCGCGTTCTATGCCGCGCTGCTCAGCCACGACACGCTGCGCGCAGCCTACGTGAACGTGGGCGAGCGCGGCGAGACGCAGATGCACGAGCAGGAAGCGGTGGTGCACCTGCGCGACCTGCTGGTGGAGGGCATCCAGCACGACTTTGCCCGCATGGCCGCAGGCGCCCCGATGCCCGCCCTGGGTGAAGGCTCGGTGTGCGACTACTGCGCCGTGCGCGGGCTGTGCCGAAAGGATTTCTGGAAATGACCAGAGGACACCTCCCTGAGGCGCTGCGGCTTGGTGCGTCCG
>NZ_ACQT01000618.1 GCF_000175235.1 Acidovorax delafieldii 2AN | reverse complement strand
CGCGGGGCGCAGATCAGTGCCTCGGTGTGCACCGGCGCGTTCATCCTGGCGCAGGCAGGGGTGCTGGTGGACGGGCCGGTCACCACCCACTGGGAGGACATTGCCGACCTGCGCAGGCAGTTTCCGCGGCTGGCGGTGCAGGAAAATGTGCGCTGGGTGGACCAGGGGGGCGCGGGTCACGTCGGCGGGCATCAGCGCCGGCATCGACATGTGCCTGCACCTGGTCGCGCGCCTGGCCGGCCTGACGCTGGCCGAGCGCACCGCCCGCCAGATGGACACGCCATGGACGCCCCAGCCCTGAACCCGCACACGCCGCTCATCCACGTCTATTTTGCGCTGCTGCCCGGCAGCCTCGTGCTCGATTGGGCCGGCCCCGCCGAGGCGCTGCGCATCGCCAACCAGGCACTGCAGGCACAGGGCCGGCCGCCACGCTTTGCGCTGCATTTCGCCAGCCCCACGGCGCAGTTGCCGAGTTCGGTGGGTGTGCTGCTGGCGGGGCTCGAGCCCCTGCCCCTGGCGTTGCCAGCACCCGCGTGGGTGGTGCTGGTGGGGCTGCCGGGCCAGCGCATCGACGTGGCTGACGAGGCCGCACGCGCCCTGCTGCACT
>NZ_ACQT01000619.1 GCF_000175235.1 Acidovorax delafieldii 2AN | reverse complement strand
GCCCATGCGGCGGGGCACGTCAGCGGTGCAGGCGGCCCTGGACTTGCGGCAGGGCCTGCTCCAACTGCCAGCCGGTGCTGTCCGCCATGTCCAGCAGGCTGCGGCCTTGCAGGGTGTAGTGCACTTCGGTGCCCGCCGGCGCGCCCAGCGTGGGCAGCAGGGCCCGCAGTTCACAGCGGGCCACCTGCAGGTCGTTCACGCGGATGTCGATGCGGATGTAGGCTGTGGGCCGCTGGCCGTCGGCCCGAGGCGCACCCAGCGAATCGCCCCAGCCCACCACCAGGCCGAGGCCGCGCGCACGCAGCATCTGGTCGATGGTGTCTTCGCGCCGGTGCAGGGGGTCGGTGCCCTCGCGCCGCGCGACCGGGATCTTCACGAAGATGAAATCGTCGGCGGGCGCCGCAGGGGGGACGGGAGCGATGGGGGCGGGATGGCCCTCTGACGGAGCGGGCGCAGAGGCGGGTATTGGGGCCATGTGTCGATTTTAGGGGCGGCGTGCCATTTTTGCTGGCATCAGTAGCTGCGCCCTCCTTTGTACATGGCGTGCTGGCGCCGCTGCAGCGTGGCCGCTTCGCCCAGCCGGGCCATGGCGGCACCGGCGTGGGCG
>NZ_ACQT01000620.1 GCF_000175235.1 Acidovorax delafieldii 2AN | reverse complement strand
CCAGCCCGCAAGCTTTGGTGCGCGCGCGCTTTCAGCGCTGGTGGGAGGCACGCCTGCCGCTGGCCGACACCCTCACGCTCACACAGCGCAACGTGTACATCCTGCCCACCGGTGCGGGCTGGATGCTGGCCTTCACGCTGCTGGTGCTGTTGGTGGCCTCGATCAACTACCAGCTCAACCTGGGCTACCTGCTGACCTTCCTGCTGGCGGGCAGCGCGGTGGCGGGCATGCACCTGTGCCACGCCACGCTGCGCGGGCTCACCCTGCGGCTCAAGGCACCCGATCCCCACTTCCTGGGCGGCCGCACCGCCTTCGACGTGCAGCTTTTCAGCGACCGGAACACCCCACGCCACGGCATCGCCCTGTCGGTGCACGGCCACGGCACCCAGCACGACTGGGCGGTCACCGACGTGCCCGCGCAAGGCAGCGCCAGCGTGCAGGTGGCATTCCGCCCGGCGCGCCGCGGCCTGCACCGTGTCCCCACCCTGATGGCCGAGACACGCTTTCCCCTGGGCACCTTCCGTGTCTGGACCTACTGGCGCCCCGCCGCCCAGGTGCTGGTGTACCCGGCCCCCGAGGTGCCCCCGCCCCCCTTGCCCCCCGGC
>NZ_ACQT01000621.1 GCF_000175235.1 Acidovorax delafieldii 2AN | reverse complement strand
CTAACCCCCGGGATTTCCATCCAAACCTGACCCACGTACTAACCCTAACCTGCTGCTTTGCTGAGCAGCAGGAGACCAGGAGTGATAGACGTGGCAACACTGAGTGTCATCAGGCGCTGGGCCCTGCGAGAGCAGCTGTCCATCCGGGAGATAGCCCGCCGCACGGGCCTCTCGCGCAACACCATCCGCAAGTACCTGCGCGTAGGCGAGGCCGAGCCGCACTATGCCAAGCGGGTCAGTCCATCCAAGCTCGATCCCTTCGCCTTGAAGCTCGCTGGCTGGCTCAAGACGGAAGCTGGCCGATCCCGCAAGCAGCGCCGCACCGTCAAGCAGATGTACGTGGATCTGCAGGCGCTCGGTTATGGCGGCTCCTACAACCGCGTAGCGGCCTTTGCCCGCCTCTGGCACGAGCAGCGCCTTGTGGCCCAGCAGACCACTGGCCGCGGCACCTTCGTTCCCCTGGCCTTCGGTCCGGGTGAGGCCTTCCAGTTCGACTGGAGCGAGGACTGGGCTGTTCTCGCCGGCGTGCGCACCAAGCTGCAGGTAGCCCACTTCAAGCTCAGCCACAGCCGAGCGTTCTACCTGCGCGCC
>NZ_ACQT01000622.1 GCF_000175235.1 Acidovorax delafieldii 2AN | reverse complement strand
CCTGGGGTCGATGGAAAGCACGGCGGGCAGCCGCCTGCCCCAGCTGCTGGCCCGCTTCCACCAGCGCCAGCCCGATATCGGCATCGAACTGCAGACCGGCACCACCGCCCTGCTGCTGCGCAAGCTGGCCGACTACGCGCTGGACGCCGCCTTCGTGGGCGAGCCCTTCACCGTGGGTGAGCTGAAGTCGCGCATCGTTTTCGAGGAAGAGCTGGTGCTCGTCACCGCCAAGCGGCACGCACCCGTGCGGCGCGCCACCGACCTCGACGCCAGCACCATCCTGGCCTTTGCGCAGGGCTGCTCGTACCGCAAGCGGCTGGAGGAATGGTTCGCGCTCGACGGCACGCGGCCCGAGCGCGTGATGGAGCTGGCCAGCTACCAGGCCATCATTGCCTGCGCGGCCGCCGGCACGGGCTGCGGCATCGTGCCCGCCTCGCTGCTGGGCGCCCTGCACGCCGCGAAAGACATTTGCCAGCACCCGCTGCCTGAACCGCTGCGCCAGAACCGCACGCACCTGGTCTGGAACAGCGACCCGAGCCCCGCGCTGCGGCAGTTTCTGGAAGCGATCTGAGGGCGGCGCGGCGGTGCACC
>NZ_ACQT01000623.1 GCF_000175235.1 Acidovorax delafieldii 2AN | reverse complement strand
GCTACAAGAAGCTCAACGCCGAGCGCCGCAAGGTCGAGCTGCGCGTGTTCCTGTACCGCCTGGCGCTCACGCTGCCCCTGCTGGTGGTGGCGGGCTGGCTGTTCGTCAAGAAGCGCAAGAGCACCTGGTGGCCCTTTGTGTGGGGCTTCATCTTCTTCGCGCTGTTTGCCTTCTTTGTCGAGCTGGTGCCATTCCTGCCCAGCTATGGCGGCTATGTGCGCTATGTGGTGGGCATCATCATCACGGCGCTGGTGGGGCGCTACGCCATCCTGGCGCTGAACCGTTACCTCGAGCGGCAAAAGCAGGCCGAATCGCTGCCCGACCAGGAACGCCGCAAGGAACTGGGCTACGACGTGGCCCTGGCACGCCTGGCCAAGAACGTGTGCCCCGGTTGCGAGCGCCCCGTGGACCTGAAGAACGAGTCGGTCGACTTCTGCCCCCACTGCGGCATCGGCCTGTTCGACCGCTGCGGCCACTGCCATACCCGCAAGAGCGCCTTCTCCCTCTTTTGCCATGCCTGCGGTACGGCAGCGGCGCCGGCCGACAAGGGCCGTGCGGCGGCGGTGCCCGGCGCG
>NZ_ACQT01000624.1 GCF_000175235.1 Acidovorax delafieldii 2AN | reverse complement strand
GCCCAGGCCCTGCGCACGCCGGGCCGGCCGGTGTTCTGATACCGCTGGCAGAGTTCGGGGCGCCGCCAGCGCGGGTGCGCTGCTGTCTCCGCACATCTCACCCTCCCCCTTTGTACTGGCCAGGGCAGTGCGGGACGACCGGTGCTCCCTTGGCCAGTGCGGGCCACCACAACCCAGGCAACGCCGTGGGCGGCCCCGCTGTCGGTGACGCGCGGGGCCACCCGCGCGTGCCTAGAATCCGGCCTTTGCGCCCCACCTCCCGGAGACCCCCATGCCTTACATGCTGCTGATCATGGAACCCCCACGGCCAGAGGGCCGAGCGCGGGCTGGCCGGGGGGCAGGAAGCCTATGCCCGCATGCAGCGTTTCGGCGATGGCCTGCGCGCGCGCGGGGTGCTGCGCGCCAGCGAGTCGCTCGCTTCCACCGAGCAGGCGGTGCGGCTGCAGGTGCGCGAGGGCCAGGCACGGCTGGTGGACGGGCCTTTTGCCGAGACCAAGGAAATGGTGGGAGGCTTCTTCTTGCTCGACTGCGTCACGCGGGACGAAGCCCTGGCCATTGCGCGCGAATGCCCCGCC
>NZ_ACQT01000625.1 GCF_000175235.1 Acidovorax delafieldii 2AN | reverse complement strand
AGGCTATTGCGCGGCCGCCGCCACCTGGGCCGGAGCATCGCCCCAGCCCCCGCCCAGCGCGCGGATCAGGCCGACGGTGGCCATGTACTGCGCGGTGCGCACCTGCAGTTCCTGGCGACGGTTGCGCAGCTCGCTGCGGCGCGCATCCAGCAGCTCCAGCTGGCTCACCAGGCCATTGCGGTAGCGTGCGTCGGACAACTGCGTGGCGCGGTGCGCCGCCGTCACGGCCCGTGCCTGCGCCTGCGCCTGGCCCGACAGCAGGCGCAGCGATGTGAGCTGGTCTTCCACGTCGCGGAAGGCGTTCAGCACCTGGCCGCGGTGATCGGCCATGGCGGCTTCGAGCCGCGCCTTGGCGCCTTCGATCTGGGCGTTGCGCTGGCCACCATCGAACAAGGGCAACGACAGCAAGGCCCCCACGCCCCACGCACGGGCAGACCATTTGAACAGGTCGCCCAGCTCGGGCGATGCGTGGCCGGCACTGCCGGTGAGCGTGACGGCCGGGAACCATGCCTTCTGCGCCACACCCACGCGCGCCTGCGCCGCCAGCACCGCCGCCTGGGCGGCCG
>NZ_ACQT01000626.1 GCF_000175235.1 Acidovorax delafieldii 2AN | reverse complement strand
CGCGCAGGCCGACGAGGCCAGCGCCCGGGCCTCGGTGGACGACGCGCGGGCGGCGCTTTCCACCGACGTCACCAACCTCTCCAAGGCCTCGATCCGCTCGCCCATCGACGGCGTGGTGCTGACCCGCTCGGTTGAGCCCGGCAACGCCGTGGCCGCGTCGCTGCAGGCCGTGACGCTGTTCACGCTGGCCGAAGACCTCACGCGGCTGCGGCTGGACGTGAACGTGGACGAGGCCGACGTGGGCTCGGTGAAGGTTGATCAGAAGGCCAGCTTCACCGTGAGCGCCTACCCATCGCGCCGCTACCCGGCCAAGGTCACGCGGGTGTCGTTCGGATCGACCAAGACCGACAACGTGGTCACCTACATCACCTGGCTGGAGGTGGACAACACCGACCTGAGCCTGCGCCCCGGCATGACGGCGGCGGCCACCATCACTTCCACCGAGCGCAACGATGTGCTGCTGGTGCCCAACACCTCGCTGCGCTTCACCCCGGCTGTTGCGGCAGGGGCAGCGGCGCAGCCGGCGTCATCGGGTGGCGGCATCATGTCGCAGCTCATGCCGCG
>NZ_ACQT01000627.1 GCF_000175235.1 Acidovorax delafieldii 2AN | reverse complement strand
GGGGGCGTCGGCGGGCGTCACGCGCCAGGCGGGTGCCAGCGCCACGGGTTCCAGCGCTCCCGCAACGCTGGGTACCGTGGGCCTTTCTGCCTCGTACGAGCCGGACCTGTTCGGTCGGCTCTCGCAGGCCAGCGATGCCGCACGGCTGGATGCCGCTGCCAGCGAAGCCCTCTTGCAGAGTGCGCGCCTGATGGTGCAGGCCGACGTGGCCCAGACCTATCTGCAGTTGCGCTCCGCGCAGGCCGAGCAGGTGCTGGTGCAGGAAAGCCTGGCGGCCTACCAGAGCACGTTGCATCTCACGCAGCGGCGCGAGCAGGCCGGCGATGTGGCCGAGCTGGACGTGGCACGCGTGCAAAGCGAAGTGGCCGCCACCGAATCCGAGGTACTGGCGTTGCAGCGCCAGCAGGCCTTGCTGACCAACGCCCTGGCCGTGCTGACGGGCGAGGTGGCGGGCAGCTTTGTGCTGCCGGCCGCCAACACCGATGCCGCTCTGCCGGTGATACCTCCGGGTGTGCCGGGCACCGTGCTGGCGCGCCGGCCCGATGTGTCGGCCGCCCA
>NZ_ACQT01000628.1 GCF_000175235.1 Acidovorax delafieldii 2AN | reverse complement strand
GCGCCAGGCGCTGCTGGCGGGCCGCGTAGCGCCGGCGTGCCTCATCGGCTTGTGGCTGGGACCAGGCAGCCCAGCCCGTTGCGCCGCCGCTGGCGTTCTCGATCTGGATGCAGTCCACGGGGCACACAGGAATGCACAACTCGCAGCCCGTGCAGTGGCTTTCCAGCACGGTGTGCATGAGCTTGTTGGCGCCCACGATGGCATCGGTGGGGCAGGCCTTGATGCACAGGGTGCAGCCAATGCACCAGTTTTCGTCGATGTACACCACGTTGCGCGGCGCTTCTACGCCATGCTCGGGATTGAGGGGCAGGGCGGTCAGGCCCGTGATGGCCGCCAGCCGCGCCACGCCCTCCATTCCACCGGGCGGACACTGGTTGATGGCCGCCTGGCCCTGGGCAATGGCTTGCGCGTAACTGGCGCAGTCGGGATAGCCGCAACGCGTGCACTGCGTTTGCGGCAGCGCTGCGTCAATGCGCGCCGCCAGGCGGGCCCGCGCATCCTGCGATTGCGGCATCCCTGGCATCAGGCCTTGCGGGGCGCCGGGGCGCCGGGTG
>NZ_ACQT01000629.1 GCF_000175235.1 Acidovorax delafieldii 2AN | reverse complement strand
GGCTGGGGCGTGACCCTGGAGGCGCCCCTGGGTGAGGACGCAGGGCTGTTCCTGCGGGCCAGCCGCAACAGCGGCCAGGCCGAGACCTATGCCTTTACCGAAATCGACCGCCAGTTCTCGCTGGGCGGCCAGTTCTCTGGCGCCGCCTGGGGCCGGGGCAACGACCGCTGGGGCCTGGCATGGGCGGCCAACGGCCTTTCTGGGCCGCACCGCAGCTACCTGGCGGCGGGGGGACAGGGCTTCTTTCTGGGCGACGGTCGGCTCAACTATGGCCCCGAGCACGTGCTCGAGGCCTACTACCGCTGGGCCCTGCCCGGCGTGGCCACCCCAGCGGGCACGCTGCAGTCGGCATTTTCGCTGGGGGTTCAGCACCTTGTGCACCCCGGCTACAACCGCGACCGGGGGCCGGTGCAGGTCTATTCGCTGCGCTGGCACAGCGAGTTTTGACGCCAGCCGCGCCGCAGGTTGGGCCGGGGCGCTGCAGGCCGTGGGCTGTGGGCCGTGCGCGCCCATTTGCCGATGCGTACGCCCCCCAGCCAGCATGAG
>NZ_ACQT01000630.1 GCF_000175235.1 Acidovorax delafieldii 2AN | reverse complement strand
GGGCCTGCTCGTGGCCGCGCACCTTGTCGGCCTGAACGCATGGGCCTGGCAGGAACGCGGTGCCCTGGCCGCGAAACAGGCGGGCGTGCGCAGTGCGCTCACCCAGACCTTCCCCAAGGTCCAGGTCGTGGTGGACGCCCCGGTCCAGATGGAGCGCGAACTGGCCACGCTGCGCCAGGCTGCCGGGAGCGTGTCGCCGCGCGACCTCGAGCCCCTGCTGGCCGCGGCCGGCGCGGCCTTGCCCGAAGGCCAGCTACCTGGCGCCCTTGAATTCACGCCCGGCGAACTGCGCCTGCGCGGCATCACCCTGTCCGCCGAAGAACAGGCCGCCGTTTTTTCACGGCTGCAGGCCGCCGGGTACGGCGCACGCATGGACGATGGCAGCCTGCTGCTGCGCGCGGAGGCAACCCCATGAAGACCCCTCTCCCCTGCACGCGCGATGGAAGGCCCTTGCACCGCGCGAGCAGCAACTCGTCCTGGCCGCTGGTGCCCTGGTAGCGCTGGCGCTGCTGTGGTGGGTGGCGCTGGCGCCAGCCCTG
>NZ_ACQT01000631.1 GCF_000175235.1 Acidovorax delafieldii 2AN | reverse complement strand
AGCACCGTGGCGGCAGCGCCCGCGCCGCGCGCCTTCAGTGGCGTGCGCGCAGCGTGCGGCTGAGCAGAATGACCGGCACCAGCCCCACCGCCACGAGCGCCAGCGAGGGCAACGCGGCCTCGCCCAGGCGTTCGTCGCGCGCCAGCTGGTAGGCGACTACGGCCAGGGTGTCGCTGTTGAAGGGGCGCAGCACCATGGTGGCGGGCAGTTCCTTCATCACATCCACGAACACCAGCAGCGCTGCAGCGGCCGTGGAGCGCCGCAGCAGGGGCCAGTGCACGCGGGCCATCAGCCGGCCGCTGCCCGCGCCCAGCATGCGCGCCGAGTCGTCCAGGCTCACGGGAATGCGGGCGTAGCCGCTCTGCACCGACTGCAGGGCCACGGCGCAGAACCGCACCAGGTAAGCCCACACGATGCCCACAGCCGTGGTGGTGACCAGCGCCCCCACGCCCCACTGCGGAACACGTGCCTGCAGCCAGCCCACAGGCAGCAGCAGGCCGACCACGATCACCGCGCCCGGCACCGCATAGCCCACG
>NZ_ACQT01000632.1 GCF_000175235.1 Acidovorax delafieldii 2AN | reverse complement strand
CGGCCGCGTGGCGCGCGAGCAGGGCGGCTTCCTGGGCTGCGCCGGCCAGGGCCAGGTCCACGATGTACACCGCCAGCAGGTCGGCCTTGCGCGCGTCAAAGCTGCGCTTGAAGACGTGCAGTGCCGTGATGTCGGCGTCGTCCGCCAGTCCCAGTGTGCGGGCGGCAAGGGCGCGCAAGGCGGCTTCGGGCTGGGTGTCGGGATCGGACGGTAGTGCGGACAGCGGCAGCCGGAGTTCGGAGAGGCGGATCATGGTCTTGCGGCCCGTGGTTATCGGGCGGGGTGCAATGCAGGGACGGCGATTTTACCGGCCGGGGCCCTGGCCAGCACACGCTGCGCCGTCGTGGGCCGCTGCCAGCAGCGGTGCAGCCCTTTCATGGATCGGTCCCTGGAGTGCTCTGCTATTAATAGCTGATGGAGATTGCTGCACAAGCGCCTGCGCCCCATTTGATGCTCAAAATGATTTCCGATGCCCCGTGCCGCTCAGTGTTGCCCGTCCCCGTCAGCAGGGCGCGCTTGCGCACCGGCCGCACC
>NZ_ACQT01000633.1 GCF_000175235.1 Acidovorax delafieldii 2AN | reverse complement strand
AGGGCTCGGCGGCCCGTCCGGGCCTGTGCGTGCGCACAGCCGCCCCGGACGTCATTGCCGGGCCGGGCTGCCGCGCCGCATGCGAACAGGGAAAACAGGCCCTGCATGTCAGTAGCGCCCCACGATGGTGGACAGGCGCAGCACCGAGTACCCGCCGTCGAACACCTGCGCGTCCACGCGGCGGAAGCTGGGGTTGGGCGTGGGGCGCACGATCACGGCCACGTCGAAGCGGCGCCCGGCCTGCTCGCAGGGCTGGGTGCTGTCGCCCACCCCTGGCATCTGGCGCGACAGGCGCGCCTTGACCAGTTCGTTCTCGGCGCACAACTGGGCCAGAACGATGTCGGACTGGCGCAGCGCATTGCGCGTGAGGGCGGTGGTGGCCTGCAGGCCCGCCATCAGGGCGATGGCCACGATGGCCAGCGCCACCAGCACCTCGATCAGGGTGAAGCCGCGCGGGGCGGCCGCGTCGGGGCCGGGACGGCGCGGCATGGCCGGGGCGGAAAGCTCCGCTCGCGTCGTGCGTTCGTGGCTTG
>NZ_ACQT01000634.1 GCF_000175235.1 Acidovorax delafieldii 2AN | reverse complement strand
GGAAGCCGTGGCGGCTGGCGAAGTAGTGGATGCCGGCCCAGGCCGACACGCGCGCCGTGCCGGCGCCATAGTCGTCGCGGCAGCAGTAGTCGAGGTACCAGCGCAGGTGCGGGTCGTCAAACCCCTCGCGGGCCAGCCAGTCATCAAAAACAAGAGCGTCCAGCGCTTGTTGGACGGGCGCCAGCGGCCTTTTTGTATCAAATCCCTTGAGCATGGGCATGGTGAAGCGCGCGGCCTTGCCCAGCGCCTCGACCTGACCGGCGAAGCGCCGGTATTGCGCCAGCGTGGTATCCGGCACGCCCTGCACAGGCAGCAGGCCCTCCTGCCATTCGCCCTGGAAGAACAGGCGCTCCTGCGGGCTGTGGCACAGATGGCGCTCGTCGTATTGCCAGCGGCCCGCCACGCGCTGGCGCAGGCCCAGCTCTTCCAGCAGGTCCTGCACCTCGCGCGCCGCGTCGCCCGGCACGGGCAGGTAATGCGCGCCCAGCGGGCAGGCGATGCCGTTCACGGTGCCGCCACGGC
>NZ_ACQT01000635.1 GCF_000175235.1 Acidovorax delafieldii 2AN | reverse complement strand
CACGGCGCGCGGGTTGTTCGCCGTGCAGATCGGCGAAGTAGGCCTGCGTGTCGGTGCCGGCATCGCCCTCGGCGCCGGGGTAGGCAGCGGCTATGCCGGCCGGCATGTACAGCGTGTGAAAGATCATCAGTCCGCTGAAGGTGATGAGCAGGTAGAACGGCAGCACCAGCACGCCGGTGACGTTGTGTGCATCCATCCAGGCACGCTGCCCACCCTTGCCGGGCCGGAAGGTGAAGAAGTCCTTGAAGATGCGCCGGTGCGTGACAATGCCCGTGAGCAATGCGATGAACATCAGCAGCGTGGCGCCGCCCACCACCCAGCGGCCTTCGACCACCCACCGGCCCTTGGATGCGGTGCGCAGTTCGTAATGGAAGCGGTAAAAAAAGTCGCCCCCCATGGTGTCGCGGACCTCAAGCTTTTCGCCCGTCTGCGGGTGCATGAGCAGGGCCTCGAAGCGGGGCTGGGCCGCGTTGCGCCAGAGCAGCGAGACGGCGGGCTGGCGCTCGTCGGGCAGGCGCA
>NZ_ACQT01000636.1 GCF_000175235.1 Acidovorax delafieldii 2AN | reverse complement strand
GACCTGCCGGCCGTGAGGCGCAGGCCGCCTTCGGCGTGGCGGGCGTGTACGTCGAGCGCCTGATGGTGAACGCCCGCCACATCGAGGTGCAGGTGCTGGGCGACGGTGCGGACGTGATCGCCCTGGGCGAGCGCGAATGCACGCTGCAGCGGCGCTTCCAGAAGCTGGTGGAGATCGCGCCCAGCCCGTCGCTGCCCGAGGCCTTGCGCCAGCGCATCATCCAGGACGCCCTGACCATGGCGCGCGAAGTGCGCTACGAGGGCCTGGGCACCTTCGAGTTCCTGGTGGATCTGGCGTCCAGCGATCTGCCCTACGTCTTCATCGAATGCAACCCGCGCCTGCAGGTCGAGCACACCATCACCGAGGAGGTGACGGGCGTGGACCTGGTGCAGGCGCAGATTGCATTGGCGGCCGGCCGCCACCTGCAGGGCCTGGGCCTGGACCCGGCGCAGCCGCCGCGCGCGCAGGGCCATGCCATCCAGTGGCGCATCAACGCCGAAACGCTGGAT
>NZ_ACQT01000637.1 GCF_000175235.1 Acidovorax delafieldii 2AN | reverse complement strand
AGCAGGGCGGCCTGCGCGTCGCTGAAACCGGGCCCGGCGGGCGAAACAGCCCCACCACCGCACGCGTGCGGCCCAGCGCTTCCACACGCAGGTCCAGGGTGTGGTGGTGGCCATTGGCGCGCACCAGCAGGTTGTAGCTGTTGGAGCGGAAGTACTGGGCCCCGGGCGCCAGTAGCCGGCCTGTGCGCGGACCGTTGGGCTGGGCGAGGGTGGGGATGTTGGTCTCGCCAGCGCCCGTGAAGAGGTGGGGTTCGTTGAGGAACAGGTTCCTGACGCTGGTGGGCGAGTCTTCATGGTGAAAGCCCGCGGGCTGGCCATTGCCGTCCATCCAGAACAGCGCCGCCGCATCGGCGCCGACGAGCGCGCGCAGCAGTGCGCACACGTCGGGCGCGATGGGTGCCAGCCCGAGCCCCAGGCGGCACAGCATGTCCAGTTCTTGCCAAAGCCGCTGGCGCACGGGCATGGCGTCAGGCCCCTGGCTGGCCTTTGCGCCTGCGCCGCGCGGCC
>NZ_ACQT01000638.1 GCF_000175235.1 Acidovorax delafieldii 2AN | reverse complement strand
CCGCGCTGGGCGGCCTTTCGCGCCTGCTGGCGCCCTATGGGGGCCGCGATGCCCGGGGCCGCGAAGACCAGGCATCGCACGCCATGCTGGACAACGAAATCAAAGAGCAGCGCGTGATGGGCACCCTGCTGCCGGCCATCTTTCTGGCCGTGGCGGCCTTTTTGCTGCACGTGGTGCTGTCGCGCCTGGTGGCCACGCAGCGTGAGCAGATCGCCGCGCTCAAGGCGCTGGGTTACGCCAATGCCGCCATTGCCGCGCACTACCTCAAGCTGGTGTCGGTGATCGTGGTGGTGGGGCTGGCGCTGGGGGTGGCGCTGGGCAACTGGCTGGGCACGATGCTGACCGGGCTGTATGCCGAGTTTTTCTTCTTTCCCGTGTTCGAGCACCGCATTGCTCCGTGGCTGATTCTGGTGGGCGCAGGTGTGACGGGCACCACGGCCCTGCTGGGCACGCTCAGCGCCATCGGCGCCACCGTGCGTCTGGCACCGGCCGAGGCCATGCGCCCGC